>CAXSGV010000131.1:5511-14121 GCA_964236615.1 uncultured Polyangiaceae bacterium
GACGACGACCAGTCCAGTGACGCAGCGAAGGACGACGCGCGCGCTGCCGAGGCCGAGCGTCGCGTCGCCATGCAGGTGTACTTCGAAGCGCTCGTCGTCGAGCACGACGAGGCGAAGTTCGGTCGCCTTCTTCGCGCGGACGGCCGCCTCTCCATCACCTCGCACGTCGTCGGCGCCGAGGTGATCGCTCAACGGTGGCTCGAGAAAGAGCGCGTGCTCGTGCTCGACGAGCCGCGCTTGATTGGACTAACGCCGATTCAAGAGGCGCGACTCGAGCCCGGCAACTGGCTCGTGACCGTGCGGGCCGACGGCATGCGCGACGCGCGCTTCCCGGTCTCTCTCCCGCGCGGCGCCCACCACGTGCAGGACGTGAACCTCTACACCGATGCGGAGATCGGTGAGGGATACATCTACGTTCCCGGTGGTCGCGTCACGCTCGGTGGCGACCTCGAGGCGTACGATCCGATCGCGCGGCAAGAGGTCCTCGTGAAGGACTACGCGATGGCAACCTTCCCGGTCACCCTGCGCGAGTACTGCGCGTTCCTCGACGATCTCGAGAAGACCGACGCTCGCGTCGCGCTCCGTCACGCGCCTCACGTCGATCGCGGCCCCGAGGGGTTCGCGGTACGCCGCAACGCCAAGGGCACGTGGGAGCCGGATCCGATCATCATCGAGGGGGAAGCACGTCGCCTCTTTCCGGAGGACGGCGGCCACCTCTGGAACGTGCCCGCGCACCTCGTCGATTGGTTCGACGCCGTCGCCTACTGCCGTTGGCGGTCGGCGCGCTCCGGTTGCAAGATCCACCTACCCACCGAGGCCGAGTGGGAAAAGGCCGCGCGCGGCGCGGACGGCCGCTTCTACCCCTGGGGCGATCGTTTCGACGCGACGTTCGCGCTCGTTCGGGGCTCCCGTGCATTCGCGACGCAGCCCGAGCCGATCGGTACCTTTGCGCGCGACGTCTCCCCCTACGGCATCCGCGACATGGCCGGTGGCATGCGCGAGTGGGTCGGCGACATCTTCGGCGAGAAGACCGCGGCCGAGCTCGAAGGCGAGCCCATGCCTTCGCAAGACGTCGCGCGTGGCGAATCCGGCTGGCGCCAAGTGCGTTCGGGCGCATGGATGGCCGACCACAAGTGGGCGCGGTCCGCCTCGCGCGGTGGGCTCTACCCGTTGAACCGCGGCCCCGGGCTAGGGTTTCGCTGCAGCAAGACGCTCGAACCGCGCCGCTAGACCGCAGGGCGCCAGCGCGTAGTGACGCGTGTCGCTGCATGCGGTAAGTCTCGCGGCCTATGCGGGACGAATCGGTCGTCGCACGATCACTTCACGCCACCCTCGATCACACGGACTTCACCGAGCTCGGTAAGAAGTACGAGGGCAAGGTTCGCGACAACTACTCGAACGACGATGGCCGGCGTTTCATCGTCGTCACCGACCGCATCAGCGCGTTCGATCACGTGCTCGGCACCATCCCGTTCAAGGGGCAAGTGTTGAACCGCCTTGCCGCGTGGTGGTTCGAGAAGACGCGCCCGGTTGCTCCGAACCACTTCTTGCGCATGCCCGATCCGAACGTGCTCGAGTGCATCGACTGCGAGCCGCTCCTCGTCGAGATGGTCGTGCGCGCCTACGTCACCGGCTCGACGTCGACCAGCATCTGGACGCACTACGAAAAGGGCTCGCGCCTCTTCTGCGGCCACGCTCTGCCCGATGGCCTGAAGAAGAACCAGCGGCTGCCCGCGCCCATCCTCACGCCCGCGACGAAGGCCCCGCGAGGCGAGCACGACATCAGCGGATCACGTGAGGACATCTTGCGCGCGGGGAAGGTGAGCGCCGAGGACTTCGACGCCGCGGCGGACATCGCGATGCGCCTCTTCGCCGAGGGCGAGCGCCGGTGCGCCGAGCGCGGGCTCATCCTCGTCGACACCAAATACGAGTTCGGCCGCGCGCCCGACGGAAAGATCCTCGTCATCGACGAGATCCACACCCCGGACTCGTCGCGCTTTTGGCTCGCCGAGAGCTACGCCGCGCGCTTTCTTGCCGGGCAAGATCCGGAGCCGCTCGACAAGGACTTCGTGCGCCGCCACTACACCGAGCAGGGCTACAAAGGCGATGGGCCGCCGCCGCCTTTGCCCGACGACGTACGCGTCGGCGCCGCGCTCCGCTACATCGAGGCCTACGAGAAGATCACCGGCGAGGTGTTCGAGCCCGACCTCGGCATCCCGCTCGCGCGCATCGAGAAGAACCTCGAGCTCGGTCGCAGCACCTACAACTGATCAAGAGGAGACGAGAGACATGTCCGTCAAAGCGACCGTCGTCGTGAGGTTGAAGCAAGAGGTCCTCGATCCGCAGGGCGATGCCGTGCGCCGCGCGCTCGTGACGCTCGGATTCGCGGGCGTGAAGGGCGTGCGCATCGGCAAGCTCATCGAGATCGAGCTCGACGACGCCGCGGGCGCGAGCGCGGATCTCAAGGCGCGCCTCGCGAAGATGGCCGACGAGATGCTGGCCAACCCGGTCACCGAAGACTTCGAAGTTCGCTGAGCGCTCGTCGCGAATCTAGGCTCGGAACGAGCCGCGCGACTCACATCGTGAACGGCGCGGGCATGAAGAGCAGGACGAAGAAGAGCAGCGTCAGAACCGCGATCATCAGGCGACCCCGGTCGAGCGGATCGGGCCCTGTCGGCGGGTGATCGAGCAACGTGTGCTTCGCTAGCACGCCGCCCTTCACCTCCATGGCGAGCAGCACCGCGAGGCCCACGAACCACGCGGCCCAAAGGAGCGGCGAGCTGTGCTCGCGACCGATGGCCGCGAGCCCGACGAGGCCAACGGTAGCGAGCACGCGGTGACGCGTCGCGAGCACGCCGGGCTCGTCGGGCGGCCGTGAGGTCGACAGCGAGCCGAGCACGGCGAGCATTTCGAACCACACCAGCCAGAAGATCGAGTTGCCGACGTGCTGATCGAGCCGGTGAAAGCCGATGCCCGCGCGAAGATCGCGAAACAGGTAGCTCGCGAGGCTCACGAAGAAGAACGCGAGCATCGCGCGGTGGAAGATCATCGCATAGCGATCCTGCTTCGGGCCGAAGAGCGCGTAGGCCACGTGGCCGCCGTCGAGCTGGCCGACCGGCAGCAGGTTGATCATCGTCACGAACATGCCGGCCCACGCGGCAAACGCGACCGGTGAGAGGCTGAGCTCCATACCCGCGGGAACGGCTGGACCCGCGATGCGATCGATCAGCTTGAGCAGGATCGACTCGCCGAGCTCCATGCCCGCGCCGCCGTCGACGGTCACGAGAGTCGAATGCGCAGCGCCCCAGAAGTACATCGGGATGGCGAGCGTGAGGCCGGCGAGCGGTCCCGACGCGCCGATGTCGAGCAGAGCTCTGCGTGTGGGGATGACGCCGCGCATACGAATGACCGCGCCCATCGTGCCGAACGGCGAGAGAAGAGGGAGCGGGATGAAAAAGGGGAGCGAGGCGTCGACCCGGTGAAGGCGCGCCGCGATGTAGTGCCCGAACTCGTGCGCGAGCAGGATCGCAAGGAGCGAGGTGGTGAACTGCGCCCCCTGCACGAGCCCCGCCTGCGACGGGTGGTAGATCGGTGCGCCCTCGGTCTGGCTCGACGTGATGAACACGCTGACGACCGTGGCAAGGAACAGCCAGAGGTTCGTGCGCCACGCGGGCGGCGGAAGCGCGGCGACATCGTCGCTCGCGGCATCGAGCTCGGAAGCGTTAGGCTCGGAGCGCGTCGCGGAGGGCGTCCGCGAGTCGCTCGAGCTGTGGGGTGAGTCGGGCATCCAGGGTTCCCAGGTCGGTGTGAAGGCAGAGCTCGCCGCGGGCAAGCTCGGTGTTGGTGCGAATCTCGAGCGCCTCCTTGGGCAACCCGAGCTTTTCAATGTTGGTCGTCAAAGTCTCCGCGTCGAGCGGGTGCGCTTCGATCACGGCACGCCGCGCACCACGCGCCTCGGCGAGCGACGCTTGCGCCATCGCCATGATCCGGGTGGGATCGGACTCGACGGCGCCCGAAACGAGGCGCTCCGCGAGCATGACAGCGAGTGAGACGACGCGATCGAGCTCGCTCTCGAGCAGCCTCTCTTCGCGCGCACGGAGCGCGAGAAAGCCCGCCGCGAGCTTCGCCACCTCGATGTCGCGTGCTTCGTCCTTCGCGCGCTGAATCTCTTCCGAGGCGCCTGCGCGCGCGCGCAAGAGAAGGTTCTCGGCCTCGCGGTGTGCGGCATCGGTAATCTGACGCGCGGAGATCGACGCGTCGACGACGGGCTTGGCGACACGGCGCGCGCCGTCGCTCTTGCTCGCGGCCGCCGCGGCGAGAACGCGCGCGGTGGTGCTGCCACGCAAGATGCGACCGCGTGTCACGACGGCCATCGAAGCTCCGTGGCCTCGGCGTCTTTCGCGATCGCACCGAGGACCAGCGCGAGCGCACGCGTACGGCGCGCCTTGTCAGGCGATGCGAGCCCCGGATCGGATCGCTCGGCAGCGTCCGACGCGAGCGCGCGCACCGCCTCGTCTTGCGAGTCGCCGAGTGCCATCGTCATCGCCACGAAGGCGCTCTCCCATCCCACGTCCATGGTGTGAGGCTACTCTGTCTTGCCGCTGGGCGACGCCGCACGCCAAAGACCGCTGTCTTCGAGGATGACAGCGCCGTCGCGCGCGAGCTTTTCGAGGTGCGCTTGCAGGCTGAGAAGCGCGATCGGCCAGAGGTGCGCCGGCGTGTCGTCGTACGCGATGGGCACGAGATCGACGTCCGACGCTCGGCCGCCATCGAGCGCCCGCACGGCCGCGAGCACCTTGGCTTCGCGCTTCAAGCGGTGGGTGACGTAGTGACGAAAGAGGACGCTCGGCGCGTCGATCGGATCGCCGTGCGCGGGGAGAGCGAGGCTCGCGTCGAGCGCCTCGAGGCGTTCGAGCTGCGCAAGATAAGCGGTCATGTCGCCGTCGCCGGGCGCGATGAGGATCGTGCCGACGCTCGCGACCATGTCACCGACGACTGCGGTACGCGTGCGCTCGTCGAAGAGGCACACGTGGCCTGGCGCATGACCGGGCGTGTGGAGCACCTTCCACGTTTCGGGAACGGGTCCATCGAGCGTGAGGGTCTCGCCGTCGACGAGGTCGCGTGTGATCACCGCGGCGTCGCGACCGGTGAGGCGAGCCCTGGTCTCGGCATGTGCCCAGACCGGTGCGCCGAGCTCCCGTGCGAGGACCTCGACACCGCCGATGTGATCGGGATGATGGTGCGTCGCGACGATGGCGACGAGTCGACGGCCGGCAGACACGAGGCCGCGCGCCCAGGCGAGGAACGCACGCTGCTCGTCCTCGTACGGCGTGGCCGGCTCGATCAAAAGGAGGTCCTTCGTGCCGAGCGCGTAGCTGTTCGTGTGGGTGGCGGGCGGCAGCGTAGGCGTCCGCGTCGCGAACGTGGTCACCGATCGAGAAAGCTCGCGTGGCCGAAGCACCCTTGGAATGTGCAGCATTTCGGCGGATTTTGCACGGTCGCCGACCAAAGTTGAGGATCGCGCGCGACGCCCGTCACAAAAGGCGTGGCATGCGCGACGATGGGAAGTGAGACAACACCTCGTGGACTCCGGATCCTCCCGCTCGCTCACCGATCCTCGCTTCCGCAGCGCGCTCGCGCTCATGGTGAAGAAGCGCGTCCCCGAGAGCGACGTCGAAGACATCGTTCAATCGGCGCTCGCCGAAGCGGTCGCGTCACCCAGCGCGCCGAAGGACGATCCGGAAGCGCTGCGCCGTTGGATTTGGGGCGTCGCGCGTCACAAGGTCGTCGACTTCCACCGCCGCGCGCGACGCGAAGAGATGGGCGGCGACCTCCCCGAGGTCTCCGTCGAAGGTGCTCCGCACTCCGATCGCGATCTGCTCCGCTGGGCCTCTGAAGAGCTTCCGCCAGGACAAGACGCCGAGCGCACGCTCGAGTGGATGCTCCGTGAAGGCGAAGGCGAGAAGCTCGAGTCGATCGCCGAAAGCGAGGCCCTTCCGGCGCCTCGCGTTCGTCAGCGTGTCACGCGCCTTCGCCGCCACCTGCGTACGCGCTGGGCCGCCGAGGTTGCCGCGCTCGCCGCGCTGGGGGTTCTCGTGCTGCTCGCCATCTGGCTCGTGCGACGCGAGAAGCCGCGCCCCGATCTCGTGCGCCCCGAGACGCCGGTACCGATGCAGTCTTCCGAAATGCGTCCGGTGCCTCCGCCGGTCCTCCCCGCCGACGGCGATCACAGCTTCGATCAGCCGCGTGACGTCGCGCCGCTCGCGCCCACGTCAACCGCGCCGACTCCGAGCTCGAGCGCGACGCCGAAGCCGACGCCGACGCCGCGCCCGACGGGTACGCCCACTGCGTTCACCCCGACCCCGCCGAGCACGACGCCGGTCGCGCCGACGAAGGTCGCACCGACGTACGAAGGCAAGAAGCCGCAATCGAAGCCCTCCGGAAAGCCGAGTGGCACCCCGATGGAGAGCCTCGGCGGCAGCAGCACCAAGTAGGGAGCCGAGAGAGAAGATCGAGGGATCGGAGAGCTTCTCCGATCCCTCCTTTCGTTTAAGCGCTGAATCAAGATAAGGCTCCGTCTTTTCTTCTCACCCCGTCACGGACGCAGTCACAGATCACAGCGCCGCGACGACGATGGAGTGTGAGCCCGCCGCAGCGCTGAAAGAGCGCGCTGCGCGAAGCGAGGCTCGGAGGTTGCATCATGAAGGCTCGCGTTCTCCACGCGGCACGCGCATGCGTGTCGCTCGGTCTCGGTCTGTCTTGTCTGCTTGTCGTGGCCAACGCGATCGCGGGCGGCGACGCGCCACCCAAGCCGGGCGCTCCGCCGCGCGTGACGTTCGCACCTGCCGCGCGCGAGTCGGTGTCGAGCTCGAAGGCGCCGGTCGCGGTCTACTTGCACGGCATGTGCGGTCGCGCAGAGAACGGCTGTCCGCTCTTCGCCGAAGGCACGCGCGAGTTCGGCTTCCTCGCGTGTCCGCAAGCGAACGCGCGTTGCGAAGGTGGCGGCTCGTCGTGGGGTGGCGACCTCGCCGCCCGCGAAAAGACAATCGACGCTGCCGTCGCCGGGATCGCAGCGACGAACGCTGACGCCGACGGCGACGCGCCCACGGTGCTCCTCGGCTTCTCGCAGGGCGCTTACCTCGCGCCGCAGATCGCGCTCGATCGGCCCGGAAAATACAAGGCGATGCTGTTGATTGGCGCGAACGTCGTGCTCGACCCTGCGATGCTTCACAAGGCTGGCGTCGAGCGTGTTGCGCTCGCGGCCGGACAGAACGACGGCACCTTCTTCCAGATGAAGAAGACGGCGGCCGATCTCGAGAAGGCCGGCTACCCGGCGCGCTTCGTCAGCCTCGGCAAGGTGGGTCACACCTACGTCGGTGAGTCACCCGACACACTCAAGGATGCCGTGAAGTGGGTGACCGAAGGTGTCACGACGGTGCGGACCGCGAACGCGTCCGCACCGACCACGGGTTCTTGATTCGGCGTATTTAGGAGCGCTCGACGATCATCGCGACCGCTTCGCCGCCGCCGATGCACAGCGTGGCGAGCCCGCGCTTCGCGTTGCGATCCTTCATCGAGTAGAGCAGCGTCGTGAGGATGCGGGCACCGCTCGCACCGATGGGATGACCAAGGGCGACCGCGCCGCCGCGGACGTTGACCTTCTGGAGATCGAGGTTGCCCAGCTTCGCGCACGCCAGGGCGACGACCGCGAAGGCCTCGTTGATCTCGAAGAGATCGATCGCGTCTGTCTTGATGCCGGTCTTCTGCGACACGGCTTCGATTGCCTTGGCGGGGGCGGTCGTGAATTTCTCGGGCGCCTGGGCCGCGTTCGCATAGCCGACGATGCGACCCAACGGCTCGAGGTTGTGCTTCTTCACCGCAGCCTCGCTCGCGAGAACGAGCGCGCTCGCGCCGTCGTTGATCGACGACGCGTTCGCCGCCGTGATGGTGCCATCCTTCGAGAACGCGGGCCGCAGCGAGGCGAACTTCGAGGGGTCGCCCTTGGCGGGGTTCTCGTCCTGCTTCACGAGGAGCGCGTCGCCCTTCTTCTGCGGGACGCTGACAGGTGTGATCTCCGCGTCGAACATGCCTTCCTTCTGAGCGGCGAGCGCGCGGCGGAAGCTCTCCTTCGCGTAGTCGTCCTGCTGCTCGCGCGAGAAGTTGAACTCCTTGGCGCAGGCGTCGCCGCACGAGCCCATGTGGACGTCGTTGTAGGGATCCCAGAGGCCGTCGAAGATCATTCCGTCGACGATCTTGCCGTCGCCCATGCGGTAACCGGTGCGCGCCTTCTCGAGGTAGTAGGGCACGTTCGACATCGACTCCATGCCGCCGGCGACGACGATCTCCGCGTCGCCGAGGGCGACCGTCTTGGCGCCGAAGACGACCGCCTGGAGCCCCGAGCCGCAAACCTTGCTGACGGTCGTGGCGGGGACCGTGTTCGGGATGCCGCCGTAGATGAGCGCTTGGCGCGCCGGCGCCTGGCCGATGCCGGCAGAGAGCACGTTGCCCATGAAGACCTCGTTGACGAGGTCGGGGCTGATCTTCGCGCGCTCGAGCGCGCTCTTGATGACGGCGGCACCGAGGTGCGGCGCACGGACCGAGGAGAGCGAG
>CAXSGV010000132.1:0-14096 GCA_964236615.1 uncultured Polyangiaceae bacterium
CGCGTCGTCCTCACTTCAGGACGAAGATACGCGTCTGACGCGGCGGGACCAGCACTCGCTCGTCTTCAAGAAGCCACCGCTCTACGGCGTCGCGCTCTACAAGTTCGCGTGGACGCTCTTCAAGCAGCAGCGCTACGACGCCGCGACGCGTGAGTTCGTCCACCTCCTGCTCTACACCGACGAGCAGCAGAAGCTCACGGGCGATCCCGGCGCCGACTTCCGCGGCGAGGCGTACACGTACATCGCCGGCTCACTGACGAACCTCGACTTCACCGGCCCCGGCGCCGAAGAGCCGTTCATCCAGCGCCCCGACATCCTCGACACCGAGCCGATCCCCGAGCGCGCCGAAGCGAAGCTCCACGTCGCGATCGATCGCGTGCGGGATCCGAACCTGATTCCCCAGGACAAGCCCTGGACGATCGAGATCTACAAGGCGCTCGCAGGAGAGTTTCGCAGCCTCAACCACTTCAACAATGCGGTCGAGGTCTACGAGCTCATTCTCAAGAAGTGGCCGATGGATCCGACGGCGCCCGACGTGCAGAACGCGATCGCCGAAACCTACGACCAGATGAACATGACGCGGAAGCCGGGCACGCCCGAGCACGACGCGATCGCCGCCAAGGCCCTCGAGGCGCGCACCAAGCTCGCCAACTACATCGGCAACACGCCGTGGGTCGACGCGAACAAAGAGAACCCCGCCGCCATCCAGAATGCGGAGCGCCTCGTGAAGGGTGGTCTTCGTCAGGCCGCCGCGCAGCACACGAACCTCGGCAAGCAGTCGCTCATCCAGGCGAGCCAGACCGGGGATATGAAGGCCCAGGTCGATCTCCTGTCGCGCGCGCTCGCCGAGTACAAGCTCGCGGCGCTCGGCTGGCAGGGCTACTTGAAGCAGGACGAGAACTCGCCCGACGCCTACGAGAGTCGTTACTGGCTCGCCGATGCGCGCCACCAAGAAGTGCGGATTCAAGTCATCTTGCACCGCCTTCGCAGGGATCAGTTCCCGGAGCCGTCGCAGAAGCAGATCGAGGATGCGCGCCAGTCGAGCATCGACGTGCGTGACTCGAACGAGGACGACAAGTACCTCGACAACGCCGCTTACTTCGTCGTCGACATCGCCGACGTCGGACGCGACCTCGAGTACCAGCGCTTCGACGACACGAAGGGCACCGCCGGCTTCGCCAAGCGCGACGAGGTGAAATTCGACTCCGACGGTCCCGATCGGAAGGTCGTCGTCGACGCCATCCCGCCCGCGATCATCACGAGCATCACGGCGCGCGACGAGTACATCCAGCGCGTTCCGCCGGCGCTCGACGTCAACAAGCACGGCATGGAGTACGCGTTCTACTCGGCCGACATGCTCTTCGTGTACGGGCACTTCCCCGAGGCCACGGCGCGGTTCGAGCCGATGTACAAGGAGAACTGCGGCAAGAACGAGTACGGCTACAAGGCCTGGGAAAAGCTCATCTCGATGAGCAACATGATGCGCGACTCCGAGCGCTCACGTCAGTTCGCCGAGGCCGAGAAGGCGAAGTCGTGCGCCGTCACCGAGGCCGACAAGACCTCTGCGACCTTCCTCATCAACCCGACCTTGCAAGAGGCCGCCTACGTCGACGCCCGTAAGAAGTTCGCGGCGGCGAAGGCTGCTCCGCCTGGCCCCGAGAAGAACAAGCTGTGGCGCGAAGCGGCCGGCATGTACGAGGCCGCGCTCTCCGCAGCTCCTGGTCGCGACGAGGCCCCCGAAGCCGCGATGAACGCGGCTTACGCCTACAAGCAGGTCGGCGAGTTCAACAAGGCGATCGAGCTCTACAACAAGTTCATCGCCGAGTACGGCAGCGAGGCGCGCCTCAACGGACTCCAGAAGGGTGACGCGAAGACGAAGACGGCGCCCGACCCGAAGAAGTACGGCGAGCGTCTCGGCTACCTCAACACCGCCTACGACGAGCTCGGCACGACCTACTACGGCTTCTTCAACTACACGAAGGCGGCCGAGACCTACGAGAAGGTCGCCGGCAACGAGCGCTTCGATCCCGCCAAGCGAAAGATCGCCGCGAAGAACGCGATGATCCTCTACGCAAACATGGGCCAGCGCGACAAGATGCGTGCGGAATACACGATCTTCTCGAAGCTCGGTCCGACCGCAGACGAGAAGGCGAACGCAGACTTCCTGATCGCCAACTACGACTACGGCCAGTGGAACAGCACGGGCGGTGACACCGCGGCCAACAAGCAGACGCGCTTTGCCGCGCAGTCGTCGCTCACCGCTTTCTACGCGGCGAACAAGGGTAACCCGGCGGCCGCGAAGTACTCGCTGACGGCGGCGCACCAGACCGCGAAGATGATGAAGAGCGGTGGCGACACGAACTACCGCACCTGGTTCAAGAACACGATCGCCGCGTGGGAGTTTTACCGCGCGCATCCGACGGCGACGAAGGACGGCAAGGACGAGAGCAAGCTGCCGCCGTTCATCGACATGCCGGCCGAGGCCGAGTTCGTCCTCGTCGACGAAGAGATCAAGGCCAACTACGAGACCGAGCGCCACACGTACGCCGGCTCGACCGAGGACGTCATCGGCAAGGTCGACAAGGCCGGCAACGTCACGAAGACCGGCAAGTACCAAGCGAACGCGAAGGAAGCGGAGAAGTACGACGAGAAGCTCTCGCACATCATCGCGACCTACGCGTCCCTCGAGTGGGTTCCCGCCGCCTACGCGCGTCAGGGCGCCATCTACGACACCCTTCGCACGGGGCTCTACAGCGCCACCTCGCCGAAGCCGATCAAGCTCTTCACCAACGAGCAAGAGGCACTCCTCAAGCGGCTCGAGGCGAGCAACAACGACAAGCTCATCGAGCAGGCGGACGAGCTCCGATCGACTGTCAAAGAGGGCTGGCGCTCCAAGCGTGACAAGGAAATCGCAGCGGCCGACGAGGTCATGGTCCGTCGCTACTCCACCGCCGTCGCGCTCGGCCGGCAGTACAACGTTCGCAACGCGTGGGTCACGCGCGCGATCAACCGCCTCGCTTACTTCACCGACATCATCGGCGACGCGAACCTCAAGACGTACGTGACGAAGACGACCGATCCCACCGACCCGGGCAAGACGAAGAAGCTCGACTACAAGGACGGCCAGTACGTTCAAGGACGTCCCGGCATCACCTCGGTCCCGCCGCCCTCGGGCGCCGCGGATCCACTCCCGGTGGCTCCATGAAGCAGATGATGAAGAGCATTGTCGCCGCGGCCATCGCCGTCGCGACCGGCGGCGCGGCAGTTGGCGCAGCCGGCGTAGGCAGCATGGGTTGCGGCGGTGACACGCCGGCGGTGAAGTACCCGGACAAGGCGGCGGCCTCCGATGCCGGCGCCACGGTCTCGACTGATCAGGGCGCGCAGGTCGGCGTCACCGATTCGCCCGAAGGCACCGGCCTCACCGGCGCCGCGAAGGACGCCTACGATCGCGGCTGGCGCGCGTGGCTCGCGGGCGATCTTCCGGGCGCGAAGGCCGCGTTCACCGAGGCCATCAGCAAGGACCAGAAGAACCCGGCGCCGCACTATTCGCTCGGCACCGTGCTCGAGCGCCTGGGCGACAAGTCGGGTGCGCAGCAGGAGTTTCGCGCGTCCTTCAGCGTGAAGACAGACTACGAGCTCGGCATGTGCGCGTACGCGAACTCGCTCGCGCGCGGCAAGAGCACCGCCGAAGCGGACACGTTCCTCACCGACAAGAAGCAGAAGGCGCCGAACTCCGCGCGCCTCACGACCTGCCTCGCCGAGGTGAAATCACTCGCCAACGACAGCGGCACTGCGCAGCAGCTCGCGCAGGACGCGCTTCGTCTGAACCCCGACTACAAAGAAGCGATGGTCACCATCGCGCGCGACCACTACCGCGCGCACCGCATGGATCTCGCGAAGTACGCGCTGCAGGCGATCCTCGACGGCTTCGGCGACTCCAGCCCGCCGCGCGACAAGGACAACGCCGAGGCGCACCTCCTTCGCGGCGTCATCCGTCGCGAAGAAGGTCAACGCATCGCCGCGATGACCGACTTCGAAGCGGCGCGCGCGAAGCGTCCGGACATGGTCGAAGCCGTGATTCAGACCGGCGCGATGAAGCTCGAAGCCGGCAACGTCGCCGAGGCGCTGCCTCTCCTCGAGAGCGCCGTTCGCTACGCGCCGAACAACGCGCTCGCGCACTTGAACCTCGGCGACGCGTACCGCCTGAGTGGCAAGCCGACCGAGGCCAAGAAGGAGTTCGATACTGCGCTCTCGATGGACTCGAGCCTCGCGGTCGCCCACTACGACATGGGGCTCCTGTACCTGTTTTCGCCGAACGTCCCCGGCATGAGCGCCGACGCGCAGGTCGCGACCGCGATCCGCGAGCTCGAGACGTACAAGTCGATGCGTGGCAAGAGCGCACCGGGCGCGACCGACGACGTCGACGAGCTCCTCAGCCGCGCGAAGCAGAAACAGAACGAGCTCAAGACGCCGACCACCGCGCCCGCACCCGCGCCTGCTGCCGGCGGCGCGAAGGACGCAGGCGCGGCTGCAGCACCTGCACCTGCCGCACCCAAGAAGTGACCATGCTACGTTTCGAGCCCTCGGGAGAATTCATGCGCAACGTCGTCGTCACAGGTCTCGTGCTCGCAGCCGCGGTCGCCTTTTCGTCGGAGGCCTCGGCGCAGCAAGCGGGCAAGGTCATCACGATCGGGGAGGTCACGATCGTCGGTCGCGTGCAGAAGCCGATCGCATCCGTCGACGTGAGCAAGATTCAACCCAAGCTCACGCTCGCTGAGCTTCGCCAGCCGTTCCTCGATCGGATCGAGCAGGCCACGTTGAAGGATCCGTTCTGATCTGGTTCTCGTCCTCCTTGCCTCTCTGATTGTCGGGGCGTGCGTCGCAGCCAGTGCGCGACGTTTGTATTTTGCAGTCAGCTCGACGTCGCTCGATCCGGACCTCCTCGTGAAGGAGCTTCTCGGCGATCGAGGCCGCGCGCAGTACCCCGCGGTGCGTGACGCGATCCTTCGGCTGCCCGACGCGACGTGGGAACGTGACGTTCTCGAGGCGCTCGCCCATCCGCTTCCGCAACGTACTGCGCTCGTGAACGAGCAGCTTGCCGAGCTCGATTGGATGATAGCGCGCTGGAGCCGCGTGCCCCGCGTCTGCGCCAGCATCGCGAGCAGCACCGGCTTTCTTCTCGGCGCCATGGCGCTCCGCATTGGGCTCGGCAACGCGAGCATGGAGACCGACGAACAGATCTCGAGCGCGCTCCACAGCGTCGTCGCCGATGCGCTCGGGGTAGCGGCTATTGGGATGGCGGGCACGATCGCGTGCGTCGCCATCCAGCATCAGGCCGGGAAGGTCGCCAAGAGCCGTCACGCGGCCGCCGACAAGCTCATCGAGCGCCTGGAAGCGCTTTCGGCGTGAGCGCGAGCTTCCACTGCACGTCTTTCTCGTGTAGTTTCGTGCCGGCGCGAATTCTGGGAACCTTCGGATTGCACGCGCGGTCTGTGCTCACAGACCGTCGGTTTGGTTAAGCTACGAAAGGCGCGACGCGATGAACACGGGGCCTGGACAGACAGGGCAGCACGGGCAGGGCGGGGCAACACGACCTGGGCAGATGACGGCCGTCATGCGCGCCGTCGCGCAGCAGTCGGGTCCGAAGGTCCTTCGCATTGGCGTCGTGCAGAGCGGACGCGTGATCGAAGAGCGCATCATCAAGCAGCGCACGAGCGTCACCGTCGGGCAGAGCGAGAAGGCGATGTTCGTCATCCCCGCCCAGGCGATCCCGGCGCAGTTCAAGCTCTTCGAGCTGGTTGGCCCCGACTATTACCTGAACTTCCTCGATGGAATGGCAGGGCGCGTTGCGCTCCAGACGGGCATCAGCGACATCGCTGCGCTCAAGGGCCAAGCGCGCAAGCTTCCGAGCGGCGGCTACCAGGTTCGCCTCACCGAGGACGCACGCGGAAAGATTGTCGTCGGCGACACGACGTTCCTCTTTCAGTTCGTCGCGCCGCCGCCTCCGCAGCCGCGGCCGCAGCTCCCGCTCGCCGTCAAAGGCGGCCTCGCGAGCCAGATTGACTGGAACCTCACGATCATCGCAGCCTTCAGCTTCATGCTGCACTTCGGGTTCATCGGCGCGATGTACTCGGACTGGCTCGACCCGGTCGTGAACGAAGAGTTCAACCTTCAGGGGCTCGTCGACTTGCAGCGCAACGTGCCACCGGTGGCGACCGTCGAGGTCCCCTCGGACAAGCCGACGACCACGTCCGAGAAGCCGACCGAAGTGACCAAGGCCCCCACGGGCAAGGCGAGCGCGGCACCCGGCGCCAAAGGCGGCGCCGTCAGCGAGAAGCAGGCCGCGCAGCTCTCGTCCCAGGCCGAGTCGATGCAGATGCAGATGCTCGCAGCCTTCGGTGGCAACTCCGCAGTGCAGGGCGCGCTCAACAAGAGCGACGTTCCCACGCAAGATCTCAGCAGCGCGGCGGCCTCCGGCGCCGGCGTCAGCAACACCGGTGGCGATCTGCGGCTCGCCTCGGGCGGTGGCGGCGTCGTCCGTCCGGGCGCGGCGGGCAACGGCCTCTCGGGCATCGGCGTGACCGGCGGCGGCGGCAAGGGCGGGACGGCCGGCAGCGAGACTGCGGTCAAGGGCCCGACGGGCGACGCGCAGATCGGCTCGACGTCGGCCTCGGTACCCGTCAACAACGCCGAGCGCGTGGTTGCCGGTCTCCGGCCGAAGTTCCGTGCATGTTACAATAAGGGACTCGCCTCCGATCCGAGCATGGCGGGCGCCGTCACCATCACCGCCAAGATTGCTCCGAACGGCGAGGTTACGTCGGCAGACTCGGGTGGGGGCGGTGGCCTCTCCCCCGAAGTGCAGACGTGCATCGCTCGCGCGGTCAAAAACGCGCAGTTCGATGCGGTGGGGGGAAGCGGCTCGACCATCAACATTCCGGTCAAGTTCGTTCAGCAAAAGTAGCCGAGTGTTGCGGCCAGGTTTGCGCGGCGGCCGCACGTTTCAAAGCACCGAGCTCTGGCGTCGAAAGACGCGCAGAGCTTTGGCTTTTTTGTGTCGCTCAGGTGAACGAGAATTGGAGCGGGTGCATCGAACCAAACGCCACACGCCATCGAGGCGATAATCTCGGTTCAGCTTTTGTGGGGCGTTGACACCCCCGTTTGACGTGAGTTAGAGTCGTGCGCGATTGCTCCTGGGAGGGAGTCCGAATGCGAGTGGGTTTCCAACCGCAACTGAAGTCCAAACCTTCGACGAAGGTCGCGAAAGCAGGGCGGTACGCATTAGCCTTCACCGTGCTTGCCCTCGCCGCTGGCCCCGCCGGCGCACAGACCGGCGGCTCAGGCAATGCCAATTCAGGCAACCCGACCGCACCTGCTTCGGCGGGAACGGACGCGCAGGTCGGTTTCCAGCGCAAGGCGCAGCTTTCGCCTCAGGATCAGGTCGTTGAAGGCGAACGAGCCCTGGGACGCATGGAAGTCGCTGCCTCGGGTATTCGCCGTCAGCTCGAGCAGGCACGCGCGCAGCGCGACGTCGTCAAGACGCTTTGCCTCAACGACAAGCTCTCGCAGGTCGACGTGGCCATCCGCTCGGCGCGCGATCGCAACGGCGCGTTGAAGACGGCGGCGAGCCGCAACGACGTCGAGCTCAGCAACCATGAGTTCACCATTCTAACGGTTCTCCGGCAGCGCGCGGAGCAGTTGACCGCAGAGGCGAATCGTTGCATCGGCGAGGAATCGGCGTTCGTGGGCGACACCAAGGTGACGACCACGGTCGACCCGACGCTCCCCGTCGACGACAGTACGGCGTTCCCCGGCCCGGACCCGGTCCTCCTGGGTGAACCTCCGCATTGCACGTCCTGTAGCCGCTAGGAAGTCGCAGCACCTCGCCCCGTACTTACGCCGCGTTTCCCGGAAAAACGGGCAAGCCCGGTTCCCCCGCTCCTTCGGCCTGCCGCCCGTGCTCAATGACGACTGAACTTGGATTTGGAAAACGAAGCCGGACGTCTGTCGCCACCCTTGTAGGAGCTACGGCTCTGCTGTGGGCAACGGGCGACGCTAACGCACAAGAGTTCCTGAAGGATCGCCGGTACCAAGAAGGTATCGGTATCCGTGCAGGTGACTTCGAGCTGCACCCGGGCATCGCGGGCGAGGTCGGCTACGACTCGAACTGGTTCATGCGGTCGAACAAGACCGGGACGACCATCGCGAATGGTGAGCCAAACGTCCCCGTCATTCAGGCTGGGCTCTTCCGCCTTACCCCCTCCCTGACCCTGCAGACCCTCGGTCCGCAGCGAAAAGAGGGGGACACGGGCGCGGTGGAGCAGCCGAAGATCGCTTTCCGCGCAGGGCTCTCGGCGACCTACCGTGAGTTCCTCGGCCCGCAGGAAGTCCGTGATCAGCGCAACCTGAGCGCCAACGCGACGGCGCGCCTCGACATCCTTCCGAACCATCCGTGGGGCTTCGCCATCTACGGCGGGTACGACCGCGCGATCCAGGCCAACACCGGCCCGAGCAACCCCGACAACTCTTTCAACCGGAGCACGCTCAGCGGCGGCGCGGAGGTCATCGCGATCCCCGGCGGCGGCACGCTCGATTGGCGCGTGGGGTACCAGCTGCAGGCGATCCTCTTCGAAGACACGAACGGCGTGGGGTTCAACAACCTCACACACGACGTCTACACGAAGGGTCGTTGGAAGTTCCGTCCCCGCACCGCGCTCCTCTACGACGGAACGCTGCGATTCATCACGTACACACAGCCCGAGCGCTCGTCATCGACGCAGCTCAACGACTCGACGCCGGTCCGTACCCGCATCGGAATGAACGGCCTCGTGACGCCGCGGCTCAACCTGCTCGGCATGATCGGCTGGGGCTCGAGCTTTTACCGTCCCGGAAGTGCGCCCTCGACGAAGCAGTTCGACAGCATCATCGCGCAGGCCGAGGCGAAGATCTTCCTCACCGCCAACCCGAATGCCCAGGAAGAGAACGCGAACGTTTCGCTCACGCTCTCGTCGCTCGCGCTCGGTTACGTCCGCGACTTTCAGAACAGCTACCTCGGCAACTACTACGGCACCGATCGCGGCTACGCGAAGATCGCGTACATGTTCGCGGGCCGGCTCCTCCTCTCGCTCGAAGGCGGTGTGGCTGCGATCAGCTACCCGCAGATCTTCCTGCCCGGTGGTACGCCTGCACCGGCGCCCGCGCCGGCAGATGGGTTCACCGACCTTCGGGCCGACGGCACGTTCTTCGGCGAGTACCGGTTCACGAACACGTTCGGCCTCAACACGACGCTGCGCTACACGGCGAACATCAGCAACACGCAGCTGCCCGTTTCTGGTGGCGCGACCGGAGCGCCGGCGAGCCTTTACGACATGAACTACCGGCGGTTCGAAGCGTTTCTCGGCGCGCGCTGGTTCCTGTGATTTGCCGGTGGGTTGAACGTCGCATCGTCGACATTCAACGAAGCAGCATGTCGCGTTTCGCATGACGGTTTTCACTCGAGCCTTCGCTCTCCTGATTCTCGTGACGCTCGCTGCGTGTAGCTCTCGGCCGCCTTCGCCGAAGCTGCCGACGCCGATCCAGAGCACGCAGGTGGGCCCTGGCGACCTCTTCGAGGTAAGCGTTCTCGGCGAGAAGGATCTGCCGAAGGAGTACCGCGTCCAGCCCGACGGCAGCGTCGACTTTCCGTACCTGAATCGCATTCAGGTCGCGGGGCTCGAGCCGCAGGAGATCACCGATCTCATTCGCAAGAAGCTCGTCGAAGCGAAGATCCTGCAGGATCCGCAGGTCACGCTGGTCGTGAAGCAGTACGCCTCGAAGAAGGTGAACTTGATTGGGCAGGTTCAGAAGCCCGGCTCTGTTCCGTGGACCGATGGCCTCAAGCTCGTCGAAGCGGTGACGCAAGTCGGCGGCTTCACCTCGATCGCCGACAGCAACCACGTCATCCTCACGCGGCAGGTCTCGAAGGGGAAATCGCAGACGGTCATCATCAGCGTCGACGCCATCACCGACGGCGCGCAGGCCGACATTCCGCTGCAAGCCGGTGACACGATCAAGGTCGACGCGCGCGTCTTCTGAGAGAAGCTTCGTCGGGCGATGCGGCTTCTTCTTCTCCTGACTGGCGGCACGCTCATGATGCGGCCGCTCGCCGCCGCATCAGGGGATCGCGACAGCGAGCTCGGGCACATCGTCGATAGGGCGCAGCTCGCTCCCGACACGACGCAGCGCGATCTCGTCTCGGAGGTCCCGATCCTCGCGCGCATCGCCGATATCGAGACGCGTGCGCTCTTCAACCTCGACTCGGGCGACATGGTGCCGGGTGATTGGATCACGCTCGCCCGTGAGATTCACGGCGCGCTCGAGGCCGGCACGCACGACGGCATCGTCGTCGTCCACGGTACCGACACGATGGCGTACTCGGCCAGCGCGCTCGCTTTTCTGCTTGGGCCTATCCCGCGGCCCGTCGTGCTCACGGGCGCCCAGCGGCCCCTCTTGCGCGCGCGCACCGACGCGCGGGAGAACCTCATCGACGCGGCGCTCGTGGCTACGCTCGACGTCCCCGAGATCAGCATCGTGTTCGCCGCACGTGCGCTCCGTGGTGCTCGCGCGATGAAGCGCGACGCGTGGGCGCTCGACGCGTTCGACTCGCCCAACTGCGAGCCGCTCGTGAAGATGGGTCTCAGCGTCGAGATCGCTCCGCACGTGCGCGCGCCCGGAACGCTGGCGCCGTTCGACCCGCGCATCGAGACGCGCGTCCTCGCCGTGCGCGTGTTCCCTGGGATCGATCCCGAGCTCGTGAAGGGTGCCCTCCGCGCGGGTGTACGCGGGCTCGTGCTCGAGGCTTATGGCACCGGCAACTTGCCGCGCCTCGGGGGCTCGCTCATCCCCGCGCTGCAAGAGGCCAAGGATCGCCAGGTTCCCGTCATCGTCGTGAGCCAGTGCCCGCGCGGCATGGTGGATTTGAACCGCTACACGGGCGGAGCCGAGGCCGCCGCAGCGGGGGCGATCTCGGGCGGCGACATGACGCGCGAAGCGGCAATCGCGAAGCTGATGATCGGCCTCGGTCGTTACGGAAGCGGTCCCGAGCTCACGCGGTTTCTCGAAGCAGACATCGCCGGCGAGCGCACCGTCACAGCGCACTGAGCTCGCGCGTCGCGGCGCGTCGCGGCGCGTCGCGGCGGGCCGCGGCGCGCTACTTCCCGAGGAACACCGGCGGGCGCTTTTGTGACCACGCCATGATGCCTTCGATGCAGTCGGCACTGCGAAGCAGCCGGAGCTGGCCTTCGCGCTCGCGACGGAGCGCGTCCTCGAGCGGGCCCCAGCTCGCGTAGAGCGCCTTTTTCACCTCGGCGAAAGCGAGTGGCGGCCCGTCTTCGATCTCTTGCGCAATGGCGAGCGTGGCGTCGCGAAGCTCGCTTGCGGGCACCACCTTCACGACGATGCCGAGGTCCTTCATCGCTGCGGCTTCGAGCTTCTCGGCGAGCAAGATGAGCTGCATTGCGCGCGCAGTGCCGACGAGACGCGGAAGCCAAAAGGTTCCGCCGCCGTCCGGCATGAGCCCGATCTTCACGAACTTCTCCTGCGCGTAGGCGACGCTCGAAGCGACGCGGAGATCGCACGCGAAGGCAAGGTCGGCACCGAAGCCGACGGCGGCACCGTCCATCATGGCAATGCTCGGCTTGTCGCAGCGCACGACGGCGCGCACGAGCGAGTGGTACTCGTCCATGTACGAGTCGAGCTTGTCCATCATCTCGGGGTCGTCCATCAGCTGCTTGCGGAGATCGGCGCCGGCGCAGAAGTGACCGCCAGCTCCGGTAAGGACGACGCAGCGAACCTCGGAATCTTTCGACGCGGCATCGAAGGCCTCCCGGACGCCCGCGATCACGCCGAGCGTGAGCGCGTTACGGGCCTCGGGGCGGTTGATCGTGACGATGGTGGTCCGCGCTCTACGTTCGACGACGACTTCGCTCATGAGGACTCCATTTCCGACGAGCGACGGTAGAACTCCGACGCCAGATACACCTTCACGACGCGCTGAATGAGGAGCTTGACGACCGCGCCGAGCGGAACGGCCAAGAGCACGCCGAAGAAACCGAACAACGAGGCAGCGGCCATCATCGTCAGCAGCACCTCGAGCGGCGCGAGGCCAACCGAGCGTCCGACGATGCGTGGCGTGATGAACATGCTGTCGAGGACCTGCACGCCGCCCATCACGGCGACCACCTCGAGGAGTCGGCCATAGCCCTGCCAGTCGAGCGTGGCCATGGCGAGCGCGAGGAAAAGACCGCTGAAAAATCCGAAGTACGGCACGAACGCGAGCATTCCGGTGATGACGCCGATCGGTACCGCGAGCCGGATGTCCGGAACGAAGCGAAGACCCGCCGCGTAGAGCGCGGCGAGCAGCATGTTCGCCGTGAGCTGCCCGCGCACGTAGCCGCCGAGCGTGCGATGAATCTGCCGCGCGACGTCGGTGACGGGCTTCGCCCAGCGACGCGGCACGAGCTGTCCCGCACGCACCATGATGCGGTTGAAGTCGATGAGCAGATAGAGCGCGAACACCGGCACGATCAGCGCGCTCAAGAGCACGCCGACGAAGCTCAGGGTGCCGAACAGCGCGAGCGCGACCCCGCTCGCCAGCCCGGGTCCTGAGCTCTGGAGCCGATCGCCGACGGTGCGGCCGACGTCGCCGAGAGAACGTGGCAGGTTGATCTTGAACGTGTTCCACACGAACGGCTCGAGACGGGCCTCCAGCCGTTGGAGCTGCGACGGTAGCTCGGCAGCCGCAGCGCGGAGCTCGTCGAAGAAGAGCGGGATCGAGTAGATCAGCGCGAGCACGAACAGGCCGAGGATCGACACCATCACGAGGAGCGCGCCGAGCGTGCGCGGCACCTTCATGGCTTCGAGGCGATCGACGAACGGATCGAGCGCATAGGCGAGCAGAAACGCGAAGAAGAGCGGCACGATGACGCCGCGGAGCAGGTAGGCGAGCGCGAGTGTAGCGACGATGCCGGCAAAGACGATCAACCGCCGGTACGTCAGAGACGCGCCGATGGGCGGTGGATGGTCGCCGTAGCTCGGCCTCGAAGGCGGTCGCACGGGCCGACTCTACCGCGAAAGCGCGCGCGGTATCTTTCGGAACTGCGCTGCTGCCGCGGTTCCAGCACACGGAGCTGGCGCTCTACACCGCCCGCCGCCGTCAGCGTTCGTTGGTGCTAGCGTCGGCGCCATGAGCACGCAGAATTCACCGGCTCTCGGTACGCCCGCGGGTCGCTTC
Organism: uncultured Polyangiaceae bacterium; assembly: GCA_964236615.1. GTDB lineage: Bacteria > Myxococcota_A > Polyangia > Polyangiales > Polyangiaceae > CAXSGV01. The sequence continues at coordinate 13,268 of CAXSGV010000132.1, forward strand.
GACGAAGACGCGCCGCGCCCCGTTGCGGCCGTCGTCGTTCAAGACGGATCGACATTGCCGCGCCTCGTGGCCGTCATGCAGCGCCTCTTGGCGGACGACGGCTGCCCCTGGGACCGCGAGCAGACGCTCGAGTCGCTTCGCAAGTACGTCCTCGAGGAGGCGTGCGAGGTCATCGACGCGATCGAAGGGGGCAACCGCGAAGCGCTCCGCGAAGAGCTCGGCGACTTGATTTTGCAGGTCGTCTTCCAGGCCGAGCTCGGACGCCGCGAGGGGGCGTTCGCGATCGATGACGTCATCGCCGCGATCGTCGACAAGCTCGTGCACCGCCATCCCCACGTGTTCGGCGATCTCGAGGCGAAGGACGCCGAGGAGGTTCTCCAGAACTGGGAGAAGATCAAAGCCAAGGAAAAGAAGGGCCGCGGCATCCTCGGCGGCGTGCCGCGCAGCCTGCCAGCGCTCACGCGCGCGCAGCGCATTGGCGAGAAGGTGTCGCGCGTCGGCTTCGACTGGGAGGACCCCAAGGGCTCGCGCGCCAAAGTCACCGAGGAGCTCGCCGAGCTGGACGCCGCCATCCTCGGCGGGGATGCGTCGGCGATCGAGGACGAGATGGGCGATGTCCTGTTCGCTCTCGTGAACCTCTCGCGTCACGTGAATCTCGACGCCGAGGGGGCGCTGCGTCGCACGATCGACAAGTTCACGAAGCGCTTCGCGCACGTCGAAAAGCGTGTCCAGTCCGAGCACGGCGGTTGGGGAGATCCGCGCGAAAAAGACAAGCCCGCGAGCCTGCCGCTCGACACGCTCGACAAGTACTGGGAAGAGGCGAAGGCCG
>CAXSGV010000133.1:0-12215 GCA_964236615.1 uncultured Polyangiaceae bacterium
ATCGGCGGAAGCCTCGCTCGCATCGAGCGCGTCGAGCACATGCACCGCGAGCATCGTCGGACCGGGAACTCGTACTGCGTACTCGCCCCCGCTCGTGCGGCCCTTGTCGCACTTACCGATCGCCATGCCGTCGCAGCTCGACGCCATGGGAATGGCTCGCGTGCTCGGGCTTCCGCCGCTGAGCGTGACCGCGTGAATCGCGAGCTTCGACGCCCCGACGGTCGCCGTCGCGACGTCACCTGACAGTGTAAAAGCGCCCGGCGATCGAAAGCGAATCGAAGCGGCGCGTGACGCGTCGTCGGTGCGCACGCGATCGATCGCGACGACCTCGCCCTCGGGCAGGAAGACCCAATCGCGGCGTGCGAAGCCGATGTCGCTCGCGGTCTCTTGAAAACGGAACGCGCCACCGATGTCGCTGCGCGCGGCGACGATGCCCGACGCGGTCGCGCGTGCCCACGTCATCTTCGCGTCGCTCCACGGCGTCTGGCTCGGGGCGTACTCGCCGAGCACGCTGTTCGACTCGACGGTCAGCGCGTTGCCCGTCAGCGACGAGCGCGTGCCGTAGGGTGACGGATCGACGACGAGGTCGTCTTTGCCGTGTGAGAAGACGAAGTTCGAAGCGTCGACGTGCTGGTGATCGGGAACGAGATGGGGTGCCGACGTGAAGACCGCCCACGACGCGTTGCTCGTCCAAGCACTGCGGGCGTAGAGGTTCTTCGTCCCCTCGGCGTAGTAGGAGGTGGCCGGGGCCGTCGCTACGAAGTCCGACGACGTCACGCCGCGTGCGTCCGCGAGCGCGTCGAACACTGGGCACTCGTCCTTCTCGGTGGCGACGCTCGTGCGGAGATTCGAGGCCCACGCCGCGGCGGTGTCGCTCGACGGGCCCGCGATCGTCGCGAGCAACGTGCGCGCGGACGGCGCGACGTAGGGCGCGGCCTTGTCCGTGTCACCGCCAACGTAAACGCCGCTCCTCGCCGGCGTCAGCGAGTGGGCGAAGCGAACCGCGAGGTCGCCGGCCCACGCGTCCACCGCGGGGAGTGGAACACCCTGCTCTTCGACCGCGCGCGCCGACAGCGAATACTCGAGAACGCTGAGCGGCGCGTACTGCCAGCCTTCGGCCCAGTCACCACCACGAAGCACCCCGTTGGGACCGAGGCCCTTGCCGACGATCTGCTTCGCGAAGAGCTCGTCGGTGACGTCGGCCCAGTAGGCGTCGCCCTTGCTGCCGTCTTCGCCGGCGACCGCGATCGCGACCATGGTCTTCGCGAACACGTAGCCCGCGTGGTAGTTCGCGCCGGGAACATCCTTGAGGTAACCGCTCGTCGTGTACCAGTCGATCCACGCGTGGAAGCGGGTGCGCGCGAGCGCGAGAACCGCGTCGGCGCCGGGCGCGTCGTGAAGCCAGTCGTACGCGATGGCCGCGTGCGGACCGAAGAAGCGGATCGCGTAGCCCGTGTCCTTCCGGACGACGAGGTCGCCGCCCGCATGGTCGCCCTTCGTCTTGTAGTCGTCGAGGAGTGACGCGAGCATCGTGAGCCCGGCCTGCGCGTAGACCGGCGACTTCGTGAGCTGCCACGCGAGGCCGCACGACGAAGCGGCGAATGCCCAGGTGTCACCCTGGTAGCTCGCCTTGGCGTACTCCGCAGGACGCGCGATGACGTCGTCGCAACGTGCGATGGCGCGCGCCGCTCCCGTCGCCGCATCGTTCTTCTGCGTCTTCATCGCCGCGACGGTCGCGGGCGTCAGCCAGATGCGTGGGTGCGCGCGCGAAGGCACGGGGGGCGCGGCGATCGCGGTCGACGCCGCTGCGGTGCTCGAGACTGCGGCCAACACCGCTGCGACAGACGAAAACCGCATTCGACCTCCTCGAGGCAGGCCGAGGCCCGCGGGTAGGGCTCGCGGGCAGATGTTGCGACCCAGGCGAGCGTTCGCCGCAAAGCTTCGTGAAGCGACCCCCGCATCGCAATTGAGGGAAACGTGCCGCCGAGTGCCGCGATGTGCGCAACGACGTCAGCGCAGCAGGAAGATTACGCGGGAATACACCGCCGAAAGTCGTCGCGGCGTGCGCGAAGCGGATCCGTTGGGAGGTTCTTTTGCGGCTGAATCAGGATTCGATTTCCATCAGCGCGCGGCTCACGTCCTCGAGCGACTCGGCGCCGTGCTCGACGCTCTTGAGATCGGCATCATCGAGGCCGACGGCGGCCGCACGTGCGGCGTCGACGGCGGTGTAAGCGCGCGTCAAGGCCGTGACGTGATCGGCGATGCGCTGATCGACCATGTCGACGACGGCTGCGGCGGCGGAGCCCGGTGCCGTGGTCGTGTTGGGGCGCGCGGTCTTCTCGAGACGGACGCGCGCTTCGGCGAGACGAAGGAGCGAGCTCCACGTGCGCTTTACACGTTTCGCCGAGTCGCCATCGAGGACGACGTCGTCGGCGGTACGGCGAAGCTCGGCGCCCTCCGAGAGGCGCGTGCGAGCGATGCCCGTGACGCCGGACGAAGCTTCGTCGAGCATGTGCGCGATCGGATCGTCGGCTTCGATGAGAAGAGGCAGAGCGACGAGCACTGCTGCGACGACGATGGCCACGAGGTGCACCGCGAGTGACGCGGACGAGTACGAGTACGCGAGCAGCCCCGCGAGCGAGCCGCCGAGCAACGCGCCGCCCATGTGGACCAGGCGCGCGGAGCGTCCGCGAACACGCGTGGTGCGCTCGGCGAAGGCGAGCCCGACGAGGGCCGCACCCGCGATCGGAGGGGCGACGGTCGCGAGGATGGTTCCCACGAAGGCGCCCATCGCGCCGGCACCCACGCTGAGCGCGTGAATGCCTTCGGAAGCGGCGACGGCCAGGGTCACACCGAGGACGACGAGCACGAGCGCGGCCGACACCGTGCCGAGGCGCATCGCCATCGGAAACACACCGAACACCGCGGCCGCGGCGATGAGAAAGGCGAGCTTCTTCACGCTCAGAACGCTTTTCGCGCCATGTTGGCCGTGTCTTTTTCGACCGCGCGCTTCGCGTGCGATTTACCGGCCATGCTGGTGGGCGCGGCCGAAGCGAAGCCCGACTTCGTCTCTTTGTAGTCGACCATCTGCTTCGACAGCGACTCGACGGCCGCGGGTGGCGCGATCGCCTTCACGGCGTCGAGGTCGCGGAGATTTTCGTCGATGAGCCCCTGCGCCGCGGCGGTGTCGCCCCGGTTGTAGGCTTCCGCCGCCTGCACCTGGCGGCGCGAGGCGACGACGCTGGTGGCGCTCGCGAGCACGTTGCCGTCACGGCCTGCTTCGACCTCGTGGGCGTCGCGCGTGGCGACGATCGACAGACCACGGAACGAGGTGTCGCTGAGATCGCCGCCGACCTTTTTCCACGAGGCCCGGCCTTCGAAGCCACGCGTGTCGCCCGCTTCGAGGTTGGTGCGAAGCTCGACGAGCACGCGACGCTCATCGCCGGCGAAGAGTGAGCCCAGACGGAGCTCGACCTCGCTGCCGTCGGTCGACACCTTGCCGTCGGCGCCGGTGGCGTTGACGAACGTGACGCCCTTCGGCAAGGAGAGGCGGACGACCGCGTCTTCGACGGTGGTGGTCGACGTCTCGACGAGCTCGCGGCGGAGGAAGCTCGCGAGAGCGGATGCATCTTTCACGAACGCGAAGTTGCCGTGGCCCGCGCGGGCGACGCCGCCCATGTAGCTCTCGTCGAAGTCGAGACCGATACCCATCGACGAGATGACGACGCCGCGCTCGAAGCTGTTGCTCGCGAGGCGCTCGGCTTCGACGCGCGTCGAGTCGAGGCCGTCGCTGACGAGGATGACGCGCTTCACGCGGCCGGTGCGTGCCCCGGTGAGCTCGTCGAGGCCACGCGCGAGGCCACGCGGGATGGCGGTTCCGCCGTCGGCGCGCAGCTGCCGCACGCGGCTGATGACCGACTCGCGCACGGTGCCGACACGAGCAAGGCCCTGGATAACCTCGGCGTCGTCGGAATACCGAATGACCGCGATCTCGTCCTCGGCGTCCATGTCGCGCATCAGGCGGATGACGGCGTCCTTTGCCTCTTCGATCTTGGCGCCCGACATCGAGCCCGACGTGTCGAGCACGACCACGAGCGACGTGGGTGCGTGCGCCGGAACCTTGTCCGACTTGTCCGCGGTGAGGTGAACGTCGGCGAAGACTTTTTCGCCGGGCGCCGCGAAGATCTTCGTGTGGCTCAGCGACACGGTGCCGGAGGCGCCGGGGCCGGAGAACGAGGCGGAGTTGATGCCGACCGGGCTTGCGAACGCCTGTGGAAACGCAGCAAGGGAGCCGTTGGTCGGGGCGCGAAAGAGCACGAGGCCTCCCGCGGAGAGAACGATGGCGCTGGCGGCAAGGCCGCGGCGGATGCGGGGAGTACGAAGCCACGTCGGAATCGGCATGGGCTCGTAGACGCGCGTCCCCCGAAAAGGATTTGCGAAAATTGTTAGACTGCGCGCGCGTGCGTGAATTCGGCTCGATTTCGCTCGTCGCTGCGGTGGCAGCGGCGCTTTCCGTGGCGACGTGCACGCCGTCTGCGAACGCACCCGGAGGTGCGACAAGCGCCTCGGTCCGCACGCTTGCTGGCGGTTCATTACGGGGCGAGGTGACGAGCAACATCCTCCGCGCGGACTACGCCGGGAGCGACGCCTGCAAGGGATGCCACGCCGATCTCTACGCGTCGTGGATGCAGTCGCCGATGCACAACATGACGCGGCCGTGGACCGCGGCGAAGATCGTCGCGCCCTTCGACGGGCGCGTGTTCAAATTCCAAGACGACGGGGCGCGCCTCGAGACCAAGGGCGGACGACGTTTCGTTGCCATCGACTCGGCTAGCTACGGAAACAAGACGTACAAGGTCACGAAGGTCATCGGCGGCCATTACCGCGAGGACTTCGTCGGCGTCGAGGTCGCGAGCGCCTCACCCGACGCCGCGCTCGCCGAGGGCGCGATGGCCGAGGAGGTCGTGCTGCCCGTCTCGTTCCTGCTCGGCCCGCAGACGTTCCGCTACAAGGGCTACTCGGTGATGTTGAAGGAGCGCGACGGTCTTCGCGCCGGCCCGGTCTGGAAGAAGACGTGCATCTTCTGCCACAACACCCCGCCCTACTTTTCCATCGCTCTCGGCGTGCTCGCGGGGAAGGAAGCGCGCCCCTACCAGGGCGAGGTCGTCGACACGCTCTTGCCGCCGTACCGACGCGCGCAGTTCGAGGTCACGGGCGAGGAAGCCGTCCGTGCCGCGCTCACGAACGAGATCGGTCACCTCCACAACCGCGGCCCGGAGGACGATAGATCGTTGTCGTTCACGGACACGGCGCTCAAGGCCGTGAACGCAACGCGCGCCAACTTCGACGAGAAGCATTTGCTCGAGGTCGGCATTGGCTGCGAGGCGTGCCACGGCGGCTCGCGCGAGCACGTGCAGAATACAAATATAAAGCCTTCGTTCTCGCCGCGCGCTCCGGGCCTGCGCGTCGCTGGCGCCGACAAGCAGACGCGCACGCAGCAGATCAACCGCACCTGCGCGCGCTGCCATCAGGTGCTCTTCTCGCAGTACCCCTTCACGTGGGAGGGTGGCGCGCGCGCCGTCGCCGCGAGTGGCTCGGCTGGCGGCAGCAACATCAACTCGGGCGAGGGGCGCGACTTCCTGCTCGGCGGCTGCGCCAGCGAGATGAGCTGTGCCACCTGCCACGATCCTCACGCGCGCGAGGGTCGGGCTCGCATGAAGGAGCTCGAGACCACACCCGCCGGCGACGCCATCTGCACGGGCTGCCACAAACAGTTTGGCGGCGCCCTGGCCGTGCGCGGGCACACGAAGCACGACCCTGCGGGCGAGGGGTCGCATTGCATCAACTGCCACATGTCGAAGAAGAACATGTCGCTCGATTCGCGGCTGACGCGCTACCACCGGATCTCGTCACCGACCGATCCCACGCGCGTCGAGCGCGACCGCCCGCTCGAGTGCGCTCTCTGCCACGCCGACAAATCCGTGGCGGCCATCCTCTCCGACATGAAGCGCCTGTGGAACAAGAGCTACGACGAGACGAAGATGCGTGCGCTCTACGGCGATCTCGGCGACAACGCGCTCGTGGCCACCTTGCGGCTCGGTAAACCTCATGAGCAAGCCGTCGCGCTCTACGGTCTCGGCGAAGCGCGCATGAAATCCGCCCTGCCGCTGGTCTCAGCGCAGCTCTCGCATCCGTACCCCATCGTTCGGCCGTATGCCGAGGCCGCACTGGCGAAGATCGAAGGCCACCCGTGAAGCGCGTTTTCGTTCTTGGGGCGATGCTCGGCTCGCTCCTCGCATCGACGACCGTGCGCGCTGACCCGTGGGAAATTCAGGTCTACAACGGCACCGCGAATCCGCCCGGCTACATGGGCCTCGAAGTGCACATGAACCACGTGGCGAGCGGTCCGAAGAAGGACGACGGTCCCGAGCGCGCACCCGACGGTCGCTCGCATCTCACGCTCGAGCCTTCGCTCGGAATCACGCCGTGGTGGGAGCTCGGCATGTACCTCCAGGCGGCGAAGCGAAAGACCGGCGAGCTCGACTACGCGGGGCTCAAGATCCGATCGAAGCTCGTCACGCCGCCGAAGTGGCACGAGCACCTGCGCCTCGGCGTGAACCTCGAGCTCTCGTCGTTGCCTATCGCGTACGACAAGAACCACCTTGGCTGCGAGGTGCGCCCCATCGTCGCGTGGGAGAACGACTGGTTCATGTTCGCGGCGAACCCCAACGTGAACACCGCGCTGGCGAACGCGGGCGCGAAGGAAGGTCCCGCCTTCGAGCCCGCGGCGACCGTCGTGTACAAGTCCACCGCCGGCGTTGGTTTCGGTCTCGAGTATTACGCCGCGTTCGGGCCATTCGCGAACCTTGCGCCGCTGCGCGAGCAGGAGCACTACATCTACGAGGTCTTCCACCTGTTGTCGGAAGACGACCTCGAGCTCTCCGCGGGCGTGGGTGAGGGCTTCACCGAGGCAAGCAACAAGCTCGTCTTCAAGATCATCGTGGGGTACGGCTTCGATTTGAACTGGAGGCGCTGAGCCCAGATGGCATTTGCGACGGCGAAAGACGGCACGAGGATTCATTACGACGTGACGGAGGCCGTGGCGGGCGCGGACCCGGTGCGCTCGGTCGTGCTCGTCCAGGGGCTCGGGCTCTCGGGGCACTTCTGGTTCGATTTGCCGGAGCGTCTCGCGAAGGAGGCGCCCGAAGGCTACCGCGTGATCACGCTCGACAACCGCGGCACCGGTCGCAGCGACAAGCCGCGTGGTCCCTACTCGATGGCGCTTCTCGCCGACGATCTCGCGGCGGTGCTGGATGCATCGAGCACCGCGAAAGCGACCATCGTGGGTATCTCGCTCGGCGGAATGATCACGCAGCACGTGGCACTGCGCCATCCGTCACGTGTCGAAGGCCTCGTGCTCATGGCGACCACGCCGGGCTTTCCTCACGCGAGACTGGCGGGTCCGCGCACGCTCGCCGCGCTGGTGTCACTCTCCTTCGTGCGAGGCAACACGCCCGCGCGTGCGTTGCCGCGTCTGTTGATCCCGCCCAAACACATGCATCGTGCACGCGAGCTCATGTCGAAGTGGCCCGCGGCGATGAAGCAAAACCCCGTGAAGGCCGCAGGCTTCTTCGCGCAGCTCGCGGCCGCGGTCACGCACTCGACCGGCTTCTCGCTGAAGAACATTCGCTGCCCTGTCGTCGTCGTCACCGGTGCGGACGACATCCTCATCCCGCGCGCGAACAGCGAGCTCATCGCGCGCCGCATTCCTGGCGCCGTGCTCGAAGTGCTGGCGGACGTCGGTCACGCGATCCCCATGCTCGATGAAGCGGTGGTCAGCCGCGCGCTCGCGCGCCTGCGCGGGTTCCAAAGCTCGACGCGCACCTGAGCCGCACGCACGCGAACGACCCGAGATGCTGGCGATGGGGTGCGCGATGGTCGACAATGACCCGCACATGCTCGCTCGCACCGGCCAAGAGCACTCCCCGTGATCGGCGGAAGTGGCGACTCAGTCGCGGAGCGGATGGCGCCCACGATCGCGACCGACTGCTACCGAGCGCTCGCCGCGGTGCTGGAGAAGTACGTCAGCGCGCTTCTCGTCCACTCGACCCTCCGCAGCGCGCTGGCTCAGTGCGGCACGTCGCCGGCGACCTTCGAGAAAGCGGAGCTCGCGCCGGTGATCGAGCAGGCGATGGTCGGTATGCGCCTGTTCTGCGATCCGGCGCGTCTTCCCGACCTCACCCGCGATCTCGCAGGGCACGCCGCGCGCGCCGCCACGTGAGCGCAACGCGCGCTTACAAAAGCGCGCACCCGCCATGCAACTGCGGGAGCGCGCAATGTCGGCGCATTGCCGAGTCCATCGGCGTTAGGGGCGCGCTGGGCAGGTGCGCGCTGGTCGGCGTCAGGTGCGCGCGGGCTGCTTGCCCTTCTCTTCGGCCTCGCGGAGCTCTTTGCCTTCGGGACCGTCGACGGCCTTCTTCGCTTCCTGCGCGGCTTGGTCGACCTTGCCCGATTTCACGTAGGCCTCGGTCGCCTTGTCGTAGTTGCGGGCGGCAGTTTTGCTGCCTTCACCCTCGTTGGCGCTCGCATCGACCGGCTTTGCATTCGTGGTGTCGGTCTCGTCTTTGTTCGTCATGGTGATGTCCTCCAGGCACGGAGCCCCAGCACGGTGCGTGCCATCTGGTCGCCGATGACGCACTCGGCACGCAGCCTAGAAAACGCCGGCGCTTGGCGCTTGTGTTCCACCCGCGGCGGCCTCCACCGACCCAACCGAGAGGCGTCTTGCCCCAATTCTCGTGGGTCACTCCCATCTTTGCCACGTACGCGGCTGTGCGCGCGAGTAAGCTCTCGAACGGCTTTCGCCACGTAACGACTAGGGATTTGGTTTCCGCCCGATTACGGCGTTCGTGGCGACGATTTTGCAACCTTCTGAAAGCACCTTGAATCTCGATCTAGGGGGCGAACGAAAACGACACGTGGAACCGTCGCAAAGCGGATCGGTGCTCGTCGTGGACGACGACGAAGCAGCCCGCTACCTGGTCGTCCGCGCCCTCGCGCGCAAAAAAATAACCTGCATCGAAGCCGCAAACGGAGAGATCGCCCTCGAGCGCGTCTTCGCGAATCCCAGCGCCATCGAGGCCATCGTCCTCGACGTGATGATGCCCGGCATGACCGGATTCGAAGTCGTGCGCACCCTGAAGAGCAACCCGCTCTCCGCTTCGATCCCCGTCATCCTCGTGACGGCGAGCGCGACGCAAGAAGAGGACATCGTGCGCGGCGTCGAATACGGCGCCATCGACTACATCACGAAGCCCTACTCGCCACTCGTCTTGGTCGCGAAGATCCGCGCCGCCTGCGAGCGTGCTCGCGCCGAACGCCAGCTCCGTTACGAGCTCCGGTTCGCCGAGCTCCACGCGATGATCGATCCCCTCACGGGTCTCTTCAACCGTCGCCACTTCGACACGCGCATCGCCGAAGCGACGGCGTACGCGAAGCGGCACGAAGAGCCGTTCTCGATCGTCATGCTCGACCTCGACCACTTCAAGCTGGTGAACGATACGTACGGCCATGAAGAAGGCGATCGCGTGCTCGTGCACTTCGCTGCGGCCGTGCGCGCGGTGCTCCGCGGCGACGACGTCGCGTTCCGTTACGGCGGTGAAGAGTTCGTTCTCCTCTTGCGTGGCTGCGATTCGAGCCGCGCCCTCGACGTTGCACACCGCTTGAAGAAGCAGCTAGGCCAGCGTCCGCATGGCTTCAACGATGGGAGCTTCCGCGCCGTCACCTTCAGCGCGGGCGTCGCCGCTGCACAAGAGATCGAAGGCTTCTCCGGTGACGAGCTCGTCAGCCGCGCCGACGCCGCGCTTTACCGTGCAAAAGATGCCGGCCGCGACCGCGCGGAAGCCTGGTAGCGAGACGGCGTTCGACGGGCTCCGCAGAGATTGCCGTTCAGAGATCGCGCCAAAGCGCGATGCCACCCAATAGGCCTGCGATGTTCGCCGTGACCTTCACGTTCGCGGGCAGCTCGATCTTGAGGTGCTTCGCGTTGCCGCCGCCGAGGTAGATCTGGCGCGGGTTCCAGATCGGTTGGATCTGCGCGAGTACCTTCTCGACGCGGCGATTCCACTTCTTCTTGCCGACATCGAGGAGCGCGGCGTTCCCGACGTAGTCCTCGTACGTGAGCCCGTCCTTGAAGGGATGGTGCGCGAGCTCGAGGTTCGGCACGTAGCGGCCGTCCATGAAGAGCGCGCAGCCGAGGCCGGTGCCGAGCGTCAGCGCCATCTCCACGCCCTTGCCCGCGATGACGCCGAGCCCCTGCACGCCGGCGTCGTTGAGGACGCGCACCGGCTTCTTCAATGACTTCGACAGCGTTGCCGCGAGCGGGAACTCCTTCCACTCTTCGTGGAGGTTCGGCGCGGTCTTCGTGATGCCGTCGACGACGACACCGGGAAAACCGACCGACACGCGATCGAAGGCACCGAGCGGCGGAACGATGCCCGCGATCGCGCCGAGGATGGCCGGCGGCGTCGCTGGGCGCGGCGTCTCTACGCGTGCGCGCTCGGTGAGCGGCTTGCCGTCATCCGCGAGGAGGATTGCTTTGACGCCGGTACCGCCGATGTCGATTGCCAACGTCTTCATGCGCGCCTTCGCCATGGCGCGAAGATACCACCCCGTCGGGTGGTCCGAAGCGGCGCAACGTCCTCACTTCGGGTGACGTTTGAAGAAATCCCACATGGCGTCGGTCGCGACGAGGTCGGTCGTCGTGTAGCCGAGGGGTGGGTAGGGCGTGCCGCCGGGCCAGGTGTGGCCGCCGCCCGTCACCGTGCACAGCGTGACCTCGGTGCCTTGCCCGCACGTCTTGTAGGTCGAGCACTTGGAGTCGCCCTTGCTGAAGGTCTCTTCGGGCTGGCCGGTGCACCCATCGCGCTTCGCCCAATCGCCGAACGACGTCTGGACTGCAGGAAAATTTTGGGACGGGCTGCCGTTGTAAGGCACGAGGCCGTCGGCCGTGCCGTGAAAGTGCATGACCGAGATCGGACGGCTCGGAGTGCACGTGGGCATCCCCATCACGCCCGCAACCGGCGCGATGGCGGCGATGCGATCGGCGAGCTCACACCCGAGACGGTGCGAGAGGAAGCCGCCGTTCGACATGCCGGTAGCGAAGATGCGCTTGTCGTCGACGCAGAGTCGATCCTCGAGCGCATCGATCATCTTCCCGACGAAGGCGACGTCGTCGATTTTCTGGTTCACCGCTTCTCCGCAGCACGCGCCGGCGTTCCAGCTGTTCGCGGTGCCTTCGGCGTGGACGGTGACGAAGGTCTCTTTGTCGGCCTTCGCGTTCATCTTCGCGAGCTGGTTCTCTTGATCGGCGTTGCTGCCGAAGCCGTGGAAGTTGAAGACCACGGGGGTGGGTCGCTTGGGATCGTAGCCGGCCGGAACGTGCACCTTCATCGTGCGCGCTCCGCCGTCGGAGCCAATCATCCAGACGTCGTCGAGCTTCTGCGCCTGCTTGGCGTCGCACTTGGGGTCGGGCGCGGGGAGCGCTGTGTCGCTCGCCGCAAGCGCGTCGTTGGACGTCGTCGCATCGGTGCCCGGTGCGACCTGACCGCCGTCGACACCCGGCGTCGTAGCAACGGCCGTGTCATCGCCCCCGCATGCAGAGGCGGCGCCGACACACACCGTGACCATCGAGACGGCGAATGAACGGGTGAAGCTCGAGGCAAAGCATTTCATGAGGCAACCCTCCTACGGGTGGACTTCTTCTCGGTGCTCGGGCGAGCTTCTGGGCTCGTTCGCGGTTCGACGGAACGAGCAGCGCGTTTCTCGATCGTTTTCTGAAACGACGCGAGGTTCGCGTTCACGATCGGCGTGAGGATCTCGAGGAGACCTTTGGCGCCCGGGCTCGACGTGAAGTGGAGCGCAGCGCCGAGGTACGAGGCCATGAGCACCTGAGCGATCGTCTCGGCGTCGGGCGAGTCATCGAGCATGCGCTCGCGTTGCGCGTTCTTGCAGTCGACGACCATCTCGTCGAAGAGCGCCTTGAACAACGCGGACGCTTCGCCGCCGAGCGCAGGGCTCTCGAGCGTCGCGCTGAGGACGGCGCGGCTCAAGGGTCTGCTCATGGCCGCCATCTGGCCGAGGCCCATCACGAGCGCGCGCAACGCGTCCTCCGCGTCCGACGCACCCCAGTGGAGGGACCGACGGTCACGGCCAGCGAC
>CAXSGV010000133.1:12225-14004 GCA_964236615.1 uncultured Polyangiaceae bacterium
GCGCAACGCGTCGAGAGGCGACCCACCCTCCTCGAGGACGCGCTCGCGTGCGCGGCGTGCACCGTGGTGCTGGATGCGCACGAGCTCGCCGATGACCGCGTCCTTCGTGGCGAAGTGGAGAAAGAACGTCCCCTTCGCGACGTGCGCGCGCTTGGCGATCTGGTCGACGCTCGTCTGGTGGTAGCCCTGCGCGTCGAACAGCTCGGCAGCCGCCGCGAAGAGGCGCGCGCGGGTCTCCTTGGCCTTTTGTTGGCGCGTCGTCAGCGGGGGAGCAGTTTCCACGCTGGACCCATAGTCAGTGACCGACGGTCAGTCAAGCCATAGGGCCTTTTTCAGCCGGTTCGCGTGATGTGGTACGTCAGCCGCAGGTAGTGCAGACCGAGCATCCACATGTCGTGGGTGGCGAGGAGCTCGACGGTCGAGGCCTCGATGCCATCGGGCGGGGGATGGCGCGCCGCCCAGTCGGCGTCCTCGCGGGTCGACCAGACGCGGATCGTCTCGTCGAGCGGAAGTCGCAGCACGCCCCCGCGATGAACGAAGTAGACGCCTTGATCGCCATCGAGGGTCTCCGTCAAGTGGGGCAAGGTCGAGAGCTCGACGCCGCCGCCGACGCCGAGCGCGTCGATGCGAAGGAGACTCGTCATGTTGCCGGCCGGAAGCGCGAACGCGATGTTCATGTAACGAATGCCCGCCCGCGCGTGCGATGCGTACGCGGCGACGTACACGGCTTCGCCTTCACTCCCGTCGCTCTGCCGGTAGGTGCGCACCCAGCCGCGCGGGCTCGGCCGCCCATCGCGGTCTTCGCGCAAGGCGACCATGCGGCTCGTCACCGGCCGTACGACGGCCGCGCGATTCCAGGGAAGATTCAGCTGGTTCATGCGCTGAGCGACCGACTTCCAGATGCGTCCTGCGAGCCCCCACCCGGTTTGCCACGCCGGCGTGACGTAGAGGGTCCACATCCGCGTCTCCTCGTAGAAGGAGCGCACCGCCGGGTCGATGGTCTCGGGTGCGAAACCCGCGCGGGCGTAGTCGCCCATAGTGTCCATCAGGCCGGCCACGTCGCGATTGGGCTCTTCGACGCCGGCGCGCGCGAAGTAATCGGGACCGATCGCGCGCCATCCACCCGACAGACGTGAGAACGGGATCCCTCCCGGAGCGGCGCGCGACTCCGGATGCAAAAGCCTCAGGCCCAAGAGCCCCATGCCCACGATGCCGACCGCGTTCACCACGCCGTGCAGCGAGACCATCGTCTTCAGTCCATCGGCGCCGAGCGACGCGAAGCCGATCGCGGAGAACCACGCGGCGAGGGTGCCCGAGCAGAGCGTCGACAGTCCGGCAACCACGAGGCAGACGCGCGCGAGGGCCGGCGCTTCACCCAGCCCGCGTCGCACGAGCAGCATCCCGAGGGCGACGAGCGATCCCGCGACGACCCACGCTGCGACACGCTCCAGCGGGTGCCACGCGGCAATTCCCACGGCGAGGAGCGCGATGCCGCTCACCATGCCGATCGTCGTCGGAACATACGCGACGCGCGCGGCGCCCCGTGTCGGCAGCGCGCGCCCGAGGACACCGGTGACGATGCACGCGCCGAACCCGGCATAGTGGAAGTGCGCTGCCGTGAGCAGACACTGCACGCCGGAAAAGCCGAGGACGGTGAGCTCGTTCACGTACGCGAACATCCACGCGCCGCCGACGGGGAGGTAGATCATCCCGACATCGATCGCGAGCTCCTCGAGTCGAAAGCGGCTGCGACGCGCAAGCCGACGCAGGCCGATCGCA
>CAXSGV010000134.1:0-13950 GCA_964236615.1 uncultured Polyangiaceae bacterium
CCATCACGGCGAGCGGCATCGGTGCGTCGGCGGTCTGCACCGCCGAGGATGCGACGGGCAAGTTCGAGATTCCGCGCGAGGTGCTGAACCAAGTGACGACGTCGACGACGTCGGCCTCGTCCTCGGGGCTCACGATTTCCGTTACCCGCAAGCGCGTCGAGAACCGCCGAAACAAGCCGCTCAAGGCCAACGTCGACGGCAAAGAGATCACGACGGGCTGGCTCGATCTCGCGACGATGTCGACCGAGTCGGCTTCGTTCCAGGCGTGCTCCACGGGCCAGACGCTTTGCAACGACGTTTGCGTCAGTCTCCAGTCGAGCACGGCCAACTGCGGGGCGTGCGGCAACGCCTGCCCTAGCAGCTACTACTGCTCCTACGGCTCCTGCCAGTGACGGGTTGACGCGAGACGCGTCGGCGCGCTCATCAGTCGGAAAAATCGTTCGTGAGGTACAGCTTTCCGCTCGCGTAGTGGAGGCCCACGCCGACCCGGCGGTACTTCGGGTTGAGCATGTTGTCGTGGTGCCCGCCGCCCGGTCCCTCGTCGATCATGAGCTTCAAGAGCAGCGCGATCGCCTTCTTGCCGCTCGTCGACGGATCGGGATCGAGAGCGGGGACGCCCTGCGGATCCCCCTGGTTTTCCGCGATGCGCGGGCCGAACACGGGGGAGCCTTGCGCGTTTGCGGCGAAGTGCGCGTGCGGCTTGTGATCGGACGACAGGCGCTTCGACCCGTCGAGCGGATCGCCTGGGTAGGGATCCGCCGGCCGCGCTGCGGGCGACGGTACCTCCTCGACGCGCGTCGTCGTCGTGATCACGCGCGTCCGCGTTCCGCCGCCGGGCGTCTTCTCGACGATGGTCCGCTGCTCGACCTTTGGATCGTCGGCGGCTCCGCTCGTGGCGCCGCGTGGGGAAGGCGCGCCGGAGCTCGAGCCGCACGCGGCGAGGGACAGAGTGAGAGCTAGGGCGATGGCTCGCGGCGGCATCCTCGAAGTGTAGCGGCCCGCGCTGGCGTTGGCGCGGCGGGCCTTTTCACTGGGAAACGAGGGAATGAGGCGTCTGCGCGACGCCGTCCGCTCACTCGGTGCTGGCGACCCGCCGCGGACCATCTCCACAATGCGCGCGCGACGGCACGACTCTGTGTCCCGGCCGGTTGGAAGTTTGGTAGGAAACCTCGTGCAGATCCGCGGCCTCGGTAGCTCGCTTCTCTTCGACGTTGGCGCTCTTCCCTATGCGTTGATGACCGCGCAACCGACCTGGCGCGCACACGGCGGCGAGCTGGCGGTGCACGCCGTGGTGAAGGCGAACGACCGCGTCCTCGATCTCGGCTGTGGCCCTGGCGAGAGCGCGTTTGGCATGGTGCGTCGCATTCCTGGGCTCGCGGTCACCGGGCTCGATCTCAGTCATTCGATGATCCGCTTTGCGCGCGCACGGCAGAAGTTCGACGGCGACGCTGCGGGCACGACGTTCGTTCAGGGCGATGCGATGGCACTGCCCTTCGGCGACGCGAGCTTCGACGGCGTCACGGGGCACAGCTTCCTCTACTTGGTCCCCGATGCCGACCAGGTGCTCGCCGAGGTGCGCCGTGTGCTTGTGCCCGGCGGGCGCTGCGTGTTCCTCGAGCCGGCCGCCGTCGACGGTCCGCTATTGTCTGCCGAAATCAAGAGCCGCGCGCGGGCGGAGCCGCGCTTCGTGCTCAGCATGGCGCTCTGGCGGATGGTCTCGCGTGGCTACGGCCGCTTCGACGCAGCGCGCTTTCGCTCCTCGTTCGAGAAGGCGGGGCTCGAGCTCGTCGGGACCGAGCCTACACTCGGCGGCCTCGGAATTTTCGGGATCGGTCGCCGTCCCGCCGCCGCTTGACGGTCCACTTCGTCGTAGAGCGCGAGCACCGCGCGGTGCGCGCTTGCGACCTCGGTCATCGAAGGCAGGTGCGGCGTCTCGCCCGGTGATGCGCCCGCGCGACGCGCTGCGATGGCGCGGTGAAGAAAGGGGACGAGCAGCGGCGCCGACGTGGCCCCGTCGTTCGCCAGCTGCGCGTCGCGCTCGATCCGCTGCACGCGCGCCGCATCACGCGCGTCGAGGCCGCTCCACATTGGTGTCGCGGAGGTCGGATCGGTCTCCGAGCCCGAGAGTGTGCAGCGGACGCCGCGCTCGCCTTCGATCGCCAATCGCGTCGTCCCGTCGCCGCCGTCGATGCTCGAGCGAACGCGCGCGTGCGAGCCGCCGACGAAACCGAGGGCGATCGCGGCGGTCGTGTCGACGTCGACCCAGTCCGGAAGGCGGGCCGCACGCGCAAGCCATCCGCTGACGCGCGCGATGGGCGATCGCGCGAGGAGACACGCGAGGTCGACGGCGTGAATACCGAGCGACAGCAGCACGCCGCAGCCCCAACGAGCGCGCGACACGTGACCGCTCGTGAAGTAGGCCGCGTCCCTCCGCCACGCGAGGTCGGCGTCGATGTCGAGCGCCGCGCCGAAGATGCCTTCGTCGATCGCGCGGCGCACGATCGCAAGCCCGCGTCCTGCGCGCCATTGCACGACGGGCACGCACGAGCCGAGCTCTTCTACCCGCGCCAGATCGGCGAGGGTGGTGGCGACTGGCTTCTCGACGAACACGATGCGTTCGGGGCGCTGGGCAAGTGCCGCTTGATCGACGTGCGCGAAGGGTGGGCTCGTGATGCTCGCGTAGTCGGCGTCGAACGCGGCGAGCTCGTCGAGGCTCGTCGCGACGACTCCGCCGGTGATCGACACGAACGCAGCCGCGCGCGCGAGGTCGGGATCGAAGACCGCCGCGATAGCCACGCCGGCGGCGCGGTAAGTGACCGCGTGGAGGAGCCCGGCGCCGCCCGCGCCGGCGATGATCGCTTTTTCGGTAGCCACACGACCACCGTTTGCGAGCTTCGAGCCGCGCGACAAAACAAGCGTTTCGTTGCATGACTGCCAACGAACGCGCCCACGGATCGCACCACAGCTGTGACTGCGAGCAACGGAGCGCATGTCGGGAGCGATGCTTGCAGTGCATCGCCCTCGAGGAGCTGCGCTGAACCATGATCCGACGAAATGCCATCCGGAACGCCGCGGCTGGGGCAAAGCTCCACAGCCGCTTGCCACGTCTCGCGCTCACGCTCGCGCTTCTTGCCGGCTGCAGCTCGCGCACGGCGGGGTGCGGTTTAGGGAACGGCTGCGCCGGCACGGCCAGCACCGCGGTTGACGGGCAAGTGTCGACCACTGCGGCCACGCTCGGCACCACTCCAGGGACCGCCGCACCCCAGGCGCTCCCCGCCGCACCCGCACCTTCCGGCGTGATTCAGGCTGGCCAGCCGGAGGTTACTTCGAACGTGGCGGTACCCGTCGCCGTGCCCGTGCCCGTGGCGGCACCGGCGGCGACCACGGAGCCGGCACCGCCTGCCGCCGCATCGACCGCGCCGCCCGCCGCCGCGGTCGTACCCGCCGTCCCTGCATCGTCGGTCGCCGAAACGCGCACGACGCCTGCGCGTCCGGCGCCAGCTGCTCCGCCGCAACGCCAGTACTCGAGCGAAGAGATCTTCTCGAGCTCCGCCGTCCTCGCGCCGCGTGGCTACGAGCTGAGCGACGCGGGCGCGGGTCCCTTCTCGCACGGAGCGGGCGGCCCAACTGGATTTCCGTCCGACGACGGCACCACGCGGTGACGTAAGCTCGCGGCCGCATGCGCGCCGCGGCCATCACGTTCCTCCTCTTCGTTGGCGCGTGCGGCAGCGCGTGCGGCAGCGCTCCGCCCCCGAAGGTCGCCGCGCCTGCAGCCCCCGACGCGCCTGCAAGCGCACCCGTGGCAACCGTTGCTTTGCCGCGCGCCGGCACCCGCGAGATCGAGCTCGCGCAAACGATGGTGAAGGAGCTTGGCGCGAACGATTTCGAGAAGGTCCTCACGCACCTCACCGAGACCTCGCGCGCGGCGACGTCCGACGCTGCGTTGAAGGAGACGTGGGAGAGCATGCAGCGCGACGCGGGCACGTTCCGCGGCGTCGAGAAGATCGCAACGACGACCGGGCTCGGATTCACCGTCGTGTCGCTTCGCTGCAAGACCGATCGCGCCGCGTTCGAAGTGCGCGTCCTCTTCAACACGAATGCGACGGTTGCCAAGGACAGCGATCTCGTTGCCACCGGCGTCGTCGTGAGCCACGTCTGGGATCCGCCGACGTACGCCGACGCTACGAAGTTCAAGGAGGAGGGGAGCACCGTCGGCACGGGTCGCTCGGCGCTCCCGGCATCACTCACCACGCCGATCGGCGCCGGGCCTTTCCCCGCCGTCGTCCTCGTTCCTGGCACTTCCCCCGCTGATGGCGACGGCACCGCGGGTGGAACCAAGGTGTTTCGCGATCTCGCGTGGGGACTCTCGAGCCGTGGGATCGCCGTGCTCCGGTACGACAAGCGCAAGAGCATCCACGGCAAGGAGCTCGCGAAGGACGACGCGCTCACCCTCAAGGACGAAACGCTCGACGACGCGGCCGACGCCGTCGCTCAGCTCGCGAAGAACCCGGCGGTAGACAAGAAGCGCATCTTCGTCGTGGGGCACGGGGAAGGCGGCCGGCTCGCGCCGAAAATCGCCGACGAGGCGGGCAACGTTGCCGGCGTCGTGATGCTTGGCGCGCCCGCGCGCTCGCTGGAGGGCCAGGTGCTCGCGCGTGCGACCTACGTTGCCAAGCTCGACGGCACGGTTTCGCCCGAAGAAAAAGAGACGCTCGCGGTCGTGACGAAGGCGGTCGCGCGCGCGAAGAGCCCGCGGCTCGCAAGGTCGACGCCGGCGAAGGATCTGCCGCTCGGCCTGCCCGCGAGCTATTGGCTTTCGCTCCGCAAGCTCGAGCCGGTGAAGTCGGCGCGCAAGATCAAGGCACCGCTGTTCCTCTTCTTTGCCGACCGTGACTTCGAGACGACGGCGGACGATGTCCGCCGATGGAAGCGCGCGCTCGGCGGCCGCTCGAAGCTCACGACGAAGTCGTGTGCAAGTTGCAACCATCTCTTCGTCGCCGGTAGCGGCGCGAGCGACCCCAGTGAGTATGGCAAGCCCGCGAACGTCGGCGTCGAGGCGATCGACGAGATCGCGCGCTTCGTCACCCAGCCCTCGCCCTGACACCATTGTCGCAACGCCGGCGCGGCGCGCGATCAGATCATCGTAAAATGCGGCGGCGTGCGCTCGTGGCACACCGATTGCTGAAGGCGGATTCCAATGCGACGGTCCCTCCGGAGAAGCTCCGCGTTCCTGGTCGGGGCGTTCGTCACGCTCGTGATCGCGTGCGGGCAGGGCGAAGAGGACGACGATCAGTTTCGTGAGGACACGCTCACCTGCGAAGAGGCGCTCGCGCACCTTCAAGAGTGCTGCCCAGCCTTCGACCCCGCAGCGGTCGCGTGCCGTCACTACTACGCGAGCAACTCTGGCTGTGGGACGTCGACCGAGAACCGCGAGGAGCCCGCTTTCGATCTCTCGGAGAGCCGTTGTATCCGGAACAGGAGCTGCGCCGACCTCGTAGGCGACAACGTCTGTCCGCGCGCGCAGAAGGCGGTGCAGTACATCGACCGCACGACGACGTCCGTCGGAACCGACCCGAGCAAGGTGCACCAGTCTCACGCGCCGGTGTGTCCATGAGCCGCGTGTATGTTGCATCCATCGTGCTGCTGAGCGCGTTCGTCGCCGGCAAGGCCACGGCGCAAGAGCCCCAGAGCTTCGAAGAGCCGCGCGTCACCGAGGCTGTGCCCGAGCCCGCGTCTCCACAACCCACGCCCGCAGCTTCGAGCAGACGGACGCCGCCCCGCGCCTACGATCCGTTCCAACTGAAGGTCACCGGCGGCGCGATGTACCACCGCATCTTCACGCTGCCGTTCTACGGAGCCGATGTCGGGCTCGCGATTGGCGGCCAACCGGGCGAGCACGGTGCCTTCTACGGAACGCTGAACGTGTTCCGCGGCCGCACCGAGTACGGGCTCACGACGACCATGGTGCGGGCCGGCGCCGCGGGCGAGGGCGTATTCGACCGCTTCCGCGCCGGCGCGGGAATCGAGGTCCTCTACCTCGGCTTCAAGCGCGTCGGTCGGGGCAGCAACATCGACACTCCGGCGGTGGGCGTTTACGGGATGCTCAGCCTCGACGTCGTGAAGGTCGACGGCAGCGCGGTCTTCGCGGGCGCCCGGCTGGACCTCGACGTGACCTGGCAGGGGAGCCTTGCGTGGGGCCCCGGCGCCTTCCTTGGCTTCCGCTACGGATCGCGCTGATTGTCGCGGTCGATGGTCGGGACGGCGACGGCGGGATCGCGCGAAGTGGGCCGGGCTCGGAGTGGACCGGACCGAGGGTCGATCGTACGGTGCGGTCAGAGGTCCTTATGAACAACAAGCTTGGTTTCCTGGTTGGTCTTTCGGTGGTCGCATTTGCGGTGGCGTGCGGTGGCTCGAGTGAGACCGTGGCACCGGCCGACGCTGGCAGCGGCGACGGCGCAGCGAGCGGCGACGGCTCCGGCGGCGGCGACAGTGGAACCAGCGACACCGGCAGCAGCGTCGACAAGGACGCCGGCGCCCCGCCGATCATCAACGTCGACTTCAAGCCGACCTGCTCGGCATTCACGCCGTGCGGCGGCGACCCCACGGGCATCTGGCACTACACGACCGGGTGCATCGACGACGCGACCTTCGACAAGGTCAAGCAGGCTTGCCCCACGGCGACTTTCACGAACACGTCGGCCACCATCGCGGGCAGCCTGACTTTCTCCTCTGGCAACGTCGTGCGCGACACGAGCACGCACTTCAAGGCGACCGCCAACATCCCTCAGCAGTGCGCGTCGCTCGCGGGCGGCTGCGCCGGCGTGCAAGCCGCGCTGGGCGGCGCGTACCCTTCGACGAAGTGCGTCGATGCGGCAGCCGGCGCGTGCACGTGCACCGTCGACGAGACCACCCCGGCGAAGCAAACGGACACGTACACGGTCGCGGGGAACGTCATCACCACCGGCAGCAACCTGAAGTACGACTTCTGCGTGACCGGCACGAAGCTCGAGCACAAAGCGAACGGCAACGCGCAAACCGCGGAGCCCGGCACCTTCTCACTCACGAAGCAGTAAGCTTCGGCGCATGCGGATCGCGCTGCTGTATCCACCTCCGTGGAAGATCCCCGCGGCGGGACAACCGGCTGACCCCGAAGACGGGCCGCCGGAGGGTTACCGGCAGGGGGATCTCGACGCCGATTTCTACCAGACGCCGTACGGTCTCTTCGCCCTCGGCGCCGCGGCGCTGCGCGCCGGTCACCACGTGAAGGTGATGAACTTGTCGTCCTTCGCCTGGCCCGTCGTCGAGGACGTCGTCGACAAGCTCGAGGCCGACGTCTACGGCATGTCGTGCTGGACTGCGAACCGTCGCGGTGTCGCCCTCGTGGCGAAGCTACTCAAGCAAAAGCGGCCGAACGCGCACGTCGTGATCGGCGGACCCCACGCGACGCCGTTCGCCGATCGCATGCTCGCGCACCACCCCGACATCGACACGGTGTGTCTCGGCGAGAGCGACACCACGTTCATGGAGCTCGTCGATCGTCTCGGCCGCGGCGAGGACAACCTCGGCCTCGCCGGCGCGAAGTACCGGCGCAACGGAGTCATCGAAGAGGGGCCGCCGCGTGCTGCCATCGAGGATCTCGACGGGCTGTCGTCGCCGCACGACTGGTTCGACACGCACATCTTCATGACCTCGCGCGGCTGTCCGTGGGCGTGCACCTTCTGCGGCGCCGAGACCACGTGGGGCCGCGGCTTTCGAGGCAACTCGGTGGGCTACGTGCTCGACGCGATGGAAAAAGTGGTCCGCCGTCTTCCCGTGAAGATGATTCAGATCAAGGACGACACCTTCACGACCAACAAGAAGCGCGTGCTCGAGATGTGCGCAGGGATGCGCGCGCGCAAGCTGTCCTTCTTCTGGAGCTGCGACACCCGCGTCGACCTTCTCACCGAGCCGCTCCTGAAGGAGATGCGCCTCGCGGGTTGCGAGCGATTGAGCCTCGGCGTCGAGTCGGGCTCGCAGGCGATCCTCGATGCGATCGACAAGAAGATAACGGTCGCCGAGATCGAGAAGACGACCGAGCTCGCGAAGAAGTTCGGCATCCGCGTGCGCTTCTACATGATGCTCGGCAACCGCGGCGAGACGAAGGAGACCTTCGTCGAGACCCAGGCGTTCCTCGCGCGTGCGCGCCCGCACCAGTACATCTTCTCGTGCCTCTCCATCTACCCCGGCACGCGCGACTTCGATGAAGCCGTGAAGGACTGGCTCGATCCCGAAATCTACTTTCGCGAGCGCTTTCAAGAGCTGAAGACGCCATTCGACGCGTCGCCAGAGACCACGGAATTTCTCAACACGTGGTTCTTCGCGAACCATGGTCTTCAACACATGCACGAGGACGGCGTGCACGAGTACACCGCCATCCTCGAGCGCCTCGGCGACTACCACGCGGCGCACATGGATCTCGGCGGCGCTCATTACCGCGCCGGTGACCTCGATCGCGCCGAGCACCACGTGCGTCGCGCGCTCGAGCTCGGGTACCCGTTGCCGGGTCTCGTGCACAACTACCTCGCATGCATCGCCAAGCAGCGCGGCGACCTCGACGCGATGATGGACGAGCTCTCGACGGCCGCGAAGATCGACCCGCAGCACTGGGTGCTCATCAAAAACGTGCAAGCTGCACGTGCATGGTTCAAAGCCGATGGCCCGGCGAAGAAGCTGCCGCTCGTGCTCGAAGGGCGCCACGACTTCCAGCTCCTCGAGAAGACCATGCAGCCGACGCTTCCTGGCCCGCTGCCGGCGGACTTTGCGACCTGGGGGCCGGCGCCGATGCCGCCCGAGCCGAGCCCGTCCTACGTGAAGACACCGGAGCTCGAAGGCAGCACGAAGCAACTGCGCACCCGGCTGCGCGTCACGCGCTGAGCGCAGTCGTGGTGTGAAGCGCCGCTCACACGCGGCGGCGCGACGTGGAGATTCGTGCAGTAGCGCGCCCGCGTTCCCTGCGGCCCAGGGCTTGCTCTAGGCCGAGACACACCACGTCACCCCCTCTCTGGGAGGTTCTTTCGATGCTCTGTGCTCGTGCTCTCGGCGCCGCTCTTGGCGCTGCCGTCTCGCTCCTTGCGGTGACCGCGTCGGCGCAAGATCCCGCGTTGCCCGCGCTTCCGCCGGCAACCGCGGCGACCATTCCGGTGCCGGCGTGGCCGAGCGCACCGCATGAGGACGATGTCGTCGTAATGAACGACGGCGGGATGGCGCGCGGTGCGGTGATCGAGATGCTTCCGAAAGACCATGTCTCGGTGCGCCTCTCCGATGGCCGCACGATGATCATTCCTTGGGACCGCGTGCACCACGTCGAGCAGGGTGCGCCGCTCGTGCAACCCGTCGCGCTAACCCCGGCACCAGCACCGCGCGTGAGCGCGCCGGCAGCGCCCGCATCCTCGCCGGAGCCGACGGGTACGGCGTACGTGCACCTCGAGGGGGCGGGCGCGGTGCTCGAACGCGAGCGGGCAGGGCAGTGGGTCCCCGTGTGCGGCGTGCCGTGCGATCGGCCGCTCGAGCTCGATGCCTTCTACCGAGTCGGCGGCCACGGCGTGCGAAACTCGAAGCCGTTTCGTCTGCTCGCAAAAGACGGCGATCGCATCGACATCACCGCCAACGTCTCGACCACGACCGCGTTCGGCATCGGCATCACGCTCGCGACGCTTGGCGCCGTCGTCGGTACGATCTCCTATTGCGGCCTGGCTGCTTCGAGCGCGATGTCGAACAACTACAAGCATGGTGGACACGAGGCCGCCGCCACGTTCGGAATCGCGATGCTCGCCAGCGCCGGCGTCGGAACGGCGGGCCTCGTCATGACCATCGCCAACGAGAAGACCGGCGTGAAGCAGTCGGTGGGCGCGCGGCGAAACGGCGGCTCGTCGTCCGACCAGAAAGTTACAGCGCGCGTGAGCGAGCCCGATCGGCTCCCCGCGTGGACCTCGATGGGCTCGACCGTTCCCGAGCACCGCGGCGCGCCGATCGCGATGAGCATTCCGCTGCTCGGCGGCCGGTTCTGATCTCCGGAGGCGCGCCGTGACTCAGCGTCGCGGAACGCCGGCCTGCGCGACGGCGTCGAACAGCACTGCGCACGCGAGACGAACGATCTCGGCCTTCGCGATCCGCCGATCGGTGAGCCAGTCGATCGCGATCGTCTCGACGAAGCCGATCCATCCGCGCACGGCAACGCGCACGAGCGGCGTGACGCTGCCTTCGGGCATGCGCGCGATGACCCGGGCCCCGAGCGTCGTCCTCGTCTCTTCGATGACCGCGGTCACCTCGGGATCGGAGCCGATGCCGCCGCGCAGGAGCGCGAGGTAGGCCGGCGCGTGACGCTTGGCGAAGTCGAGGTAGGTGACGAGCCCGTTCGCAAGCTCGTCGGCGGCCTTGCGCAGCGCGGCGTCGTAGAAGTCTCGTTTGGTCGGAAAGTAGTGGTAGAGGAGCCCCTTCGAAACGCCGGCAGCCGCAGCGAGATCGTCGATCGACACCTCGTCGTAGGAGCGCGCGCTGAAGACGGCGAGCCCCGTCGCGAGGAACGCGTCGCGGCGCGTGTCGAGGTCGAGGCGCTCACGCTTCTTCTTGTTCCTATTGACCGGCATTCAATAAGCGTTATACCTCCTGCTATGCCGAAGCGCACCGATCACGTCATCATCGTCGGCTCTGGGTTCGCAGGGCTCGGCATGGCGATCCGCCTGAAGCAAGCCGGCTTCCACGACTTCACGCTTCTCGAGCAGGGGCAGAGCGTCGGCGGCACCTGGCGCGAGAACCACTACCCAGGCGCCGCGTGCGACGTCGAGTCGCACCTTTACTCGTTCTCGTTCGAGCCGAACCCGGAGTGGAGCCGCACCTTCGCGCCGCAGAAGGAGATCCTCGCGTACCTCGAGCGCTGCGTGGACAAGTACGATCTCCGCCCGCACCTCCGCACGCGCAGCGGCGTGAAGCGCGCTGTCTACGACGAAGCCAAAGGCACCTGGCTCGTGGAGACGCACAGCGGCGAGAAGCTCGAGGCTCGGGTGCTCGTCACTGCGTGCGGCGGTCTGAGCCGTCCGTCGATGCCCGACATCAAGGGGCTCGAGAGCTTCCAGGGAAAGATGTTCCACTCCGCGCAGTGGGACCACTCCTACGCGCTCGACGGCAAGCGCGTCGCGGTCGTCGGCACGGGCGCGAGCGCGATCCAGATCGTCCCGGCCATCGCGGCGCGCGTGAAGAAGCTGAGCGTGTTCCAGCGCACCGCGCCCTGGGTGATCCCGAAGACGGACGTGCCCATCGGCCGGGGCTGGCGTGCACTCTACAAGCACGTGCCTGCGCTCCAGCGCGCCGCGCGGGGCTACCAGTGGACGCGCCACGAGGTGATGGCGCTCGGGTTCGTGAAGCACACGAAGATCCTCGAGTACGCGTCGCGGCTCGCGCGAAAATACATCGACGCGAAGGTGAAGGATCCAGCGCTCCGCGCGAAGGTCACCCCGACGATCGCGATGGGCTGCAAGCGCGTGCTCTTGTCGAACGAATACTACCCGGCGCTCTGCCGAGACAACGTCGAGGTCGTCACCGACGGCATCGACCAGGTGACGTCACGTGGCATCCGGACGAAGAATGGCGTCGAGCACAATCTCGACGTCATCGTGCTCGCCACCGGGTTCTACGCGGCCGAGCAGTGCGCGCCCTTCGACATTCGTGGCCGCGCCGGCGAGTCCCTCGATCGCGTGTGGCAGGACGGGGCCGAGGCCTACCTTGGCGCGACCATCGCCGGCTTCCCGAACCTCTTCATGCTCGTCGGCCCCAACACGGGCCTCGGGCACAGCTCGATGATCTACATGATCGAGTCGCAGATCACGTACGTGGTCGACGCGGTCCTGCAGATGAAGAAGCTTGCGTGGAAGGACGTCGAGGTCCGCTCCGACGTGCTGTCGGCCTACAACCAGGACATGCACTCGAAGTTTCCGGGCACCATCTGGAACAGCGGCTGCACGAGCTGGTACCGCACGAGCACAGGCAAGAACACGACGCTGTGGCCGGGGTTCACGTTCGACTTCCGGCGCCGCACCCGCCGCTTCGATCCCGAGTCCTACGTGATCGTCACGGACCAAGAGGCGGGCGATGTCACTCAATCCCGAGAAGCTTCGCTCCATTCGACCACAGGAATTTCCGCCTGAGATCAGGCTTTCCTTCGGTGGCGATGAGGATCTTCGAGACAGAGAGCGCTGGGTGGTAGAAGGGCCAGTCGCTGCCGTGCACCACGCGATCGGGGTCGGCGCGATCGACCATGCGCCGCACGCTCGCGAGCGACTGCGATGAGGTCTCGAGCCAAACGTTCGGGTACTTCCGCTGCAGGGCGAGCGCTTCCTCGAACTGCAGCGCGCCGGAGTGACCGAGGATGAACTTGGTTCTCGGGTTGTCCCGGATCGGCGCCTCGTAGAAGCGGACCTGCGAGAGGTAGCGCGAGAGCTTGGCCTCGATGCCGACCGGGCCACAGTGCCAGAGCACGACCATGTCGCGATCGGCGGCCATCTTGTAGAGCGCACGCGGCCGGCGCGCGTCCGGCCGAAACATCTGCACTGCAGGGTGCATCTTGATCCCGCGCGCGCCCTTTTTGAGCTGCGCGTCGAGACGGCCTTCGACGTTCGTCGTGTACGGGTGCACCGACCCAAAGCTGACGAGCTTGTCGGACGTCGCGTTCGCGGCATCGAGCGCGACGGTCGCGTTGTCCGAGAGCACCGGAAAATCGATCGGCAGGAGCACCGACGCGCGAATGCGGGTCTCGTTCATCTCGCGCACGAGATTCGGGACCGTGTGGGTCGCGCGCATGCCGCCCTTGGTCATGCTGCGGAGCGTGAGGTCGGTCGTTAGCTCCGCGAGGACCTCCTTCGACATGTTCTTGTTCGCGTAGACGTCGAGATCCATCGCGCAACACGAGGGCAGGTAGTGCTTGGTCTCGTCGTGGAGCTTGTGCAGATCGACGCTCATCGGCCGCACGTACGCGAGCGCGAGGTGCGTGTGCATGTCGGCGATCGGGCCGACGCTCTCGTCTTTCAGGACGAGCCGGCCTTCGTCGTTCACACCGAACCAGGGCAACCGCGCGAGATCGAGCAGCGAGGTGAACTTGTGCGGAAACGGGCTTGGGTTGCTCACGGGGCGTCCATCCCATCCATGAAGTCGAGCAGCGCTTCCCGCACGACGCCGCGGTCGGGGAGGCTCCCGAGCATGCCGTACATCGCGGCTGCTCCCTCGGGCTGCTCGTTGCTGCCACGGAGCTCGCACGCCGAGGCCTCGAGATCGGCGAGGAACGCATCGGCGACGGCGTCGTGCGCGGGGCTCACCGTGAGATGAAGGCTCACCGGCGCCTGCTGCTTGTCGAGCCGCCAACCGCGCGCATGCATACGCTCGGCGAGCACATAGAGGTCAGGTGCGTCCGCATCGTCGTCGACGCGGCCAATCGCAAAACAGCTCATGATGGGCTCGCCCAGCACGCACAGGCCCGGGATGGCGCGAACGCCGGCGATGAGGCGCGTCGTGGCGTTCATCGCGCGACGCGTGAGGTCGATGTAACCCGACGCACCGAGGTAATTCATGACCGCCCACGCCGCTGCAATCGCGCCGCCGGGCCGCGTACCGAGCACGCTCGGCGATCCGAAGAGCCCGCCCGGCCAGTCCGCATGGGCGTAATGCTGGTGGCGGCGAAGAGCTCGGCTGCGGTGGAGGAGGAGCGACGCGCCCTTGGCTGCGTACGCGTACTTGTGGAGGTCACACGAGATCGACGTGACGCCAGGCACGCGGAAGTCGAACGGCGGGACCGGCTGGCCGAGCTTCTCGAGCCACGGGAGGAAGAAGCCACCGATGCAGGCATCGACGTGGCACAGGATCTTTTTCTCGAGCGCAAGCGCCGCGAGCTCGCGCACGGGATCCATGACGCCGTGCGGGTACTGC
>CAXSGV010000135.1:0-13457 GCA_964236615.1 uncultured Polyangiaceae bacterium
GTTATTCTGATCGACCACCGGCTCTTGCTCGTCGCGGCGGTGTTCCAGATGCTCGATGCCGTGAACATCGTCCTCCGTGGCGCGCTCCGCGGCGCGAAGGACGTGCGCTGGGTCGCGGCCATCGGCGTGGGATCCATCTGGACCTTCGTCCCCGTGTGCGCGTGGTTCCTCGGCAAGCAGCTAGGCTGGGGCGCGCTCGGAGGCTGGCTCGGCTTCATTGGCGAGACGTCGGTCGCCGCGAGCCTGTGCTGGTGGCGCTGGAAGCACGGCGCGTGGAGGAGGGCTTACGATCTGGTCACGCCAGTTGCAGTCGAGGCTGCAGCGCCGGTGAGCGTGCCCCTCGCAGCGCCTCGCAAGCTCGAGCGGGCGACCTAGCGGAACGCGAACGAAACGCGTCGGGAGCTGCCGTTCGAGCACGCATTTAAGACGGCCTTAAGAGGCGCTGGGACGCACATCCGGCCAAGGGAGGGTGTCGGTAGATGCCGGCACGTGTGCACCCCACTCCCACTCAAGGCTGACATCCCCATGAAGACGATCTCGAAGTTCAACAGCTCCGCATGGCTCCTGGCGGCGCTTGCACTCACCGCTGTCACCGCCCCGGCCTGTTCCAGCGCGCCCTCCGACGACGCGTCGAACGACGCCGAGCTTCGGGGAGCCCGGCCGATCATGGCCGACGTTCTTGCGGGGGTCGCGCCCGGCACCAAATGGGCCGATCTGCCACCGAAGACGAAGAAGGCGCTGGCGCACAACGCGGACGTCTATCTCGCGCGCGTGCAACACGATTGGGGGAACAAGGGACTCGACGAGAAAATTGCCCGCGTGCTGCAGGCGCCCACCGCGCCCATGCTCGAAAATTTCGATCGAGTCATCCAATTCTTAGCGGTCAATCAGGTTCCCGCTGCCTTCAAGGCGTCGACCGACATTACGAATCCCGCCCTCGCCGCGGAGCTGCGACGCCTCTACGTCGTTTGGTTTGCGATGCACCGCGACACCGCGCTCCAAATCAATCCCGACTTCAAAGATTGGGACGGCGGACCCATTCGCGAGATCCTGGTTGTCAGCCCCCAAACGCTCGGCCAGCAAAAGGCTTATGCCGCTGACATCGACGCCAAGCTGCGCGCGATTCCCGCCGGTGAGCTCTCCGCCGTCGAAAAGGCCGTTCGGGATCAGATTTACTTCTACAGCCGTCAGCTCATTGCGGGCACCACAGGCTTCAACTTCGGCGCCGATGACATGCTTCAAACCGGTACCGTCGCCGGGTTCCTCACCGATTTTTCCGCCAACTACAAGGCCGACGGTTCAGGGGTCATTTCCAACGACGAGGATCTCCTCCAGGCGTACAACGCCTTTACGTTCGTCCAACAGGAGTACACGAACGTCGGCACGGTCGATTCCTTCAACTGGCAAGTTCCTCAGGCGCTCGATCCCGACACCATGAAGAGCTTTGGATTCGATCCGGCGACGATGCCGGTAGCGGCGACCTACGTCACGCTTACTGGTTGGTACGTCGAACGCACGGCGGCGCTTCCCGCAGCCACGAAGTCGTGCA
The DNA here is from genome assembly GCA_964236615.1 of uncultured Polyangiaceae bacterium. Taxonomy (GTDB): domain Bacteria; phylum Myxococcota_A; class Polyangia; order Polyangiales; family Polyangiaceae; genus CAXSGV01. The sequence continues at coordinate 1,550 of CAXSGV010000135.1, forward strand.
CCATCTACACGAAGGCGCAGCGGGCCTCCCTCTGGAATGGTCTCACCGCAAACAACCTCGTGAACGCCGATGGCAAAACCACGATGGAGAGCTACGCCGCGAGCTACGGCGCCATTTCGCAAGGGCGCGTGCTTGAAGTCAAGAACGCTGCCCTCGCCGCACTCGACTCGGCGTTTCCGAGCGGCAACACGCTTCTCACGGCGACCCAGAAGACAGCAGTAACGCAGGCCGTGAACGCGTCCACCCAACCTGCCGCCATGCTCGCCACCCTCACCGAGGCGCTCGATTCGGCGACCGGCAACACCAACGCGTCGGCTTCGTTCACGGCGTCGATGTCGGGGATTACGCTGCTCGGCAGCGCCAACTACACTGCCAATGATCAGGTAAGCGCCTCGGACGCCGCGACGGCCAATGCCATGTGGGAGGACGTCAAGGCATACGTCAAGAAGCACTATTCCGGATATGCCGTCGACATTGCTTCGCTCTTGCCGGCGACGCTCAAGCTCTCGACGTCCGACTCGAGCTACACCGAGCCGCCGACCGCCGCGTCGCCTGTGGCGATTCAGATCGGGCTAGGCAAGGTTTGGTCGAAGGCGGCGCTCTATTCCACGATGTTGCACGAAGGCAAACATGCCATTGATTTTGCCTCCAAAGCCCCGGTGCAAGGCGCGGCGTGGGAAGGTGGCGGTGTCGCGACGGAAGACCTGGTGCAGCCCAAGTTCGTTGCCGAGGTGATGGCGCCGGAGGGCCCGAAGCTTCCCTACTACCGTTTGAACAATGCCATCGACAACGTTCGTATCATTGCGACGACCGATGCCGCGTTGAAGGTCTTCCTTCGTCCGCACTGCAACGCGCAGGAGCCGAACTCGATCGACTTCGCGAAGAACATCGTTGCGGGATACGGCTACGCCGACGCCGACACGCAGCTGCTCCGCTCACGCCGCGCGCACAACGGGACGCAGTACCTTTCGTACTCCCTCGGAGAGGTCGTGTACCTCGACCTCATCTCCTTCCTGCAAGGGCAAGTCGGCGCAGCGACGGCGGTCGATCCCTACCTCCTGCAGGCCTGCGGACTCTCCAACGCCAACGCGAGCTCCACTGCGGCCGCGGCACTGACGGCATGCATCGCCGCTCACCGCTGAAGACCACTTGTTCCGGCTGGTGACCGCCGGCGAAACGGCCGGCGTTCGAGGTGACCTTGACCGCCGGCCCTTCTCATCTCCTCGTTTGCGATGCGCCCCTGCGCTCCCAGAGCCAGCGACCAAGCAGCGCGAGGACGACGACCGACACAAACGCAACGACGGCAGCGACCAGCCAGAGGGCCACAAGGAAGAGCGCCCCCAACGGCGCGAGGAACGCGTTGTCTCCGCCCTGCGTGCGGAACAGGGGAACGGCGCTCACGACCACGCCCACCGCCGGGTAGATCGCGGCGAGCGCGGCCACGGCGAACGTGCTCGGCCAGAATCGGCGTGAAGTGCTCATTCGCTCTCAACAAGGTGCAAACGCCGTTCATGGAAGCACGAACGGCGCTTTCGTCGGGGCGAGACGATTCGACAGACCACAACTTGCGCCTCCCGCTCGCACCGTCTCGCAACCTGTCCGCGTGAACGCGCCTTCTCATCCTTGGCGCGAGCGCGGCAAAAACATCGGCAAGCGTCATGTAAGGAGCGCGGTGCGAAGTTTGCGTGCATGTACACCCATGCGCTCTCACTCTCTTGTCCTCGCTCTCGCCTTCCCCATGATGATGTTCGGCCTCAACGCTGTCGCCTGCTCGTCCGAAGACAGCAGCGTCGCTCCGGATGGGGGCCCCAGCGAGACTCCGGATGCAGACGACGGCGCTGCGATCGATGGTGCGACCGGCGAGAAGGATTCCAGTGCGCAAGAGGACTCGTCCGACGCGCGCTCGGTCCCCGACACATCCCCCGTGAGCGATGCTTCGACTGCGGACGTCGCTCTACCCGTCTTCGACGGCGGCGCATCCTGCTCGCCGCTCGCCGTTTCAAGCACGGTCGTCACCCCTTCCTGCATCACCTCCGCGCTCCCCACAGCGACGGGCGGAACGATCGTCGCCGGCACCTACGAGCTCGAATCCATCGTCCATCACTCGATGAGCGGCTGCCCTGGCTACGCGGAATACGACGAACGCGGGACGCTCGAGATCGTCGACCATGGAACGTACGTGTCGTTCCACGAGTTTTCGCTCTACCCCAATCGCACGCAGCCGCCTCTTGGGCTACGCAACGACTGGAAGATGGAGCCCACGCAGAGCTCCCCGACACTGTTGGGACGATCGGGCGAACCACCTTGCACCGTCGGCGGTCTGCGCGGCTTCGACGGGTACACGGCGTTCACCGGTGCCGACGGGCGCGCGCGAATCGGATGGGGCGCGGACTACCGAAAAGTATTCGTGAAGACCAAGTGAGGAGCAGGTACGAACCGCGCGGGAGTCCTCGTGCGTCGCGCGTGAGGCTCGCGCTGCCGCCTTAAACGCGGCTTAAAGGCGAGGGTCCGGGATAGCTCGCAAAGGGGGGCGTGCTACTCGAAGCGCGTCGGCGCGAGTCGGCGAAGGGAGACGAAGCATGACGTCGAGGATGATCGCGCTGTGCGCTTCGGTCCTGCCAGTGCTCCTCGCGTGCAGCGGGGGGCCGACGGATGCAACGGCTGGCGCGACGTCGATCGACGAGCCCGACGGAGCGGCGAGCGCGGGCAACGACGGGCGAGAGATCGCTGGCGACGGCGGCACCCTCGTCTCCGACGCGCACGTCGACGCAGCGGACGCGGCGCGCCCCGTCCTCCCTTTCCCCCCCGTGCCCGAGGACGATCCCACCGCAGGCCGGAACACCCACGCCTACGACGCCGCCGTCGGGCACCCACGCGATGCCAGCGAGAAGGCTGCGTTTCTCGCGAGCGTGAAGCTCGCTGCACGCGCAATGCAGGCGAAGCACGGCGCCCCGGCGTGTGTGATCGGCGGCATGAGCGCGGTGGAGAGTGGGTACGGCTTCACACGCATCGGATACGAGGCGAACAACCTCTTCGGCCTCAAGTACTGGAATCCGAGCGATCCCGCCGGCGCCCGCGCGGGCATCGCCACCTATCTGCTGCGCGGGCAGCCCGATGAGGCATTCGACGGCTCGGTCATCGTGACCCGGGACCTCGGCACCGACCGGAAGATCTTCAACGAGGCGAGGCGCTACGACAACCGCTACCTCGTGTTCGCCACGCGCGAGAGCGCGGTCACCTACCTGGTCGAGGATCGCTTCATGGGGGCGCGGCTCGCGCCCTTCCTCGACCGCTACCGGGCGAGCGTGGCCGCAGGGATGAACGTGGCGACCGCGGCGCGGCGCTTCCTGTTCGAGATCGCGGCGCCGGTCATGCCTGGCCGCGTCACGGACGGCGCGGGGAATGACGAGTTCTACCAAGTGGCCCGCCAGGTGAACGGGAAGACCGTGTACGGGGGCGGCGGCTACTGCCACCTCGGGGGGACCTACTACCGGACCTTGATCGGGAGCGCGATCACGGCGCACGCGCTCGACTCCTGGTGCGCACCGTGACCTGCGACGGCGTCCCAGCGAGAGAAACGAAAAAGGGCCCCTTTCGGAGCCCTTCGTCAGAAGCAAACTTTCGACTTTCGTCGGGGCGAGAGGATTCGAACCTCCGACTCCTCGGTCCCGAACCGAGTGCGCTACCAGGCTGCGCTACGCCCCGAGTGAACGACCCCTTATGACGAGCCCGCGCAAGAACGTCAAGCGAATCGAGCCATTCGAGGCGCTTGAGAACCTTCCACGGCCCCGCTTTTAGCCATACTGTAAGGGCCATGGCGCCTGAAATTCCCGCCGTACGCATCCTCATCGTCGACGACGACAAGGCGATCTGCGAGTACATGCAGACGCTGCTGGAGCGCGACGGCTTCCACGTGAAGACCCTCAGCGACCCCACGATCGTGGAAGAGGAGATCCGCGTCGGCGGGTACCACCTCATCATTTTGGACCTCATGATGCCGAAGCTCGACGGCATCGAGGTGCTGCGGCGCATCCGGAAGATCGACTCGGACATCGCGGTCGTCATCTTCACGGGGTTCCCGAACCTCGAGAGCGCCGTCGCTTCGATGAAGCTCGACGCCGTCGACTACATCAAAAAGCCCTTCAACGTGGACGAGTTCCGCGAGGTCCTCGGGCGCGTGATGCGCAAGAAAGGCCTCGCGCGCACGCCCGAAGAGCAGCTTCACCGCGTCATCGGCGACACGATCCGTAACCTCCGCAAGGAGAAGGATCTCACGCTGAAGCAGATGTCCCGCCGCACGGGCCTCAGTGTCTCGTTGCTCTCGCAGATCGAGCGCGCCGAGTCGTCGGCGTCCATCTCGTCGCTTTACAAGATCGCCATCGCGCTCGAGTCGCGAATTCAGGATCTGTTCGGCGAGTTCTAGGGCGCCCACGCGGGCGAGCTCTGCGCCGGATGCGCCGTGTGGCGAGACCCTGGCGAGACCTCGTCGAGACCAACAGGGCAAGACCAAGCGCCACGCGAACGCGATAGGCTTCGCGGCAGGTATGCGAGCTTTTCGTCTTCTTGGCCTCGTCGTCGGCGTCGGCTGCTTCTCGATGTCCATTCGGTCCCACGTCGCGCGCGCGGCGTGGCCGCCGGGTCCGAACGACAACCTGGCCGATCCCGCCAACTGGCCGAGCGACCCCGACTACAAAGGCAATTGGCAGTGGCACTCGTACTTGCCCCAGCAAGGCCCGAACGCAAAGCCGCTGCTCGACGCCGATCGGAAGCTCGGCGCGTCGGGCATGAGCGTCGACAAGGCATGGGCCTACACGATCGGACTTCCCACGGTGCGCATCGCCGTCACGGACTCCGGCATCAAGTGGGACGAGCCCGATCTCTTGAATCAGGCTTACCTGAACCCGGGTGAGCTCAAGAACGCCGCGCGGCCCCAGACAGCGGCAGGCGCCTCTTGCAGCGGCCTCGGACCGCTCGACGGCTACGACTGCAACTCCGACGGCGTGTTCTCGGTCGCCGACTACCGCGACGACCCTCGCGTCTCGCCGACCGTCACCGGGGACGTCTGCTACCGCCAGGGCGACACGGCGCAGGTCGGGTCCGACCGCATCAAGGGCGATGTGAACCACAACTGCGTGCTCGACGCAGGCGACTTGATTCAGCTCTTTTCCGATGGCATCGACGACGACGGCAACGGCTACACCGACGACATCTCGGGCTGGGACTTCTACAAGAACGACAACGATCCCTACGACGACACGCGCTACGGCCACGGCACCGGCGAAGCCAAGGACTCGACCGCCGAGGGCAACAACGCCATGGGCTCGATCGGCGGCTGCCCCCGCTGCCGCTTCGTTCCGCTCCGCGTCGGCGACAGTTTCATCGCGGACGCGAACGACTTCGGCAAGGCCGTCGTCTACGCGACCGACAACGGTGCGAGCGTCGTGCAGGACGCGCTCGGCACGCTGAACATGAACCCCTTCGCGCGCCAGGCCATCGACTACGCGTACGGCAAGGGCGTGCTCGTCGTCGCCAGCATGGCCGACGAGAACTCGAGGCATCACAACATGCCCTCGACCTCGAACCACGTGCTCACCGTGCACGCGGTCACGAAGGACACCGGCGAGCAGGAGAACGCGTCGACGTTCCTCGCGTACACGTCGTGCACGAACTACGGCGGTCAGCTCTCGCTCAGCCTCAGCGGCTCGGCGTGCTCGAGCGAGGCTACGGGCCGCGCCGCCGGAATCGCCGGCCTCGTCTACTCGATGGCGATGCGCCAGGCGCAGCCAATCACGCTCACCGCCGAAGAGGCGATCCAGATCTTCAAGATGACCGCCGACGACATCGACGTCGCGGAGTCACGCTCCACGGACTTCAACATCCGGAGCCAGTTCTACGAGAGCAAGCCGGGCTTCGATCAGCGGTTCGGTTACGGCCGCGCGAACGCAAACCGCGCGATGGTGATGATCAAGGAGGGCCTCATTCCGCCCGAGGTCGACATCGTGTCGCCCGAGTGGTTCGACACGCTCTACTCCGACCGCACGATTGGTCCGGTGGCGATCGTAGGCCGCGTCGCCGCGCAGCGCGCGCTCTCCTACGACTACAAAGTCGAGTGGGCGCCCGGCGTGCAGCCCGACGACCGCGAGTTCCGCGCGCTCGTGAGCGAGGTGCGCAACATCCCCGCCACCAACGTGAGCGGTGGCCCGAGCTCGCCGCTCGGCAGCTTCGATCCGCGCGAGATCGACACCGCGCACACGCCCGATCCCGACTCGCCCTTCCACGAAAACGACCGCACGATCACCCTCCGCGTTCGCGCTGTCGCACACTACGCGAAGGGCGACGTCTCGGGCGAGGCGCGCCGCACGGTCGCCGTCGTGAACGAGAAGAACGGGCTCGACACCGATCTCCTGCCCGGCTTCCCCATCAAGCTCGGCCCCACCGGCGGGAACGTGTCCGCCGAGGCCAGCCCCAAGCTCGCCGACATCGACGGCGATCAGTTGCGCGACATCGTCGTCGCGACCAGCGGCGGCGACGTCCACGTCTGGTCGATGAAGACGCACGTCCCGGTCGAGGTCCCTGGCTTCCCCTACCGCACGCGACCGATCGACGGGCTCAACGCCCTCCTCACCACCGAGCCCTCGGTGCCGAGCTACCTCAACGCGCCGGCGTACGCGCGCGGATTGAACGGCGGCATCGATCCGACGCTCGCACGCGAGGCGATCCTCGCCACGCCCGCCGTCGGTGACCTCGACGGCGACGGCAAGCAGGAGATCGTGTTCGCCACGTACTCCGGCACGCTCTACGTGATTGACGCCCAAGGCAAAGACGTCGCCGGCTGGCCGAAGCGCCTACCGCTCGTGCCGTCGTGTCCACTCGATCCGGCGAAGCCAAAGCCTGCAACATGCATGGATCTCAAGCACGGCATTGCGCGCGGCGCTTACGGGAGCCCTGCCCTCGCGGACATGGACAAGGATGGCAAGCTCGAGATCATCCAGCCTGCCTTCGACGGCAACATCTACGTCTTCCACGCCGATGGCTCGGCCCTCGAGGGTTGGCCGGTGCTGCTCCACTCGCCGAAGACGGACAAGTTCAACCGCATCATGACGACGCCGACCGTCACCGACTTCAATGGCGACGGCATCCCCGACATCGTGAGCGGCTCGAACGAGGAGATTGGCGGCGGCGGCAACGCCGGGCCCGCGTTCATGATCGACGGCCGCGGTATGGCCACGCCGGGCGGTGCGCCGTACATGGCGAACTGGCCCATCACGCTCGTGTCGCTCCACCTGTTCCCCGTGGTCGCCGAAGGCCTCGACAGCTCGGCGGCGACCGCGGACTTCGACGGTGACGGCAAGCCCGACGTCCTCCTCCAGGGCAATGGCTCGCCGCCCGAGCTCTTCTCCGCCGATCCCGGTGCGCAAACCGGCTTCAACGATCCGCCGAACAAGTTGCCCCTCACGACGGGCGAGGATGGCGCGCCCCGCCGCGGCTTCGATCCGACGAGCACGTTCGGCGAGCTCAGCGCCGCGACGCGCCCGGACACGATGTTTCCGCTCTTCAGCCAGCCGTCGATCGGCGACCTCGATCAAGACGGCGTGCCCGACGCGATCATGTCGGGTGGTTCGCTCACGCTCGCAGGCAACCTCGCGGCTGGCTCGCAGGCGAAGCCTTTCCAGCACCTGCTCTCGATGTGGAGCGGCAAGACCGGCAAGATGATGCCGGGCTCGCCCGTCGTCCTCGAGGACTACACGTTCTTCGTGAACCACGCGGTCGCCGACGTCACCGGCGACGATTACCCCGAGGTCATCACGGGCACCGGCGGCTACTTCCTCCGCGCCGTCGACGGGTGCGGCCACGAAGCCGCAGGCTGGCCGAAGTTCACGAACGGCTGGATCGCGAGCACCGCCGCCGTGGGCGACGTCGACGGCGACCATGCGCTCGACGTCGTCTCGACGACGCGCGACGGCTTCGTCTACGCGTGGCGCACCAAGGGCCGCGACGACGGCGTCGTGCAATGGGAGTCGTTCCACCACGACAACGCGAACACGGGCGACTACGGCAAGAAGCTCGACCAGGGCACCTTGAAAAAGGCGAACAAACCCCTCGTCTGCGCCGTCCCCGAGCCCCCCAAAGCAGACACTTACGACGCGGGCGGCTGCTCGACGACCGGTCGCGGTGACCGCCGCGGAGAGAAGAACGGCGGCCCGTGGCTCGCGGCGCTCGTGTTGGGAATGCTCGCCATTCGCCGCCGCCGCTAGATCCTCTTTACAGTAGGCGCGCGGACGAACATACTCCGCGCCCTTTCCGGCCGGAGTAGCTCAGTTGGTTAGAGCGGGCGTTTCATACGCGCTAGGTCGGGGGTTCAACTCCCTCCTCCGGCACCCTAAGTACACGGAATCACTAAGTCGCTCCGGCTGAAACCTCGAAACTCTGTCCGAAACCCTCGGAACCAGAAGATCGGCCGGCAGAGCAGCAAACGGAGCGCCGAGATCGCCGGCGAGATCCTCCGCCTGCTTCACGTATCCAAGGGTAGTGGCCACGGAGTCGTGACCGCACCGCCGCATGATCTTGTCCACGCCGAGGCCCGCGATCGCGAGCCAGGTGATCCCACTGTCGCGACACGATCGGAAGTTCGCCTGCACGTGCGTCCGCGTCGACGCGTGCAGCTCGAGGCGATCGAGCTTCGCGAGCTTCAGGTGCTTTCGGAACTGCTCGGCGAGATGGTCCTCACCAAACGCCGAGAGCGCGGGCACGACGAGCTCGGTGTCTTCCCTGCCCTCGCGCATGCACTCGAGGAGCGGTAGCAGCGCAGGCTCGATCGGGACGGTGCGGACGCCGTTGCGGGTCTTCGGCATCTTGGTCTGCCCGTCCTCGTAGTCCCACGCCTTCGTGACGCTCACGCCGGCCGCGGTGATGTCGCCCCACGTCAGCACGCGCAGCTCGCCGGGACGGAGGTACGTGAAGAGCGCGATCGCGTAGATCTCACGCCACTCCATCGGCACGAGCGCGTACGACAGGAGCGCGTTTGCTTCACGCGGAAAGAGGAACGTCTTCCGCCTCGAGCGACGCGACTCGCGATCGCCCGGTGGCTCGACGCCGATGCAGGGGTTCGGCCTGCCATCGAGCACGCGCAGATCGCGCCGCTTGCTCGACGTCGCGGCCTTGAAGGAGCTCGTGAGGCAGGACCACGCGTTCATCGCGGTCTTGCCTGAGATCTCCGCGCCGAGCTTGCCACTGCTCTTGCCGGCGCGCTTCCACGCGGCGATCGCGTCGTCGAGCGCATCGCGAACGTCCTCGACGTCGTCGCGCGTGACGGCCGCCATGGGCTTCGTTCCGATCTTCGGCGCGATCCACTTCTTCCACCGCGAGTGCTTCTTCACGGCGTCGGTCTGGCCGAGCTCGCGCTGGTACGCGTGGTACCGGTCATACCACTCGTTCGCCGTCTCGGCGCTCTCGAGCGGCACCATGCCCGACACCTTGTGCTTGCGCGCGATGATCTCCGCGAGCCGCACCGCGCCCGCTTCGTCGTCCTTCGCGATCGTGCGCATCGGCACGGGCACGTCGGTCTTCGTGCCGTCGTCCGCGATGTGGATCACGTGCGCTTCCCAGCAGCCGCGTCGTGAACTCCAACGCGGCCGACCCGTCGGCGGACGTCCTCCCTTGCTCGTCGCCATCACTCCGCCGCCTTTCCTGCCGCGTCGACCTTGGGGTATCGCCAATCGCTCGCGGGGTCGGTGTCGTTGCACACGTCCTCAAGCGCTCGCAGGTGCACCATCGCGAGCACGTAGGCCTTCTCGAGCCGTGCGCGTACGCGCTTCACGTGCTCGACGTCGTCGGGAGTGCCGGCGCCCGATGCGTGAGCGATGCTCTCGGCGCCGAAGTAGAGCTCCTCGATGTACTCGCGGAGCGGCTTTGCAAAGTCGTCGGAGGGGCGCGCCATCACTGCACCTTCCTTGCCGCATGCACACGCTTGACGTCTTTGAGGTGCCCATCGAGCGCCTCGCGCGTCCTCTTGAGTTTCGTCGCGGTACGCTCGAGGCAGTTCGCGATTGGCTCGAGGCTCGGGTTGTCCGAGCACGCCGCGTAGTAAGCGAGGTCGATCTCGTTCTCCACCGCTTCGAGCGTCTCGAGTTGGTGGATGAGATCGAGGATGTCGATCTCGGGCGCGTCCGTCTTCTCCGCGGCGTTCACGACGCCGCTCCTTCGGACTCTTCGCCGCTGAACCAAGCTTCGAAGTCCTCGTCGCTCATGTCCTCGAGCAGGGCCATCGTGACCTTGTCGAGCCTCGCGTTTTCCGCCCGCACCCATTCCTGCCACTGGCGAATTCGACCGCCGCGTTCCTCGACTCGAGCGCGGCGGAGTTCCTCCGGCAGGTTTGCAATGTCGGGATTTGCCGCAAGAAAGGCGGCGCGTTCCGCGACGACCTCGGCGAGACGCTTCTCCCCGGCCGCCTTCTCGGCGAGACGCTGCGCGGGCGTGAAGCGATTGAGCATCACGCCGATGAAAGCCATCTCCTCGCTGTTCGGATAACGCTCGTCGGCCGGCCTGTAGTGGTCGTGGTACGTCACGTGGAGATCGTCGCGCTCGGGTGTGCTCGCGGACGACGCGACACCTTCGAGCATGACGAGCGCGCGAGCGATCGCGGTCGCCGCCGGATGCTTCGTCTTCTTCGCGACGGCAAACGACATGCTCGCAGCTTCCTTCACGACGGCGACAATGCGCGTCCACTCGCTCGGAAGTGGCTCGAGTGCGCGATAGGCCGGGAAGGTGGGCGCGTCGCAGAGCGTGACGGTCGAGCTCATCGCCTCGTGATGCTCGTCGCTCGCTTGGTGGCTGTAGCTCATGAGCGAGTGGCGGATCCCTTGCGCCTCGCCATCGGCGTGTCGCTCGAGCATCGTCGTCACCGCGAGGAGCGTCCCGGCGACGTCACCGGCGATCTCGTCGTACTGCACTTCAGCGATGATCGCGTCGAGCTGCTCGATCACGCGCTCCGCCGTCTTCTTGCTCTTGCTCGTGCTGCCTTTTACGTTGTGCATTGTCTGGACCTCCCAAAAGGTTCGGATCGCGCCTCGGGCCGCTCGTAACGGCGCCGGGGCATTCTTTTGATTAGCGCTTCTTTTTCGGTGGGAACTTCTCGGTATGTGCGCGGCGAATGAAGAGGCGGATGAAGTCGGAAGCCGTGACGCCGTCGGCGTCGGCGAGTTCCTTCAACATCCGCTGTTCCTCGTCAGAAATGAGCATGCTGAGGCGATTCGTCCGCGTTACCACCATGAACCTAGGATGAACCAAGTCGGTTCATGATGCAACTCCGATCCGCGCCTCGCTGGCGCGCATCGAGAAACCCGCAGAATCCTCGACTGTGTGAAATTCCCACTTTCGAGAAACGTCGCGGTTTTGAGACTGCCAATCACTGCGTTCCTCCCCGGTTCGGGGACGTCATCGGGTCATGCCGCTGCGGCGCCGGCGGCTTGTGGTCTCCAACGTTTTTCGAAGCGTCCGCGATCGTCTTGGCAAACGCGGCAAGCTCCTTCGTCGTCGCCTGCAACGTCTCGCGCTGCGCCTTCTCGTCGGCGCGGATCGCCTGACGTGCCTCGTCGCCACCGACGAGCGAGGTGATGCCTCCGACGAGCTGCTCCGTCGTGCTTCGGTTCGCGGGGTCGAGGTTCTTCCGAGCCACGTCGACGTTCTTTCCAACCGTGGCCGCGAGGCGCTTCGCCTCGTCGATGTCCGCGGGCGTGGCGGTGCCGTCCTTGATCTTCTTCTCGAGCTCGGTCCGCTTGTTGTGGAGCTTTCCCTCGTCCTCGACGCCACCGATGATCCTCTTGTCCTTGTCCTCGATCATCTTCGAGATCGCGATCTCGCCTGCCTGCTCGATGGCCACGGCCGCGGAGACGATTGCGATGCCCTGACC
>CAXSGV010000135.1:13467-13943 GCA_964236615.1 uncultured Polyangiaceae bacterium
GCGCCTTCTGGAGAAGACTGGCGATGCCGGCGGCGGCGAGCTCCGAAGAGATCTTCGCGGCGACGATGGCGCCGAGACCTTGCCAAGGCGACTCCGCGAACCACGCCACCATGCGTGCAGCGCCGGCGGCGAGTTCCTTGATCTGCGGGATGGCATCGCGCAGCGCCGGAACCATCTTCACGAACTCGGGCAGCAATTCGTGACCCACCGCGTCGCGAAGCTCGTTCATCACGCTTTCGAATTGCTTGTCGGCCTCAGCGCGGCGCGCCGCTGCCTTCGCCGTGGCCTTCTCGGCGGTGAGTGTCGCCAGGGCCAGCCGTTTGAATTCCGCTTCGACCGCCTTCGCGCCAGCGTCACCGCCGCCTGCGTTTCGGTACACCTCTGCAAAGCCGTGCACCGCGCGCGCGCTGCGTTGACCGAAGAGGTTGGTAATCTTGGAGACGTCGCCGCCGGTGGCTTTGAGCGTGTCCTGGATG
>CAXSGV010000136.1:0-9681 GCA_964236615.1 uncultured Polyangiaceae bacterium
GCGGGCCTGCGAGTGGCAAGAGCAAGGGGGCGGCCGCCGCAAAGGATCTCGCGAGCGCGCCGCGTGGCGGAACATGGCTCGAAGACCTCGTGCAACGCGACGTACCGGAGCTCGGCGTCACGGCTACGTCCGCGGTCGAGATTGCCCCCACGCGGCGCGTGTTCAAGGGGCTCGGGCTTGGCGCTGTTCTCGGTGTGCTCTTCGCGCTCGCGTACCTCGAGTCCGGCCGCGGGAAGGGCTCGCATGGTTGACGCGCGGACGACGGCGACCTCGCCGAAGCCGCGCGGCACGCCCCTCAGCGACGCGTTGTTCACGGCTCTCACCGTGCTCGGCGGCAGCCTGACGGGATTTCTCGCCGCGCGCGACACCCTGCGTGCCGCGTACAACGGCGTTGCCGAGAGCCCCGGGCCGTACGCCATCCTCGTCTCGCTCCTCTTCGGGTTCACGGTCGCCGTCGCGATCGTGTGGCCGATCCGCGGGCGCGAGCGCGTCGGCGCCTTCCTCGCTTTACCCTGCGTCGTCCTCTTCGCGACGTGGATCGTGGGCGCGCATCGTCTCGACGCCGGCGTCGATCGCGCCACGCCCGCCCTCGAGCTCTCTACGCAAGTCGAGCGCTGGAGCGTGGCGGCGAGCGACGGCGCGGCGGTGTGGACGTTCGGCGCCTTTTTCGCAGCGATCCTATTCATGGCAGCGGCGCTCGCCTTTGCGCTTCGGGGTCGTGCGCGCGCCCACGTTCGGCACACGACCGCTCGTCGTGTGGCTTCCTGGATGGTCGGCTTCATCGCGATCGTAGCGACGGCGATCGGCATTGCGGCCCTCCGGTTCTTGCCGCTCTCGTCAAGCGAGCGCGCGCCGGCGTTGGCCGCGGTGCTGCCGAGCGGATTGGGTGTACTATGCACTTACCTCGCGGCCGGCGCTCTTCGAGAAGGCCCGCGCACCGAGGTCGCGAAAGACATCGTTCTCAGCTTTGCCGCGACCGCCGGCGCGATCGTCACCATCGCGATGATGGGCTCGCTCGGCATGATCGCTCAGGCGGGTCCCCTCCCCCTCAGCCTCGTGGTTCAAGGGCTCGTCGAGCGGCGCGCCGATTCGATGGCGCTCTTCCTCTTGTCGCTCGGGTTCGTGCTCCCACCATTGCTCGCTCTCGTCGTCGCGCTGGGTCTTCCCCGGCGCGCCTGGTTCGACGGCGCGGCGCGGCAGGGCGTGCTGCCGGTCGCGGTCGCGCTCGTGTTGCTGCTCGGCCCGCGTGCGCGCGCCTTCCGCGCCTTTGTCGATGCGTCGCTTCTTCCGCGCGCCCTGACGCAGCAGCCGCTGCGGGGCGGCTCGCTCGGCGCGTGCAGCGAGCTGGTGAGCGCGCACCTCGTCAAGCTTGGTCCCGCGGGCGTGACGGGTGCCGTCACCGTTCCGGCGAAGCCCGACGGAAGCTGCGACGACGCGGCCCTCGCGATCGACGCGCTCGCCAAGGACGACGATGCGTACCTCACCGTCGACCCCGCGACTCCGTTCGCGCGCGTGGGCTGCATCGTCGATGCGCTCGCCCGCCTTCGCGCACCACGAGTTGCTGCTGATACGTCGGGTCGGCGTGGCGTCGCGTTCCCTGGGTGCGCCGTGCGCTTCGTCGGCCGGCGCGACGGTGAGCTCGCTTGCAAGCGCGTCGGGTTTGCCGATCCACGGTGCGCGCCGTTCGATCCGGCAGAAGAGTCGGACCGTCCCCTCGACATCGAGCTCACGTCGCCCGCGCTCCTGCGCTGGACGAACGCAGGCCATACGTGGAAGGCGGCGCAAGTGCCGCTGAGCGACCTCGCGGACGCAGTGCTCGCGCAGTGGAAGGCGAGCGGTCAGCACCGTGACGAAGCGGATCGCGGCTTCGATGTCGCGATCGTGCGCGGCAACCCGACCGACTCGTTCGCGCGGACGATGGACCACCTGGCGACCGTCGAGTCCGTGAAGCGCAAGCTCTCCCACGCGGCGCGCTACCGCATGGCGATGCCTTACGAGGAGGAATTCGGGGAGATCGAGCGCCCCGCGTTCGATGCGAAGCTCGCCTCGCTCGGCGTGCGCGTTTCGGTCTTCAGTGAGGCATCGCTTCCACCGTGGCCCGAGTTTCCTGCGACGCGCACGCCCCAAGCGATCGCCGGGGGCGAGAGCGCGCACCGCCTCGCGCTCGCGCAGTGTCGCTGGGCGGCGTGCTCGTCCGGGCTCGAAGCGCGCCACCGCGCGGCGCTCGGCGAGCTGAGCGTGCTTGCGGACCCCACCGCCCGGATTGACGGACGCCGTGTCGGGATCGACGCGATCCAACGCGCGCTCTCACTCGATCCCTCCGTCATGCCGACGAAGACGGCCGACGCCCTAACCACCGCCCTGCTCGCCGTCGCTTGGAAAGAAGCGCGCGCGCAACCTGCGCCGACGATCGTGTTCGACGCGATCGATCTCTCGCGCATCAGCGATCTCAGCGAGGAGACGCTGACGCCCGCGCTCGCGGAGGTCCGCAGCGGTCTCGCAGAGTGCGCCGTCGTCGCCTACCCCGCCGGCGACAGTGTTCTGCAATCGGACGTCACGCTGTGGCTGCGCGACGGCCGCGTCGTATGGGCGAGCGCAGAGCCAGCCCCGCGTGAGCCGTGCCTGACTTCCGTGCTCGAGCGCGTGGTGGTCCCCGGCTCGCACGTCACGGGCGACGTCACCGTGCGCGTCGTGGGCACATTCCGTCGATGACCTCCGAAAACGCCCTCGCTTCGGCGGGGAGCAGTCTTCCCGTCTCAGGTTGCTCGCGGAACGGCGGCGCGCGCTGCGGCGCTCGCGACGCTCACGGCCGCCAAGATTCCGCGGGCGTGATCGAGGAACGCGGCACCCGAGGGTAGAAGCTCCATTCCGCGCGGCGTTCGCGTGAAGAGTCGCGTGCCGATCTCGTCCTCGAGCGCACGGATCTGACGGCTGACCGGCGGCTGCGCGACGTGAAGCCGCTGCGCGGCGCGACCGACGTGGCCTTCCTCGGCGACGGCGACGAAGTAACCAAGCTGCGCGAGACTCATACGCGGAGCGTGTCTGCCGCGCGACGGCGACGCAAGCACCAAGCGCGCGCGAGATCAAAACGGTATTGGACCCCTAGGGGTGCCCGCGCGAGAGATCGATCATGGCAATCGAGATCCTGAGCGGCCCCGAGGTTGAACGCATGCGACGCGCGGGGCGTGTTGCCGCGGAGACGCTCGCGTTCGTGGGCGCGCGCATTCGTCCCGGCATCACGACCGCGCAGATCGACCGTTGGGTCCGCGAGGATACGGCGCGTCGCGGAGGGCTGCCGAGCCAGCTGGGCTACGAGGGCTTCCCCGCCGCCGTGTGCACGAGCAAGAACGAGGTGGTGTGCCACGGGATCCCGAGCGAGCAGGTCATCCTCGAGCCGGGCGACATCGTGAACGTCGATGTCACGACGAACCTCGACGGCTTCCACGGCGACACGTCGGCCACGTTCATCATCGGCGAAGCGTCCGCCGATGCGCGGCGCCTGGTCGACATCGCGCGCCGCTGCCGAGATGCCGGCGTCGCTGTCGTTCGCGAGGGGGCGCGCCTCGGCGACATCGGCGCGGCGATCGAGGAGCTCGCGCGAAAAGAAGGCGTCAGCGTCGTCACGGAGCTCGGCGGCCACGGCATCGGCCGAAAAATGCACGCCGCGCCGCATGTTCCGCACACCGGCAAGCGTGGCTCAGGAGCGAGGCTGAAGGCAGGTATGGCGATCACGATCGAGCCGATGGTGAACCTCGGCGGCGCGGCCGTGACGTTCGAGGACGACGGTTGGACGGTCGTCACGGCCGATCGCAGCCTGTCGGCGCAGTTCGAGCACACGCTCGTCGTGACCGCAGGGGGCTGCGAAATCACGACGCTGCTCTGAGGCTCATTTCCGATCGAGAAAGAGCTCCTCGGGCGGCGGCGGCTCGACGTGCGCGCTACTGACTGCCGGCGGCGCGGTGACGGTCGGCGCAGGCAGCCAATCGCGGTTCGGCGTCGTTGCCGGCGCCGCGACGTGCTTCGTGGGTGAGGTCGGTCGCGTCGGCGGCGGGCGCGCGTTCGTCGCCGAGGGCGGCGGGTGCGCGCTCGTCGCCGAGGCCGATGGCGGTGTCGTCGGCGGCGTCTTGACCACCACGTTCGGCGCGCCCGCCTCGGCGGGGACCGGCCGCGTGCTCGCGAGCGGCGCGCTCGTCAGCGGAGCGGCAGCGCCACTCGGGCTCTCGACCGCTGTCTCCTGCGACCCGGTGCGCAACCGCTGGAGTTGCGGAGAGCGCCACGCGACGACGCCGAACGCGCCGATGCCGAGGAAGAGGACGGCCAGCGCGATCGTGCTCTTCTTCTTTGGACGCGGTTCGTCCTCGTCGACAGGGCTCACCGCGTCTTCGAGCCTCGCGCGGGCGCTCATCGCCCCGACGCTGCTCGGCCGACGCGTGCCGAGGCTCTCACGAATCGTTTGCAACTGCCGTTGCATCGAGCGCGCGTCGGGCCAGCGATCGGCCTTTTCGAAGGCGAGCGCGCGATCAACGAGCGCACAGACGTCGGCGGGTACATCCGTCGTCACCGACCCGAGCGTCGGCGCGGGGGTGGTGCCCGCGAGCACGAGCTGCCCGCTCATCGTCTCGGCCTCGTGAACCGGGCGGCGCGCGAGCACCGAGAACATGGTTGCTCCGACCGCCCAAAGGTCGGACTGGCCATCGACACGATCCCAGTCGCCACGCGCCTGCTCCGGCGGCATGAACTCGGGGGTTCCCATCAACATGCCCTCGGCCGTCGTATGGGTTTTGCCCTTCGAAGCTTCGCGGAGACGCGCGATGCCGAAATCGAGAATCTTCGCGCTGCCGTCGGCGAGCACGAACACGTTGTCGGGCTTGAGGTCGCGATGCACGACGCCGTTCTCGTGGGCCGTCGAGAGGACGTCCAGGACCTCATCGACGACGCGGAGAAGGTCCGCCAACGGCACGCCGCCGTTCGCCGCCTTGCGCTCGACGAGCTGTCCGAGCGTCTCGCCTTCGAGCAGCTCCATGACGACGAAGATCGCGCCGTCCTCGTCGACGTCGTCGTCGAGCACCGCCACCGCGCCCGGATGGTGCACCTGGTTGGCGACGCGCCCTTCGCGGAGGAAGCGACTCATGGCCTCCGACCCGACGCGAATGTGCGCGTGCAGCAGCTTGATTGCGGCTTTATTTCCGTTGCGGTGGGTCGCGCTATAGACCGCCGCCATGCCCCCGACGCCCAAGAGCTCGTCGAGCTGCCACTTCTCGCGCAGGACCTTACCTATGCGCCCGCGCGCGATGGTCGCAAGGTCATCGACGTCGGGCATTCTCGCTGCATCTTAGCGTGTTTTCGGGAGGATCCGACATCGCCGCGGTTCCCATGCGATTCTTCCATTCGGTCGAGAAGCCCATTCGGGGTTCGCGCCGCCCGGGTGATGCGGCTTAGGCTCGAAGCCGCATGAAGCTCTCGCAGCTGGTCCTCGGTTGCGCGTGGGTCATCGCGGCGGCGGCGTGCGGCTCGCGCACCTCCCTCGACACCGGGGAGCCCGCGGCTGCTGCAGCGGGGGGCTGCGGCGACGGCGTGCGCGCGCCCGCCGAGGCCTGCGACGACGGGAACCTCGAGTCGACGGATTCGTGCACGAGCGATTGCGCCAAGGCACGCTGCGGTGACGGGGTCGTGCATCGCGGTGTGGAGACCTGCGACGACGGCAACCTCATCGACGCCGACGCCTGCAAGAACAACTGCGGTCCGCTCACCTGCGGCGACGCGGTCGTGCAAGTGCCCGAGGCCTGCGACGACGGTAACGCGGACGACACCGACGCATGCCTGGCGTCGTGCGCATCCGCGTTCTGCGGCGACGGCTTCCTCCACGATGGAGCCGAGGCCTGCGACGACGGCGACACGCTCGACACGAACGACTGCACGCGCGCTTGCAAGCTCCCGCGTTGCGGCGACGGCTTCACGTGGGGAGGCCACGAAGAGTGCGACGACGCCAACGGGAACGACGCGGATGGCTGCAGCAACGGCTGCAAGCTGCCGGTGTGTGGCGACGGCGTCGTCGCCGGAAGCGAGGCTTGCGATCTCGGCAAAGACAACGGCGACAGACCCGCCTTCCTGATTACGCAGCCCTCGGGCACGAATTTCGGCACGAACCCGCTCGTGCGCCCGAAGACGTCGAGCGCCTTCTACGACTACCGCTCCGCGAGCTCGCACACCGGCTTCGAGCAAGTCGGCGAGAGCCGCGCCTACCTCTATGTGGACTCCGGCACCGGAAGGCTGAGCCTCGTCCTCACCCACGGCATCGATCAGGACTCGAGCGGTCAGTCGCAACCTGCGTCGAACGTCGAGATGGACATCACGGGCCTGCCCGGCGGCTTCGCGATCGATCTCGCCGACGACAACCCGAACGAGTTCTTCAAGAGCGGGCCGAGCACCGCGAGCGGCCGCTGGGTGTTCGAAGGCAACAGCGACGGCGGCGTGCTCGGTGGTCTCCCCTTTCCGGGCACTTGGAAGATCGTCGTCACGCCGCGCTTCGTGCGCGGAATCTCGAGCTGGGGCTTCGTGAGCCACACACTTCAACGGGTCGCCCTGGTGCGCACCGAGCCCATCACCATCGAGGCCTTCGACAGCGGCTCGGGATGCCGGAGAAATTGCACGATCCCGAAATGCGGCGACGGGATCCTCGACGGCGGCGAGGTCTGCGACGACGGCAACGCCGTCTCCGGCGACGGCTGCTCCGCTACCTGCACGTCGCTGAAGTAGCGCCGTGCGTCACGCGATTCGGCGCGGTTCGGGAGCGCGTCCGCGCTGCTCAGCCGTGGTAGACGCGGGACGCCGCGATACGATCGCCAAGGATCTCGAACACCTCGGCGACGAGCATGGGCTCTTCACCCGGCGCATGGCGCACGTACTCGAGCAGCACGCGGTGCTCGTCTGCCGTGAGCCCCGACTCGTCGTAGCGAAGGCCGGGCAACCGCGCGAACGCATCCTTCCACCACGTCCGTAGCGCCGCTTTGCCCGCCACTTTACCGCCGGT
The DNA here is from genome assembly GCA_964236615.1 of uncultured Polyangiaceae bacterium. GTDB lineage: Bacteria > Myxococcota_A > Polyangia > Polyangiales > Polyangiaceae > CAXSGV01. Next base: position 7,031 of record CAXSGV010000136.1, read on the forward strand.
CTCCGGCTGGCGCGCGCGAAGCTTCGGCGAGGTGTGCACCGCGTCGTCGGCGTAGAGCGCAAGCAGAGCATCGAGATCCTGCGCGTTGAAAGCCGCCAACCACGCACGTGCAATCTGCAAGTTTCGCGCGACGCTCATGTGTCGCGGTCCAGCGCATGGCATCTCATAAGATGGGCCTCACCTTACTCGGTGCACGACCGCGTGCTAGAGCCGGGCGGCGATGCCCCCCGCCGTTCGCGTCAGCGAGTACACGTGCGTCCTCGAGAAGGGGGCACACGTCGAGGTCGAGCAGTTCGTCGGGCCTAGCATCTCGATCGTCCGGTCCGGCGTGTTCGGCTTCCGTAGCGACGGTGACGACCGCATCCTGACCACGGATTTCCTGATGCTGGCGAACCCCGGCCAGGCGTACGAAATCTCCCATGACCATGCGGGTGGTGACTGCGGGCTCGTCTTCCACTTCGACGAGGACGCGCTCGAGGACGTGGCGCGCCACAGTCTTGGCGCCACGACGCGTCGCTACTTTGCGCGATCGGTGCTCCCGCCGATTCCGCGCATCGACGCGCTTCGCCACCTCGCCGAGCAACGCCTCGTCTCCGGCGGACCGGCTCTCGGCCTCGACGAGGTGGGGCTCATGCTGGCAGCCCACGCCCTCGAGCATGCGAACGCGAACGTGGCGTCCAATGCCACGAAGGCCATCAGCCGCCCGCACGCGCGCGACACCGTCTACGCCGCGCTTCAGCACCTCGAGCATGCGGCGAGCGAGGAGCTCCGCCTCGCTGACGTGGCGCGCGCCGTCGGCTTGAGCCCGTTCCACTTCCTCCGCCTCTTCAAGCGCGAGACCGGCGTGACGCCTTACCGTTTCGTGATCCAAGCGCGCATTCGCAAGGCGATCGTTCTCCTTCGCGAAACCAACTTGCCAGTGACCCGCGTGGCGCTCGACGTCGGGTTCGCAGACCTCTCGAACTTCATCAATGCCTTCCGACGCGAAGTCGGATCGTCGCCCGCGCGCTTCCGCAAATCGCTGCGCGCTTGAAGCCGTAAAAAGCCGCTCGAAAGAACAAAAGAGAGCGAGAGCGCAAAAGAGCAATATCCACCAAGTCGACGCGGGGTCGGTCCTCTAGAACGACCGCCATGTCGAACACCACCTTTGCCTTCGCGGCATGGACGCTGAGCGCGTTTGCGCTCTTCAACCTCACTGCAATGCTCGCGCAACGCGCCCTGTCGCGGTGGGCAGGACAGAGGGTGGGCAAGCCCCTCCTCGCCGCGATTGGGGGTTGGCCGTACGTGCTTCGGGCGGCCTGGCCCTTCATGGCGCTGCTTCCGCGAGCGACGCGCCCTACGTCGACGTTCCGTTTTGCGCTCGGCGTTCTGAAGCTCGATCTGTTCAGCACACTGATGCAGTGGGCGTTCGCGCGCCGGACCCGCGAGGTGCGTGGACGCGCGACGCACACGATCGGCATTGCGGCTACGGGCACGGCGACGGTGCCAGCGACCGTCGCGATTCCATCGCACCCGTTCTTCCGCGCCGGTCGATCGCTGCGAGCGACCGTGCGTCACGCGAACGCGCGCTGGTCGGACGACGCGTCGCTCGACGTTCGCGGAGTCGCGCTGCGGCTCGAGGGCTCGAGCAAGGGGGACCGCCTCGATTTGATGATGAACACGGCTTCGCGCAGTCAGTTCTGGGACACCGCGAGTCTGATGGCGTTCCTCAGGGGACAGACCGGCGGCAAGCGCGCGCTCGCGCGATGGATCGCGAACTCACCAAAGGCGCTTCGCGGCGTCCTCGAGAGCGTGGTGAGAGCGCCGACCAGCTACGCCGATCTCACGTACTACGCGCAGCTCACTTTTCGCTTCGAGGGGGACGACGGCGTCGAACGCCCCTGCCGCTACCGCCTTCGACCTCTCCATTCTGCGTCGGCGCACGTGCTCTCTGCGGCGGATCGCGCGACTCCCTGGGAGCACGAGCGCGCTGCTGACGAGCACCGCACCGAGGACTACCTACGCGAAGAGCTGCGCGGCCGCCTCGCGACTGGCACCGTGACGTACGTCCTCGAGCTTCAAGTCGCGACGGACGACCGATGCGCCGACGTGCGGCTGTTCGACGCTTCCATGCCGTGGGACGAGCACGAGCACCCGTGGAAGCCCGTCGCGTCGGTCGACGTGACCCGCGTCCTCTCCGAGTCCGCCACGGCGTCGTTGAAGCTCAACGTTGCCAACGCGCCACCTTCGCTCGGCGTGTTCCTCGCGGGTGACACGAGCGACTTCAACGCCATCGCCTGGTACCGGCGCGCGGTCTACGCGCATGCCCAACGCGCGCGCGAGCGCCTTGCCGAGACTTTCGACTCACCCGCAGACCTTTCACCTTCACCCATTCCGGAGAACCGATCATGAAAACGAACGCGCTCGAATCCACACGCAAGAACATCCAGACGCCCTCCGGCACGATCAGCTACGTCGAACGAGGAAGCGGGCCCGTCGCGTTGTTTCTCCACGGCGTACTGCTCAACGGGTACCTCTGGCGTCACCAGCTCGAAGCGTTGAGCGATACGCGGCGCTGCATCGCGCTCGACCTCCTCGCGCACGGTCAGACGATGATTGCTCCGGACCAGGACGTATCCGCCGACGCGAACGCCGCGATGGTCTGGACCGTG
>CAXSGV010000136.1:9691-13916 GCA_964236615.1 uncultured Polyangiaceae bacterium
GGAGTTCCTCGACGCGATGAACATCGACAAGGTCGACCTCGTCGGCAACGACAGTGGCGGCGGGATCGCGCTCATCTTCGCGGCGAAATTTCCGGAGCGCCTCCGGAGCTTGGCGCTCACCAACTGCGACGCGCACGACAACTGGCCACCGGAGGCGTTCAAACCGTTCCTCGAACTGTCGGCCTCGGGCGGACTACCGGGCGCGCTCGACCGCATGGTGGCGGACAAGGACTTCTACCGCTCGGCCAACGCGCTTGGTCCGGCGTACGAGCACGCCGAACGCGTGACGGACGAGACCATCGACGTCTACCTCCAACCGCACCTCGCATCGCCACAGCGGGTCCGGGATCTCGAGCGCTTTCTCGCGTCGTTCGACTGCGCGCAGACGGTCGCCGTGGAGGCAAAGCTGCGAACGCTCGACGTCCCGACCCTGGTCGCGTGGGGCACCGATGATGTGTACTTTGCAACGAAGTGGGCCGACTGGATCGCGAAGACGATTCCCGGGACGCGGCGTCGCATAGACTTCGAAGGGGCGCGTCTGTTCTTCCCGGAAGAGCGGCCCGATCAGCTCAACTCCGAGCTGCGCGCGCACTGGAGCTGATGGATATGGTGCAAGCGGGCTCGATCGCGATCTACGGCGCTACCGGTTACACCGGCCGTGCGATCGCGGCCGAGCTCGCGCGCCGCGGGCTCACCACGGTGCTGGTGGCTCGCAACCGCCGCGGGCTCGAAGAGCTCGCGCGATCGCTCGACGCTCCGAGCTCGACCCGCACGGCGTCGGTCGATGATCCCGACGCCATGCGCGCGGCGTTCGCGGGATGCTCGGTCGTCGTGAACGCCGCCGGGCCCTTCTCGACGACGGGCCGTGCGGTCGTCGAGGCGGCTCTCGACGCTGGCTGTCATTACGTCGACATCTGTGCCGACGGCTTCGTCATGAAGACCTTCTTCGACGAGTACGATGCGCGCGCGCAGGCCGCAAACAAGGTCGTCGTTCCCGGGGTGAGCTTCTACTTCGTGCTCAGCGACCTCCTCGCGCACGTCCTCGCCGAGGACCAGGGCAAGCTCACGTCGATCAGCGTGGGCTACGCGCTCGAGCGTTGGAGCTTCACGCCGGGCTCGATGGCGGCCTTCTGGGACATGGTCGGCCGCCGGCTCGAGCGGACGGGCGGCACGCTGAGCACCGTGATCGCTGGGAACCGAGCCGCGCCGGACTTCACGTTCGGGGCGCAGAACCGACGACGACCGATGCTCGTGTATCCAGGCGGCGAGGTCGTCACGCTGCCACGGCATATCGACGTGGATGACGTCCGCGTGTGGATGACGGCACGGACCTTCGCGCCCCGGTGGGCGGTGAGGGCGCTGCCGGCGGTGATGGCGCTGGTCGGTGTTCTCTCGCGCTCTTGGCTCGGGCCTCGCCTCCGCCGTGCGGCTCTCCGACTGCCCGCCCGCGACCTCGAGGCGGGTCGTGCTGCGGCGCGCTTCACAGTGGAGGTGCATGCCCAGGCGAGCGGACGAATCTCGAAGGCGTGGGTCGTCGGTCGGCACATGTACGGCATCGGCGCGTGGCTCACGGCCGATGCCGCCGCGAAGATCGCGGCTGGCGAAGTCTCCAGGCGCGGCGTGCTTGCCCCCGCGCAGGCCTTCGAGCCGCGGTCGTATCTCGAGGCGCTTCGAGCGCATGAGCTCATCGACGTCGTGTCGATCCCGCCGGACGCGGGAGCGGACTAGGATGGAGGCCTGATGACCAACGGCGCCCTGAACCCGCTCTTCCTCGATTCACTTCCGATCCCGTGGTCCAGCGTCGAGCCCGAGCACGTCGTGCCGGGCGTGCGCGCACTCCTGGTCGACGCGGAAAAACGAATCGAGGCACTCGCGAGCGCGTCCGGCGAGCGGACCTACGCGAACACGATGGAGCCGATCGATACGCTCACCGAGCAGCTCGATCGCGCGATCGGGATCGTCGGGCACCTCGAAGCCGTGACGGGCACGCCGGCGCTGCGTGACGCGTACCGCGAGGTGATGCCGGACGTCAGCGCTTTCCAGGCGAGTCTCACGGTGCACGCGGGGCTGTGGTCGGCGGTCCGCGCGTTCGCGGGTACAGACGAAGCAAAGGGCCTCGACGGCGAGAAGAAGAGATTTCTCGCGACGACGATCGCCAACTTCCGGCGCGAAGGGGCTGACCTTCCACCCGAGGGCAAGAAGCGGCTCGCCGAAATCGACGTCGCGCTCTCGCGTGAGACGATCGCGTACGCGCAGGCCGTCACCGACGCGAGCGATGCGATCGAATTCTATGTGGAGGACGAGGCGCGCGTCGCGGGGCTGCCCGCAGGCGCCATGCAGGCGGCGCGCGACGCGGCGGCGTCACGTGGCAAGACAGGGTTCCGATTCTCGCTCCAGGCCCCCAGCTTCTTGCCCGTGATGGCGCACGTACATGACCGTGCGCTGCGCGAGGCGCTCTACCGCGCGAACATCACTCGGGCGACCGCCGGCGCCAACGACAACCGTGCGCGCGTGAAGACGATCCTCGGGCTGCGCCGCGAGCGCGCAAAGCTCCTCGGTTTCGACACGTTTGCCGACCTCGTGCTCGACGACCGCATGGCGAAGAACGGCAAAGCGGCGCGGGAGTTCCTCGACGATCTTCGCACCAAGACGCGCCCCTTCTTCGAGCGCGAGATGGCGGAGCTCGAGACGTTCTACCGAAAGAAGGCGGGGGCAGAGGCGCCGGCGCTCGCACCTTGGGACGTGTCGTATTGGGTCGAGCAGCTGCGCAAGGAGTCGCACGACTTCGACGAGGAGGAGCTGCGGCCGTACTTCGCGTTCGATCGCGTGCTCGCGGGCGTGTTCGAGGTCGCGCGACGGCTCTACGGCGTGAAGATCGAGGCGGCGCCCGACGTGCCCGTTTGGGGCAAGACCGTTCGCGCTTTTCGCATCACAGACGACAAAGGCCAGCTGCTCTCCACGTATTACCTCGACGCATTTCCGCGCGAGGGCAAGCGCGACGGCGCGTGGATGGATGCCATCGTCACACGACCGAAGAAATCGGAGCGCGTCGAAATCATCGTCGGCAACATGACGCCACCTCTCGGCGATGCACCGGCGCTGCTGTCCTTCGTCGAAGTGCAGACGATGTTCCACGAGCACGGGCACCTGCTCCACCACGCGCTGAGCGACGTCGCCACGCGTGGGCTCGCGGGCACCAACGTCGCGTGGGATTTCGTCGAGCTGCCTTCCCAGATTTTCGAAAACTGGTGCTGGGAGAAAGAGGCGCTCGATCTTTTCGCCGCGCACGTCGATAGCGGGGCGAAGCTGCCCGACGCCCTCCTCGCGAAGTTGCGCGGTGCGCGGACCTTCCGCGCCGCCAGCGCGATGATGCGGCAGATTTCCATGGCCGAGATGGACCTCGCGCTCCACATCGACTTCGATCCCGCAGGCACGGAAGATCCCGTTGCGATGGGGCGCGCGATCATCCAGGCGCACTCCGCCGTTCCCTTGCCCGACGACTACGCGCTCGTGGCTTCGTTCTCGCACCTCTTCGCGAGCCCGGTGGGTTACGCGGCCGGTTACTACTCCTACAAATGGGCAGAGGTCATGGCGGCCGACGCGTTTGCGCGCTTCCTCGCCGAGGGGATCCTCGACGGCGGCGTCGGCTCTCGGTTTCGTGGCTCGATCTTGGCGCGCGGCAACAGCGCGGCGCCTGACGAGCTTTACCGCCAATTCATGGGACGCGATCCGAATCTCGACGCGCTGCTTCAGCAAGCTGGCCTCACCGCCCCAAGCTGACGAGCAACCACATGGATTCGCCGGCGCGTGCGGAGGCGCGTGCACAGGAGTGGCTCGCGTGGATCGCCTCGATGCCCGAGGACGCGCGTGACGCGGCAGTCGAGGCGCGCCTCGGGATCGACGGGCCCGCGCATGCCGAGCATGTGTCTCCTGGCGAGCACCTGATCGGCTACCACGCGAGCGGCGTCACCTCGATCGTGCGCGCGCTCCGCGAGGTCCCCGTCGTAGCCGACGATGTCCTCATTGATCTGGGCGCGGGGCTCGGCAAGGTCGTGCTGCTCGCGCGCCTCGTCACGGGCGCGACGGCGCGTGGAATCGAGGTGCAAGGCGCGCTCGTCGATCGCGCCCGGGCGGCTGCATCCGTGCTCGGGCTCGACGTCGCCTTCACCCACGCCGATGCGCGCGACGCGGACCTCGACGACGGGACGGTGTTCTTTCTCTACCT
>CAXSGV010000137.1:0-9064 GCA_964236615.1 uncultured Polyangiaceae bacterium
CAATGAGGATGTCGCGCATGCTGGGCTTCGTGGCGGTAACAGTCGCAGCGGGCCTCGGCACCGCAGCGGGCTGCGCCGATCTGAAGAGCTCGACCGACGTCAGCGATGCCGCTTCCGCGAGCGACGGCGACACGCTCGGTGATGGCAGCACCTCGAGCGATGGCCCCACGCCGGAATCCGACGGCGGGTCGCCGACCGACGGCTCGACCCCGGACGTCGTCGTCGGCGATGCCGGGCGTTGCGACGGAGGACCGTGCCCGCCCGTGCTGCTCGCGAAGGATCTCGTGCTCCCGATCGACATCGCCGTCGACGCCACGCATGTGTACTGGGCGGAGTACGGCCCGCAGAACCAGGGCCTCGAAGGCACAATCACCCGCATCCCGCGCGACACGACATGCGTGGCTGCGGACGCTGGCTGCCGTGACGTGGTCGTCGGCCAACCGCCGTTCGGGATCTTCCGCGTCAATAGCGTGGCCGTCGCGTCGCAGGACGTCTGCTGGATCGAGTTCTACGAAGATCAGCGCGAGGTGCACTGCCGCTCGCTCGTCACCGGAGCCAAACGCACGGTGTCGCAGAACAACCCGGGCGGTCAGGATCTCGTCGTCGACGGCACCGAGCTCTATTGGACCAACGGCGGCACCACGCCGGCGGCGAGCAACGGCGCCGTCGTGCACACGCCGCTGACCGCCACATCGTCCACGCCGGTGAAGAGCGTCGCGACGGGGCGCCCCTTTCCAACGGGCGTCGCGGCCGACCTCGACACGGTCTACTGGTCCGAGGTCGGCACGACCGACGGCGGCGGTGGTGTGAGGGCGGCGTTTCGCGATGGTGGCTCGGCCCGATCACTCGCGACCGGCCAGAAGTTTCCCTACGGCGTCGCGGCGTACGGTGCCTACGTCTACTGGCTCGACGAGGCGCTCGGCAGCATCTGGCGCGCGCCCAAAAACGGCTCCTCGGCCGCGGTCGCCATCGTCGCCAACCAGAAGAGCCCGTACGGCATCGCGGTCGACGGAAGCGGCGTCTACTGGATCGCGCGCGGCTCCCCGCCGAACTACCTGGACGGCAAGGTCATGCGCGCGGAGCTCGACGGCTCGCAGGTCACGCCGCTCGATCAAAACCTGCCCTACCCGGTCGCGATCGCGGTCGACTCGACATTCGTGTATTATGCAATGTACGGCACAGCTGGGGCGAACTACCTCGATGGCAAGCTCATGAAGGTCGGCAAGCGCTGACGCGAGTCAGGGCTGCTCGTCCAGCGTGGTCCCCGACGACCGAGCGGAGTATGGTCCCACCATGCGTTCGACCCGCCGCGCACCGCTTCTCGGAATGGCTTTGGTCCTGTCGCTCGCCAGCCTCTTTTCGGCGAGCGCGTGCACTTCGTCTCCCGCGACGACGAAGAGCTGCACGGTCCCCGGTAAAGAGTGCCGCGCCGACACGGAGTGCTGCACTTCGTTCTGCCAGCTGCAGGACATCAAGGCCTACTGCCAAGAGGATCGCGGCCAAACGCCGGACTGCTCCGGCGACCACGGCGTGTGCACGCAAAACCGTCACTGCTGCTCCGGGTTGTGCGAGGACGGAACGTGCGTCGGCAGCGGAAGCACCTGCGGCCGCACGTCGACCGCGTGCTCGTCGAGCAGCGCATGTTGCAGTGGCTACTGCGTCCAGGGCACCTGCCAGCCCCCGCCGCGCGACAACACGACGGGCAACTGCAAGGCAGACGGCGCAGGTTGCTCCCAGCCCGACGACTGCTGCTTCGGCTTTTGCGTGAATTCGGTCTGCATCGTCCCGCCCTCGGGCGGCGGTGGCGGCGGTACCAACTGCGGCGCGTCGAACGCGTTCTGCCGTACCGGCTCGGATTGCTGCACCGGGAGCTGCGAGAAGACAGCGAGCTCCGGCATCTGTCGCTGAAGAGATCGAAGCCAGTGCGGGGGCGAGGCACAAGCGCGCGCCGCTGATCGTGAAGCGCGCTCCACGATCGCGTTGTAGCGCGGTCGACCCAGTGGGACGCGTCGTACGCGGCTCGCGGCAGCGGCTCTCGCGCGAACCTGCGGGGGAAACCGCGCGGCTGGCCGCTCGGTGCGTCGTCGCGTGCGCAGGTGTGCGCGGAGGTACGTCCTTTGCTGTTGCGCGCCGTATGCGAACTTCGAAGCTTCTGGGCATGGGACTCGGCGTCATCGCGACGCTCGCGGTTGGCAAATCGGCGCGCGCGTCGAACGACACGGGTCTCGAGGTGGGGCTGCGCCCGGCGTACGGCTCCGCGGGTAGCTCGTCGCCCGTAGCGTATGGCCCGGATCCGGGCGTGCGCTTCAACGGCGAGCCCGGGAAAGTCTGGGACAAGCAGGCGTCGCCTTATGGCGGCGGCTTCGTCGGCGATGCCCAGGTCGGTTGGCGCCCGAGCCGCTTCCTGAGCTTCGGCATGACGGGTGGCGTGCGGACGTCGTCGGCGTCCGACCCGGGCGACGGATCGACGGGCCTGTCGCGCTCCGCGTGGCGAATCGGCCCCTACGTTCGCGGCTACATCCCCGCGATCGCGGGCTTCGAGCCGTCGTTGTCGATAGGTGCGGAATACATGCATGACGTTCAGTCGTTCAAGAAGCAGACGAGCGGGTACGACGCCGACTGGAAGCTCACCCATTACGGCGTCGCGATCCCGATCACGCTCGGCGTCCAGTACCGCTTCCTCGAGTACTTCGGCGTCGGCCCTTCGTTCCAGTACGCCCCCGTCGTCCCGGTTGCGGGATGTGCGTCGCCCACGGCACCCGGCGTCACCTTCAACTCGTTTTGCAGCACCGACGATGGGTTGAAGGTGTCGAAGGCGGAGAGCTACGGCGTCTGGTCGATCGGTCTCGACCTTCGCGTGACGCTCTTCTAGCTGCATCGAGCTTCGCCTACGCTCGTGCGAATGGCGACGCACCTGCTCGTAGGTAACCCCACGGCGCAGAGCGGGAAGAACGCGGAGCGCATCGAGCGCGCACGCGAGCTCCTCGCGGAGGCGGGCGCGGCGGCGGTGCTGCTCCCGACCGAGCCCGGTGGAAAGACCGTGGCGTCGGTGCGCGCCGCGCTCGACGCGGGGCAATTCCGGGTCGTGATCGCGATGGGCGGCGACGGAACATTTCGCGAGGTCGCCGCTGGGCTCTTCACGAGCACGAAGCGTGACGCAGTCGCCCTCGGCATGTTGCCGACCGGCACCGCGAACGATCAGGGAAAGAGCTTCGGCCTCGAAGCGACGACCGAGGCGCTCGAGAGGAACATCGAGGTCATCGTTCGCGGCTACGAGACACGCCTCGATGCGGGCATCCTCACGACGGGACCGGCATCGAAGCGGGGCGCGCCCGACTACTTCTTCGACTCCGCGGGGTGGGGCCTCTCCGCGCGCGTGCTCGCGCAGCGCAACGCCGATCGCAAGGTCGTCGAAGAGCTCGGCCCGCTCAAGGAGCTTTACCGGGATCAGGCAGTTTACGCCGGTGACTTCCTGCGCACGTTCCTCGAGTCGTACGTCGTCGACGACAAGATGCGCGTCACCGGCACGCTCGACGGCGTTCCGTTCGAGCTCGATGGTCTCACCGATCTCATCGTGAAGAACACGCGGCTCTACGCAGGCATCTGGGTCTTCGATGCGACCGCGCGCCATGACGATGGTGCGTTCGAGCTCGTGCCGTTTCAGGGGAAGCTCGACTGGGCGTCGAAGGCGATCATCGACATCGAAGGCAACCCCATCACCGAAGCGATGCTCAACGAGGTCGGCATCGAGCACTCGAAGCTCGTCCGCGCGTCGAAGATGGACTTCACGATCCACGCGCCTGTTGGCGGCGCCAAGCTCGCCGCGCAGATCGACGGCGAGGAGTGGCCCGCACACGAGCACGTTCGGATCGAGGTCGCAGCACGAGCGCTGAGGCTTCTGGTGCCCGAGCGGCTCACTCTTCCCATTGGGGACGAGCGCGTCTACGTTGCGCGCACCATGGCAAACCCCACCGCGCTTCTCGAGACCTCGCTCGGCAACATCAAGATCGAGCTCTTCGCCGACCAGATGCCGATCACGGCTGGAAACTTCGTGAAGCTCGCCAAGAGCGGCTTCTACGACGGGCTCCACTTCCACCGCGTGATCGACAACTTCATGCTCCAGTTCGGTTGCCCACACAGCAAGGATCCGAAGTCCTCGCGCGCCGGCACAGGCGACGGTCCCGACGGCACCATCAAGGACGAGCACCCTGCGAACGCGAAGCTCTCGAACGAGCCGGGCACGCTCTCGATGGCGAACACCGGCGCGCCGAACAGCGGCAGCTCGCAGTTCTTCGTCAACACGGTGCACAACGACTTCCTCGACTTCTTCACGCCCGGCGCGTCGAAGCACCCCGTCTTCGGGAAGGTCATCGAAGGCATGGACGTCGTGAACAAGATCGGTAAGACGAAGACCGATGCCGGTGACCGTCCGGTGACGCCCGTGAAGATGATCAAGGTCACCGTTCAGGAGAGCTGAGAGCAAAGGCCTCGAGCGCGACTACACGCCATCGCCGCAGCAGCGGAAGCCGGTCGAGTAGTCGTGGTAGCTCGCCGGATGCGCGATCGTTCGGTACGCGCACCCGTCGCCGTGCTGCGCAGTGTCGAGCCAGTAGCCGCCTTGAAAGGTTCCGTTCGGGTCGGCAGCCCACTCGTGGAGGTTGCCGACCATGTCGAACACGCCGTAGTCGTTCACGCACGCCGGGAACGCGCCGGTCTTTGCGACGGTGTTCGGTAGCTCGTTGAGGCGCGGATCGTTGAGCTCGAGGTTGCCCCAGCCGCGCTTCATCGTGTCGGCGTGGAAGACGAGCATCGGCGCCACGCCGGAGTCGTGGCACGTGCCGGCGACGCGCGTGGGCCCGTAGGGGAAGGCGGTGGCCGTGCTGCCGCCGCAGGCGGCGCGCCACTCGACGGCTTGGCAGAGACGCTTGCCCGCCGCCTTGCATGCGGTGATCGCCTGCGACGCGCTGACGTACGCCTGGGGGATCATGCCTGGGGCGCTACGTGCAACATACACATGCGTCGGGTCGAGCGGATGCGTCGGGGTGAATGGGTGCAGCGCGCCGTCCTCGCCCTTCTCCTCGAGCGTTGCCTCCCAGCGATCGATGCAGAAGCGCGAAGCCACGCCGGCCATCTCGGGCGGACACTTCAGCGTGGCCTTCGTCGGCGGGAGCGCGCCCTCCTCGACGGGGTGGTAGCGCGCGGGCGCAAAGCTCGCTAGCGCGTGCTCGAGCGTGCCGGCCTTCGTGGTGTCGAGCTTGCGCGTGCTCGTGGCGAGCACGGGGCTCAATGCGCGGAGAGCGCGCGCAACCTGCTCGCGTGACTCGGGTGGCGCGGCTTCCGGCGTCGCCGCGAGCGCGGTGGCGCCGACGGCAACCGCCACCGCCACCAGCAAGAAGGTCACGCCGCGACGACGCCGCATTGCCTCTCGAGCGTAGCGCGCTTCGAGGATCCTGCGGCCGCGCTCGCGGGCGGTCACTGGGATGTCGCGGCCCGCCGCGAGGTGATCGGCCACCTCGGGATGGTTCGCGACCCTGGTGGAGAAGGGATCCATCTGGACCAGGTGGCGTCCTGCACTTGCCGGAATCCACGCGATCCGCCCGCTGGCCCCTGATGTGCATTGGTGTGGGACAACGTGTTCAAACGGAGGAGCGATACGATGAAACGGTGGATCCTGGTGGTCGGTCTGATGGGCGCATCGTCGATGTTGGGTTGCTCCGCTGCTGGCGACGCCGGGAGCGAAAGTGGCGACGACCAAGGTGTCGACGGTCCGCTCGAAGCCGTTCCTCAGGAGCTCGGCGAGAGCGCGAGCGGGCCCTACGTCGCGCCCGGCGCGAGCACCGAAGCCTGGTCGGCGACGAACCGCTGGACCGACAAGACTACCGCCGAATCAAAGAAGGCGGGCGTCGCTTGGGAAGCGAACAGCGGCCTCACGTGGGAACAGAAGTACGTCCGCTGGGTCGGCAGCTTCAAGAAGATCGAGGGCCAGCGTTACGGCGCGACGATCGAGATCCCGACACCCTACGGCGATCGGAAGCTCGTCGGGCCCGTGCTCGAGTGCGCCGAGGTCGGCATGATCCTGCGCATCACGTTCTCGGCCTGGTACCACCTGCCGTTCTTCATGACGGGCTGGGATGCGGGGAGCAAGCGCGCGCTCTACGCCGGTCACTTCGGCGTCGTCAATTCGAGTGGCGCGCCGATCGCCGGCTTCCCCCGCTACAAGATGCAGTACGCCGACGCCGAGTCGCGCTGGCAGCCCGGTCAAGCTTGGCCCCGTGACGAAGCGCTTCGCAAGGCGCGCGTTGGCGACGACGACGCGAACGAGTGGCTCGCCAAGGACGGCGCCGTCGGCGGCGGCGGCGCGTACCTCGACGAGCTGTTCCTCAACAAGCGCGCGGCGCGCCTCGCGCTCACCATCCTGAATTATTTCGGCAGCGTGAACCTCGCCGACCCGGCGAACCTCGTTCACGTGAAGGCCGAGTCGATTTCTGCCGGCGACGTGCTCATCGAGCGCTTCCAGAGGAACGGCATCGGTCACACCATTCCCATCCTCGAGGTTCACGAGACGAGCCCCGGGCACGTGGGTGTGTCGGTCGCGAGCGGCTCGATGCCGCGCCGTCAGCCCATGTGGCAGGACACTGACGAGACGAAATACGCCTTTTCAAGTGAGTACACCGGCGGCCTCGGTACCGCCTCGGACGGCACTCCTTACGCGAAGCTGGGCGGTGGTTTGAAGCGGTGGCGCATCGCCGTCGAGCGCGGCGGTCACTGGTTCAACGAGGTCTCGCCTGCGTCCAAGGCCGACTACATCGAGTCGACCAACATCGCGGCCATCGCGGCGCGCCCCGAGAAGTTCAAGACCATCCTCAGCGAGGGCACGCCGGAGGAGCAGAAGGCGGCCGCGCTCAAGGCGATCGACAACGCACGCCAGAACCTCCGCAATGTCCCCGCCAGCTGCTCGACCCGCACGACGCGCGAAGAGGCCTTCGCCGCGCTGTACGACATCGAATCGAAACACTTCAACCGCACCAAGGCCGAGGTCGACAAGGAGTACCGCACGCTCGAGGACCACGTGTTCGCGGAGCTCGAGTACACGAAGTCGAAGACCTGCTGCTGGAACTCGACCACCCCCGCGATGCACGCCATCGTTCTCGACCTCGCTCAGAAGGAGCAAGCCGCGGCCGATGCAGCGCAGCAGTGCAAGCAGCCCACGGTGTTCCGCTCGCAGACCGACGGTTACGCCAAGTGGTCGGCGCACGCGTCGTCGATGGGGAAATCGAGCGACTGGAAGTCGTGGAGCGAGGACGAGCCCTGCGCCCAGCGCGCGGTCGCCGAGGACACCGTCGGTCCCCGCGGCAAGGTCGCTTACTGCGCGGCGAACTGAGTCAGGGATTCAAGTAGAAGATGCCCGCGAAGGCGGGTGAGGGAACGGCGAGCGGCGTACCGACAGGAGTCGGGATGCCGCTCGTCGCGTCTATTTTCATCACGACGACGGACCCTGAGCTCTGGTTGGCGGCGAAGAGGAACTGACCCGTAGCGTCGATGTCGAAGTGGCGCGGCGTGGTGCCGCCCGTGGGCACGCGCGCGGTTCGCGTGAGCTTGAACGTGGTGGCGTCGATGTCGAAGACCGCGAGGGAGTCGTCGCCGCGGTTCGAGGCGATGACGTGGCGGCCGTCCGGCGTGACCGCGATTTCCGCGCCGGTGTTGCCCGAGACGGGTGCAGGCAGCGACGAAACTGGAGGTTGAATGCTCGTGAGCGCTCCCGTCGCTGGATCGAACGCGAACGCGGCGACGGTGCTGCCGAGCTCGTCGATCACGTAGGCCTGTTTGCCGCTCGGCGCGAACGCGATGTGGCGTGCGCCGTCGCCCGCGGGAAAGAGACCTGCGTCGGCGAGGCCACCGTCCGACGCGAGACGAAACACGGCGACCGCATCGAGACCTTTGTTCGGAACGAGCACGAACGCGTTCGACGGATCGGTGACTGCCTGGTGAGTCTGCGCGCCGCCACCAAACGAACGTGTCGCCGACGGTGCGCCGAGACGGCCGTCACTCGCGCGCGGCAACACCGCGAAGGTTCCGCCCCCGTAGTTTGCGGCGAACACGAAGCGGCCGTCGCGATCGACCGACACGTGCGCGGGTCCGTTCCCGCCCGAGCTCACCGAGTTGGCGAGCGACGTCAGCTTGCCCGTCGCGGGCTCGATCGAAAACGACGTGATCTGCGAGGTGCCCTCGCCGACGGCGTAAAGGAAGCGACGCGCCGGATCGATCGCGAGGAACGAAGGGTTCGCAGGCGACGCGATCGTGTCGAGCAGAGTGAGCGCATACGTGGTCGTGTTGAACGAATACACTCGGATTTTGCCGTCGCCGCTCCCGACGTAGAGGCGCGGCGGTCCGAGCGGCTTCGACGTGTCGGCGCCGACGCCACTGTCGCTCGGAGCATTCGCATCGTTCGTCGCGCCGTCCGACGTAACGCTCGCGTCGTTCGCCGAGGCGGCGGCATCGGCGTCGCTCGCGGGCGCAGGGGTGTCGTCGCTCGAGCATGCGGAGGCGATCGCCGCTGAGGCGAGCGCGAGCGCACCGAGGCAAACCGTGGCGAGGGTGCGTGAGCTCGGGAGGGGGGCGTTCATGCTGGGCTCGCAGCGTGCCACAGGGTAAGCACGGTCACCATGACCACGGTCCTCAGCGAGCTCGTACAGCTCCTCGCGCTCGAGCGCATCGAAGAGAACCTCTTTCGCGGCCAGAGCCAGGACCTCGGCTGGGGCACCGTCTTCGGCGGGCAAGTCCTCGGGCAAGCGCTCTCGGCTGCGGTGCAGACTGTCGTTCCGGAACGCCAGGTGCACTCGCTCCACGCGTACTTCTTGCGGCCGGGCGACGTGTCGAAGCCGATCGTCTACGAGGTCGATCGCATCCGCGACGGCGGCTCGTTCACCACGCGTCGTGTCGTGGCCGTGCAATCGGGCAAGGCGATCTTCAACCTCGCCGCCTCCTTTCAATCGAACGAGAAGGGCTTCGAGCACCAAGACCCGATGCCGGCCGCGCCCGACCCAGAGTCGCTTCCGACGGACGA
>CAXSGV010000137.1:9074-12503 GCA_964236615.1 uncultured Polyangiaceae bacterium
AACGATCTGCTCGCCGCCCTGCAGCGTGCCGAGGCTTCCGACGGACGACGCGCGCATGAAAGCGTTCGCCGTGCGCCTGCCCGAAGCCGTTCGCGAGCGCGCGCTCGCCGCGCGCCCCTTCGAGATGCGCGACTGCGATACGCGCGACGAAGACCTCTTCCATCCCGAGAAACGCAAGCCGACGCGCATGGTGTGGCTGCGGACCTCGGGGCAGCTCCCCGACGATCCCGCGCTCCACCGCTACCTCCTCGCCTACGCGTCCGATCACGCGTTCATCACGACGGCCCTCTTGCCCCACGGCGTCAGCTGGCTCACGCGCGGGATGCAGGTTGCGAGCCTCGACCACGTGATGTGGTTTCACGAAGCGTCCTTCCGCGTCGACGAGTGGCTGCTTCACGTGATGGACAGCCCCGCGGCCGACGGCGGTCGCGGGCTCGTGCGCGGACGGGTGTTCTCACAGGACGGCCGCCTCGTCGCGTCGACGGCGCAAGAAGGTCTGATTCGGATGAAGCCGAAGCCGCCGAAGCCTGTCGCGTAGAGCGTGGCCCACCGCGGGGTCCTTCGTTTATAGTGTCGCGAGGCCTGATTCCGCGGGCCCAAGGGGGAAGGCGAGTTGCTCTCGGCTCTGCGAACCATCCGCGCGATGCAGGCCGTCGATCTCGCAAGCCTCGCACGCGACATGCTCGCGGTGGTCCTCGCGGCCACTGGAAGCGCGCGGGCAACGCTTCGTCTCTCCGACAGCGAGTGCCTCGCGATCGGTCGCGAGGATTTGGCGGTCGACGCTCCGCGGCTCGAGCTTCGCTTTCCGCGCGGCTCTGGGCACGCGGTCCTCACGCTCGAGCGGACGACGCGCTTCGATGACGCGTCGGCGACGGCGGGCGAGGTGCTCGGCGGCGAGGTGGTTCTGCGCCTCGAGCACGCCCGCGCGGAAGAAGCAGCTCACCGGTCCCTGCGGCAGGTCGAGCTCCTTGGCGCTCTCTCGCGGGCCTCCGCGGAAGCCGTGCGGCTCTCCGAGGTCGCTGACGGCGTCGCGCGCGAGATCATGGCCGCGTTCGAAGGCGCGAGCGTCATCGTGCACATGCTCGTCGACGACCACCTCGAGGTCATCGCGCGCTGGGGTGATCAGAAGAAAGACATCGAGAGCGTGCCCGCTTGGCTTCGGCGCGTGCCCCTCGACGGTCCGACGATCATCTCGATTGCAGCGCGCGACAAACGTGTCGTGACGCGCGCCGTTCGCGACGTACCGGAGCCGCGGCGTGAGCTGCTCGAATCCGCCGGTTTGAGGCAGCTGCTCGTCGCGCCGCTCGTGTTCGACGACGCCGTGTTCGGAACGATCACGGTCGGGCACCAGCGCGAGGCCCCGTGGGACGCCGAGTCGCTTCGTCTGCTCGAGAGCGCGGCCGTGCAGCTCGGTGTTCACTTTGCGCACGTGCGCATGCTCGAGGCGGAGCGCGTTCGCGCCGACGATCTCGGGCTCGTCAACGAGCTCGGAAGCCTCGTTGCAGAGCACCTCGAATCCTCGGCGCTCTTGTCGATCGCAGCGAACCAGCTCGCGCGCGTGCTGGACGTGCCCAGGGTGATGGTCCTTCTCGCAGACGCCGGGCGGACGAAGCTGACCAGCGTCGCTTGCTCTGACGGTGTCGATCCAGAGGTCGTGCCACTCACGGCGAACGCGTCCTGTGTGCATGCCTTTCACACGCGAGCACCCATGCTCGTCGAGAATGTCGCGAACGACGAGCGGACCGACAACTCGCGGCCCGCATGGTCGGCGACGCGATCGCTCATGGCCGTGCCGCTCGTCTCGCGCGGCGAGGCGATCGGCACCCTCGTGCTCGCCGAGACACGCCGCGAGCGGAAGTTCACGAAGACCGAGGTCGCGCGCGTCGTCGCTGTCGCCAACCTCCTCGCTCCCGCGGTCGCGAACGCGAAGATGTTCGATGACCTTCGGCGGAGCTACGAGACGCTTGCGCGCACGCAGGCGGAGCTCATCACGCACGAGCGACTGGCGGCGCTGGGCGAGCTGTCGGCGGTCATCGCCCACGAGGTCCGCAATCCGCTCGCGATCATCTTCAATTCGCTCGGATCGCTCCAACGCCACGACTTGCTCACGCCTGACGCGAACCTGTTGCTCGACATCGTCGGCGAAGAAGCGGCGCGACTGAATCGCATCGTCTCTGATCTGCTCGACTTCGTGCGGCCCTACGCGGCGCACCCGCGTGACGTCGAGATTGAAGCGATCGTGACCGGTGCGGTCGAGGCGGCGCGTCGGGCGGCGCCCGAGACCACCGTCGAGATCTGCATTCGCCTCTCGTTTTCGTGCAAGCGGTTCCTCCTCGACGGCACGATGTTGCAGCAGGCGCTCATCAACCTGATCGTCAACGCGGTCCAAGCAAGCCCCAAGGGCAAGACCGTGTACGTCGAGGCGAGCGCGCACTCTACGCGCGAAGGGGTGAGCATCCGCTGCGACGTCATCGACGAAGGCGAGGGGATCGACGCCGCTGACACCGCGCGCGTCTTTCAGCCTTTCTTCACGACCAAGGCGACGGGCACCGGGCTCGGCCTCGCCGTCGTTCAGCGCATCGCTGTTGCTCTCGGCGGCGCCATCGAGGTTTCGCGCGGGGTCTCGGGCGGCTCGCGTTTCACGCTGACAGTGCCCACGGTGACGACTGCTCTCGCGAGCGTTGCGGTCTGAGCGTCAGGCTTCGGCGACGAGCGAGGCGCGCACGATGGCGGCTTCGATCGTCTTGCCCGCGACCGTGACGTAGAGCTGGCCGTCGTTGCGAACGAGCTCGAGCTTGGTCGTGCGATCGAGCTCGCGCTCGATGGCGTCGACGAACGCCACCGGGATCTGCCAGACCTCGATGTCCTCGACCTTGTGGATGGCTCGCGTGGCGGCCTCGCGCCGGAGCTGCGCGAGATCGGCATGCGTGAAGATGGCCACGCGTCGGGCGGCCTTGCTCGCCTTGTGCAGGCGCTCGGCGCCGGGTACGCCGATGTCGATCCACGCGAGCAGGACGCCGGTGAGATCGTGAACGGCGAGCGGCGGCTCGTCGGTCTGGCCGAGCCCGCCTTTGCTGAAGGCGATGCCCTCCTCGTACGAGAGGCAGTAGGCAAGCGTGCGCGTGATGAGCCAGCGCATCGTCTCCGAAGGATGCTGAGCGACGCGAAGATCGAGCGTCTCGTACACGCCGCGGTCGACGTCCGAGACCGTGATGCCGAGGTGGTAGACCGTCACGGGACGAGCACGAGCTTCCCCTTCACCTCGCGGCGCGCCATGCGCTCGAGCGCCTCGCCCGCACGCGCGAAGGGGAAGGTGGCGTCGACGTGCGGAGCGAGCTTCTTCTCTACGACCCACTCGAAGATGCGCGCAGCGTGGGCGCGGTTCTTCGCCGGCTCGCGCAGCGCAAACGATCCCCAGAAGACGCCGAC
>CAXSGV010000137.1:12513-13091 GCA_964236615.1 uncultured Polyangiaceae bacterium
CCTTTGAGCAGCACGAGGTTGAGGGGGATCTTCGGGATGCCGCCGGTCGCAAAACCCACGACCAGGTACCGACCTTCCCATGCGATCGATCGCAGCGCCTGCTCGGCGTGCGCGCCGCCGACGGGATCGTAGACGACGTTCGCACCATTGCCGCCGGTGAGCGCCTTGGCGCGATCCTTCAAGTCTTCCGTCGCGTAGTTGATGCCTTCGTCTGCGCCGTGAGACTTGCAGAATGCAACTTTGTCGTCGGTGGAGGCGGCGGCGATCACGCGCGCGCCCATGGCCTTGCCGAGCTCGACCGCCGCGGTGCCAACGCCGCCAGCCGCACCGAGCACGAGCAGCGTTTCGCCTGGACGGAGCTGCGCCCGATCGTCGAGCGCGTAGAGCGTCGTCAAATAGGTGAGCAACGTGGCTGCCGCGACTTCGAAGCTGACCGCGTCGGGGATCTTCGTCGTCGCCATCTCGGGCACGACGATCCTCTCCGCGAACGCGCCGTGAAGCAGCGTGGCGGCCACGCGATCGCCGACCGCAACCGAGGTAACCCCTGCACCTACCGCGACGACGACGCCTGCGGCCTC
>CAXSGV010000137.1:13101-13843 GCA_964236615.1 uncultured Polyangiaceae bacterium
CCGGGTACGAACGGCGGCGTGGGTTTGAACTGGTATTTCCCGTGGGAAAGCAGCACATCCGGGAAATTCACGCCGGCGGCTTTCACCTCGACGAGGACCTCGCCAGGCGATGGCGTGGGCTCGGGAACGTCGTCGACGACGAGGCCCGAAGGCCCGGTGAGCTCGTGGCAGCGGACGGCGCGCATGGCGTGCGAAGCTACGTTAGATTGAAAGGATGCGCATTCTTCGCTTCGTTCCGGTTCCCGCGCTCACCGCGCTCTTGCTCGCCTCGTGTGGAACCGAGGACGTGTCCGTGTTTCCGGACGACGCGGGTGATGAAGGCGGGCTCGACGCGGGCACGGGCGTCGACAGCAGCGTGCTCGAAGACTCGTCGGGTTTCGCAGACACCGCGATCAGCTGCCCGTCGCAGGTCCTCTGCGGCAGCGCCGCGGCGTGCTGCGCCACGGGGCAAGAGTGCGTCGACGGCGCGTGCCTCGCGGCGTGCGCGTCGGGTACCCGCTGCGGACCGACCTGCTGCGCGGGCGGACAAGCGTGCCTCAACACCGCGTGCGTGGCGCTCGGCGCGTCGTGCAACGACTCGTTCGACTGCGCCGAGAACGAGTTCTGCGAGCCCACGGTTTCGAAGTGCCTGCCGCAGTCGACGGGCACGAACCTGTGCGTGATCAAGCCAAAGGCGCCAGCGTTCCAGCCGGTCGTGAAGTGGCAGTGGACCGACTCGACGATCAAGCCGGGCTTCAACCAG
>CAXSGV010000138.1:0-2129 GCA_964236615.1 uncultured Polyangiaceae bacterium
CTCGATCGGCGCCGTCGGGTCCGCCCCCTGCTTCTCTTCCGCCTTCGCGCGGTACACGAGGTCGACCGCGGTCGCCTTCGCGTTCTTGATCATCCCCGCACGCGAGACCTCCGCGCTGCCCGACTTGATCTCGACGCTCGCCTCGTGACGCGTCGCGCGAAGGCGGTCGACGCTGACCTTGGTTCCATCGTCGTCTCGCACGATCGCGATGCCCGATGCCTCGATGGCATCCGCCGTCGGTGAAGCGTCCGCCTTCCACGTGAGCGCCACTGCCTCGGCACGCACATGGGCCCCCGACGATTTGCGCTCCTCGGTGGCGGCCGGCTGAGGGCGACGCTTGCGCCACGCCGCCAGCGCGTCAGCCAGATCCTCTGCCGATCCCTCGAGCGTGACCGTGCCGCCGAGGAACTCGACCTCGCGCGGCCGCAACAACGCGTCGAGATCGACGCGCAGCTCGGGCACGGTGACGCGCACCCCCTGCACCCCCTCGAGCTCCAGCTCGACGTCCGATAGCCGCACTGCAAACCATCCCGGAAGGGCCCGACCGGCCCTCACGACGAAGCCACGGCGTGCGCCTTCGGAGGCCACACGTGCCCGCACGAGCGGCCCGAACGAAAGCACGCCGACGAGCAACGCTGCCATCGCAGCGCCGAGCAACCACCGAGCCCGTCGCGTCAATCGAACCACGCCCCGCTGTTAACGCCCGACCGGCGCCCGTTGGTCCACCAAAATATGCGTCAGGGCAGGCCGGACGCCGCAAGGACCAGCAGACGTGCAACCTGGGTCGGTTTGCCGTTGTCGTCGCTGATCAGGAAAAGCACGCGACGACCGTCGAGCATCCGCGGCCCGAGCGTCATTCCTTCGTAGTTCGGGTAGAGCGCGCGCGTCGTGAGCGATCGCGCGGGCGATACTTCGAGGCCCGCGACGGCGAGGTCCATCACCAGCTGCTTCGGTATCACCGGCGTCGCCTCGGTCAGGCGATCGACGTCCCGCACGTCCACCGCATTCGCGATCGAAGAGCGAAAGATCCGGATCGAGTTTCCGACGCCCGGCACGTAAGACCGCTCGAGCAGAAGAAGCTCCTGATCCGTGAGCGCGCAGATCTCGGCCAAGCCCATGTCACCGCCGCCGTCCGCGAAGACGGGCTCAGTGCGGTAGGCAAACTCCACGGTCGCCGACGTGGCACGGTCGAGCCGCGTGATCCGCACGGTGGTGCCGCGCAGTGCCGTTGGCTGCGAGCCGTCGTTCTCGAGCGCGCTTTCGTTGGCGGTGAAAATGAAACGACCATCCGGCGAGAGCGACAGCGACTCGAGCGACTTGTTCCTCATCGCACTCGCGTAATGCGATGGCAAATCGATCGCGCGGCGCGTGCGACCGCTCCGCTCGAGCTCGTAGATGTGCGCGCCGGTCTCGTTCGCGATCAAGAAGCCATCGGGCAGGAGCGCGATCCCCTCGCCGTCCCAGTTGTCGGAAATCGAGACCGGGATCGAATTGCCGAAGCTCCAACTTCGTAGATCGTTGCCCGCGTGGAGTGGAACGATGACCGGGACATGGTCGGAGATCGCGTAGAGCGTGCGCGTGCTGTCGTCCCAGGTGATGCCGGACAGCTCCTGGCTGCGCACATCCTCGAACGGCAAATCGATCTGCGCGAGCACCTGCATCTTCGGGATCTCGGCGGCGCGCGGCGGGATCGTTGCCGGAACATTCGGGCTCCCGCAGCCGATCGCGAGACCGCCCACGAGCAGCGCGGCTGCGGCCCCTCCCGGAGCCATGAGCAGGGGCGCGCGCTTCACAGGATGGTCTTGCGTGAAATGGGCGCGGCGGGCGCCCCGCTGCGCGTTTCGATGAGCTGCGCTGCAACGACGGCCATGAGCTCGAGCGCGGTGTCGGCGCTGTCTTCGAGGACGTCGATGATGTCCTCCGCGTCGATGCGTAGCGCCGTCACGGGGGTTTCGGCGACCGCGCTGTACCAGAGAGGCACGCGGGCGATGGCCTCCATGAGGCCAGGGTACGAGCCCGGCTCGAAACGAAAGGCCTGTGACCCGTCCTCGCTCGCGCCTTTGACGCTGCCCGACACGATCAAGAGCGCCGTGGTGCCGGGCTCGCCCACGTTCCAGAGCGTCTCGCCG
>CAXSGV010000138.1:2139-4845 GCA_964236615.1 uncultured Polyangiaceae bacterium
TCGACTCGCGCGACGGCTCGAGGAGAGCGGCGTTGCCATGCTTGCGCCGATCGTCGATCGACAGCGCGCAGAGCGCGCGAAGAAGGTGCCGCAGAATGCGAAAATGATCCTCGAGGATGTCGACCAACGTGTCGGCGTTCACCGCGAGCGTGAGGGTCTCGGTGCGCGCCACCGCGGAGACGCCCTCGTTCAGCCGCGCGATGAGCCCGAGCATGCCGACACCTTCGCCAGGGCCGGCCGTGATGATGCTGCCATCGGACTGGCGCATTTCGACCTCGCCCTCGACGATGAAGTGAACCTCGTGGACCTCGCTCCCAGGCTCGAGGAGCACCGCGCGCTTCCGGAAGAAGCGCTCACGCGTGTACTGCGCGAGCGCGGTGAGATCGATGCTCGTGAGGTCGGAGAAAAGCGGGAACGTCTTGAGGCAGTGCAGGCGCTCGAGTGTTCCGACGACGCGGTCATGCATGTGCCACCGCCGGGATCTGCGCGCCGAGCGCGCGACGCGCGTCGAGCATGGCGAGCGCGCGTTCGACGACGCTCGCTAGCTCGCCGCCGCGAGGTACTTCGACGAGGGTACCGCGCAGGCTCTCGAGCCCAATCTCCCCGACGTGGTAAGCGGCGAGGCAGCGGAGGGACTCGCTGTCGCTGTGCAGCAAGCGGTCGAGGAGCTGGTCGTAGGTCAGAGGCTCGCTGACGTAGAGTGGCGCTGCCGCGGCCATGCGATCGGCGTCAGGCGCGTCGTCGACGAGCGTGGCGATCGCTTGACGCAGTGAGGGGTCGACGAGGTGATCGAGAAGCTCGCGGCTCGATGCGCGCACGTCGGGATCCTTGCTCTGAAGACCGCGATCGATGTTCTGGAAGTCCTCTTCGGGGTTGAGCAGGCCAAAGAGCCGTAGGAGCTGCTCGAGCGCCAGCGCCCGCTTGTCGTCCACCAGCGAGCAAAGAAATTGATGACCAGGCGAGCGACGTGACGAGTCTTCCTCGACACCACGTACGAGCTGCATGCGCCAGTCGATGAGCTGAAACAGCTCGCGCACGGTCCCCTCCGCGATGGCGCGGACCTTTTCGACGTCGATGCTGGCTTTCGGGTCGCTCACACGAACGGCGCTGAGCCCGCGCATGATCTTGTGACGGACCACGGTGTCGCGCTCGAGACCCAGCTGCTCGAGCAAGAACGGCCCGGCAATCGAGGCCTCGAAGCGGCTGATCGTACGCGGCAGATGGCGCCGGACCTTGTGCGGCACGGTCTTGTCGCGAAGGGCCGACGTGAGCGCGGGGAGTGCGTCCGGTCCGATCGCCACGAGCGCGTCGCGGGCCTCGGCCATCGTGTCGGCACGTCCGAGCATCGCGATCAATGCGGGTATGAACACGAGGCTCTTCATCGCGCCCATCGCTTGCGCAACCTCGGCGCCGACCGCCGCGTCGCGGGCCTGATCGGTGTCGACGAGATCGAGAAGCACGCGTTCGAACACGGGCGCCGGGTGCAAATGGATCGCGTGGGCGAGAGCGAACCGCGCCTCCGCCGAGCCTTCCTTCGCAATCTTGATTATGGCATCTTTTGCTTCGTCGACGGTTCCGTCGCCAGCCTTCAGAAGACCGCTCGACATCAGGTGGACGAGCGCGGTGACGCGAACGACGATGTCGACGTCGTCGAGGGCGCGCTGAAGGAGCGCGACGTCGGCCTTCACGGAGGCGATCGCCGTCAAGGCGGCGGCGCGAACCTGGGCGTCGGAGTGCGCGAGCAACCGGCGCGCCGGTGGGATGAAGTCGGCGCGCGCCGAGCTCGCGAAGATATCCAGCGCGCGAAGAACGACCGCCCGCGCCGGGTGGTAGAGGATGAGCGCGGGAATCAATCGCTCTCGGCCCTGATCCGCAAGGAGATCGAGAGTCGCGAGAACCTCCGCGTCGACCTCGGAGTTGAGCGCGACGATGAGACGCTCGAGCGAGCCGACGTCGAGCGCGGGCAGCGCGACCCTATCGATGTTGCCCTCGCGAAGCGTCGATCGAAAGAGCTCGAGGTAGTGACGCGTCAGCCCGGTTGCGGTGATGACCCAACCTGCCGAGAGGACGACGATGAAGCCGCCGAGGATGAGCACGACGTTGGCGTCGTTCGAGCTGGCGATCACGGCGAGGATCACGAGGGACCCCACGGCCTGACCCCCGCGCTGGCCGAGGCCGTCCATGAGCGTCTTCACGCGACTGCGCATCGACTCGGAGATCGGCACATAAAGCAGCTCGATCGTCGTCCGGTGGAGCGAGTGGCGGAAGCTACCGTCTGCGCCCTTCACGAGAATGACCGCCGCCATCCCACCGCCGGCGATCACGCCAGCGCCGCCGAGGATGAAGAGGAACGGGAGGACGATGGTGGCGCGCGTCACGCCGAGCACGCGCACGAGCCACGCGACCGCGCCGACCTGCATCACGAGCGCGATCACGTTGAAGATGAGGTTCGTCGTCGAAAAGAACTGACCGAGGCGCGCGTTGTCGATGTGCGCGACCGCCGCCGTCTTGAAGAGGTAGTCGACGATCGTGAAGCTGACCGTCGACACCAACACCAAAATCGCGACGCGGCGAAGGTAGGGATCGTCGCGTAGCAGCGGGAGGTTTTCGAGGAGCGTGTAGCGCCTGCGACGAAGCCTGCCCTTCTTCTCTTCGTCACTCTTCGACGCGCCGCGGAGGAAGAACGCGGGTACGAACGCCGAGGGG
>CAXSGV010000138.1:4855-7133 GCA_964236615.1 uncultured Polyangiaceae bacterium
GGGATGTAGACCACCGCGACCGCGACGAGCAGCGTGCGCGCGTCGCCGTGAAAGAAGTGGGTGAGCACGCGCGCGATACCTGCGCCCGCGATGGCGCCGATGACGCTCCCTGCTCCGATGAAGCCGTAGACACGCTTCGCCTGGCTCATCGTGTAGACGTTGCCCATCACGGTCCAGAAATGGATCGTGATGAGCGTGGAGAAGATCGCGCTCCATATGTAGAGCGCATAGAAAACCCACTGGCCTTGCGAGCCGGTCAGCGACCAGAAGACGAGCGCCATCGCAGCGCCCGCGAGCATCATGATCGAGAGGCCGAATCGCCCGCCAATCTTGTAGAGAAGGCGCTGCTCGGCCTGCGCGAGAAGGACCGCGAGCGCCGCGATGGCGAGGTACAACCATGGGAGCTGCTCCGCCGGCAGCTTCTGCAGGAAGAGAGTGTCGCGCGCGGTCTCGATCAGCGTGTGCCCCGCCATGACGCCCAGAAGCGTCACGAAGGCGCCGATGACGAGCGGACGCTCCTCGGTGCGGACGTCAGCGAGCATGGGTCAGGCGGGCGCGGGTTCCCCCTCGTGCGCCGCCCCGTCGTGGCCCTTGGCTTCGGCTTCGACCTCGCGCTTCTTGTGAATGCGCGCGGTCGCGGCAACGATGCCGAGCCACACGAAGACGAGCACGAGGTTGGTCAGCGCGAATTGCCGCGTGCCGAAGCCCAGGCTCAACCCCACGAAGACGACCAACGCCGACCCCATGTCGCCAATGCGCACCACGAAGGTGTCGATGAACTGCTTGGCCGAGTACTTCGCTTCGCGTGAGGTCGGAAGGAAGAGCGCCTGCCGCGCCGTGTTTTGCACCGAGTAGTCGGCGCTGTTCTCCGCCGTCTTGCCGATGCGCACGTACTGGATGATCGGGTAGAGCGCGATCAGCGAATAGCTACCGAGCGCGATGCACGGAAGGATGAAGATGGCGACGCGAACGCCCAGGTACTTGAAGATGCGTGACACCAAGAAGAGCTGCACGACGAAGCCGATCGCGTTGACCATGAAAAAGAACTCGGCCTTGAACGTGCCGTAGAACTGCTTCTCGGTGAGGCCGCCCATGTTGCCAGCTGCGACCGCTTCTCCGAGCGTGCGATCGAGGATGTACTCACCGGTGCTGTTCACCAGGTTGAGCACGAGCGTGAGTAACGCGAGCAGGATGAGGTACTTGTCCTCGATGATCACGTGCATGCCGCCGCGGCTTCCAGGAGGCGTCATCGCTTCCTTGCGGCGCGCGTCGTCGCCGCGGTCCTTCTCGCGAGCGTGGACGATCCTGGAGACGAAGAGGCACAGGACGAGGATCGCCGCGGCCGCGAGCATCATGTTGTAGGGCCCGAGCGGAACGACCATCCAGCCCGCGATTTTCGCGCCGAGCATCGCGCCAAGCGAGCTACCTACGCCGATGATCGCAAAGAGTCGCTTGCCCTCTTCCTGCGTGTAGACGTCGTTGGCGAAGGACCAGAACTGCGCGATCGCCGTCACGCTAAAGCAGCCGACCCAGATGTAGAAAGCGATGCCGAGGTACGGCACCTTCATCCACGCGAGCGCGTAAAAGACAACGAGGCAGCCCGCGAAAAAGAGCATCAGGAACGTGATCAGCTTGATGCGATCGACGCGCTTGGCGAGCTGGCTGTACCCGCTGACGAGACCGATCAAGAGCAAAGCCTGACCTGCGGTCGTGTAGCTCTTCAGCGCCGCCCCGCCGCCTTCGAGAATCAGCGGCTCGCGTACGACCTTCAGCAAGTAGTACGCGACGAGGATCGCGAACACGTTGAACGTGAGGAGCAACGCAGTCAGCGCTTCGCCCTTGTGCACTTCGGCGAACAGCCCGAGCACGCGTTCGAGGACTCCGCGCTCGCCTTTGTCGTCAGTCTTGGTCTCGGCCACGATGCTCTCCTCGGTCGTCGTTCGGAAACCGGTCAGTCCGGCTTTACAGTGTCAGGGCGCTCGACGCCGGCGAGGCGAAAGCCGTTCTTCGGGCCAAGATCGTAGAGGTGCGCGCGGAGTGGCCCCTTGCTGGTGCCATTCTCGATGTCGACCACGACGTAGCGGTCGGGCGAGTCGTCCGGAATGCCGCCGTCGGGCGCGATGTGAACGAGCGACGCGCACACGTTGCCGTTGTCGGTGACCGCGGGGACGGCGAGCGGACGCGCGTTCTCGAGGTCGACGCCGGACAGCATGAGCGCGTGGTTCGTGCCGTCGAGGTAGGCGCGGTACGCGTCGACCGACGTGGTGGTCGTCGCGGC
>CAXSGV010000138.1:7143-8793 GCA_964236615.1 uncultured Polyangiaceae bacterium
CATGCGCGCGTGGTAGTGGAAGTCCTCGGCGAAGTAGGTGCCGGTCTTCTTGGCGAGGTCGGTGCCACAAAGCTGTGTGCCCGTGACCTTCAGATCGGCAATCGACGACAGCTTCGCGAAGTAGCGTTTCAAAATGGCTTCCTGGCGAAGGAGCAGCTGCGCGACGAGGAAATTGGTGTGCTTGGCTTCGGTGTAGTCGCCCTTCGCGACGATGGCTTCGACGTCCTCGAGCGTGAAGCGCGAGATGATCCGCGTCGCCCAGGCAGCGTCGTGCTCATCCATTCGGCTGAAGGTCGGGTTGGGGTAACCACCTCGCCACTTGTCGGGCTGGAAATCGCGCGAGTGGAAGAACCCGAAGATCTCCCCGTCGCGCGATCGCCGCGCCCTATCCCAGGGGCGCTCGATGAAGCCGAGCGTCAGGAAGTCTTCCGCGACGTAGGGGATGTCGAGGTAGTAGGCATGGCCGAGGCGCTTCGAAATCCCCTCCCACTCCCACTCGCTTCCGAAGCAGTCGCCGAGGTCGATGTACCAGTGCTGCACGTGCCCGACCTCGGGATTCTTCTCGTCGGGAACCCATGTCGCCATGGTGTTCTGCTCGCGCGAGTCGAAGTGATTCAGCCACGCAGCGAGCACCTTCGCGCCGCGTAGGTCGCGGCGGTCCTCGTGCGGGATGACGTCGTTGGGATCGTCCCAGCGCGTACCCGCGTAGGTGAAGGGGCCGATCGGACGCGTCGGGAGCCACTTCGACGCTTCCATGCGGATCAGGCCGTTGCGATGCGAGCCCTTCGTGAGGAGCTCGGCGAGCGCCTTCTCGTCGAAGGGTTTGGTCGTGCCGCTGTTGTCGGTCACCGTGAGGCCGGGCTTGAGCTTGAGGAGCTCCGGCTTCACGTACACGACGGTCACGCAAGGGGCCCACCATCCGCTCGCGTAGTAGAAGCGGGAGGCGATGGCGTCAGCGCCGGTCGCGCGCTCGGGCTGGTCGGCCGGATCGGCCTTCAGGAGGAACTTGCCTTTGCCTTCGACATTGATGCGGAAGCCGGGGTTCGCGCCGTTCGCTTTGCCTTGATCGATGACCCACGAGCCAGGCTTGTCGTGCTCGGGATCGAGCACCTTGTCGTCGCAGAAGCCGTCGGCGATCTGCTCTTGCGTGAGCGCGCCGCTGGTGAGGCGGTTCACGAACCAACTCGAGTTCGGAACCTCGTCCATGCTGTTGACGTTGACGGCGGGCCCCGCCGGATCGACGGCCAAGAAGCGCGAGATCGGGCGGAAGATGGTGTTGTCGGCCGCGTCCCACGCGAAGCTCGACTCGTACTCCGAGGGGCCGCAGATCTTCTTCGTCGGCTTCTCGGGGTCGGGCGTGCAGTGCCCCGCGATCGGATCGAGATCGGCGTCATGCCAGACGGGCGCGCGAAGCGGGAAACGGCGCACGCCGCCACCGCAGCCGGAGGCGAGGAGCAGCGCGCTGGCGCCGAGGATCAGTCGCTTAGAATCCACGGTTGGCTCCAATGACGATGCGCACCGAGCTGATGCGCGTGCCTTGTTCGAAAGTGTCGGTACCAAAGGCGGTCATCAGCTCGAGCGAGTGATCGCGCGAGTTGTTGGTGCGGATACCGATGCCGGTGCTCAAACGAAGCTTCTTCAGCTCGAAGT
>CAXSGV010000138.1:8803-10518 GCA_964236615.1 uncultured Polyangiaceae bacterium
CGGCTGGTCGCCCACTGGAACTTGTAGACGTTCTGCTTGCCGAAGACGTTGCCGATCGACAGGTGCATCGCGCCATCGAGAAACGCCCAAATCGGCCAGGTGTACTGAAGCGTCGCGACCGCGGAGCTGCGATCGACGAGGCGCCCGAGAAGGAAGCCGCGCATCGGGCCGGAGCCGCCGAGAACGACCTGCTCCGTGAACGGGATCGTCGAGTCACGCAGGAGCGGGTCCGAGAACTCGACGCCACCCGTCAGGCTGAGAACGCGCTGCTGCTTCGTGAGATCGTGCGACACGCCGAGGGAGCCGCCCCAGTTGACCCAGCTATTTCGCGTGTTGGTCTGGAACGCCGGCTGCGCGTTGATCTCGAGCCGCAAGCCACTGCCGGGCGCGGGGCGCGGACGCCGGGTGTCGATCGCCAGCTGGAAGCGCTGGTAGACGATCGTGTACTTCTTGTCGAAGCCGGGCGGCGCAGGGAAGCGCGCGTTGGCGATCTGCTCGCGGATCGAAGGCTCATCGTCGAACGCCTTGTCGCTGCCCCAGTGCGTGATCGCGCGCATGCCGATCGAGGACGAGAACGAGCTCGAACGCCAGAGGTCGGTCGTCTCGTAACCGATGCTCGTGTCGACGCGATCGGCGTCGTAGCGCGATCGGTCTTCCTGCCGCGAGTCGGGACCGATGCCTGCGAACACGAGGTCGGAGCGACGGTAAAACTCGCCGCGAAGAACGAGCGCCTGCTTTCCCTTCTCGTCGAGGCGAAGACGATCGGTCGCCGTGAACGCGAGCCACTCCGGACCCCACGTCGCGGCATGGAGCCGGAGATCGTTTCGGTCGGTGAGAAAGTGATCCCAGAACATGTAGAGACCGACGCTCGGGAGAAGCCCGAAGTCGAACAGCGCCGTCGGCACGATCCCGATGTTGTTGTCGGGACCGAACGTGAAAAGCTCGTAGAGCGCGCCGACGAGCTTGCGCTTCTCGACGTACATGACGACGGCGCCGATCGGCCGGCGCACGACGTACTCGCTGAGGAGGAACGGCGGCAGCATGACGACCCGCGGGGCCCAGAGGAGCACCTCGCCAGGCGTCGTCGGATCGCTCCCGCGCTGGTCGTAGTCCTGGACCGGACGCTTGTCGCGAATGTCGCGAGCCGGCACGTCGGCGGCGAGAGCTGTTCGAGGTGCCCCGAGCGCAAGCAGCGCTGCAAGGAGGAGCCCGGCGGCGCGCGCGATCAAAAAATCCCCACCGCGCCGAGGCCAGCACCACCCGGAACAGAGATGGGCGTGGGCATCACGTAGCCGAGGTGCTCGTTCCCGATCGCAGTCCGCATCACGGGGCGCGTGCGGCCGCTGCCGAACCCGTAATGGAGCCATGAGGGCAACACGTACCCGGAGAGCGTCGCGACGAGACCACCCACGAGCACGTCGGAGACGTAATGACGATCGGCCATCATGCGGAAGACACCCGTAGCCACAGTGGCGCCAATCATACCGTAACAAACGAGCGCGTCGGGCGCGCCGCCGCCGTAGAGCGGAAGGTGCTGGTGGTGCACGCACGTGAGACCCGCCATCGTGCCGACGGCAGCGACGTGCCCACTGTAGAAGCTGAGGTTGTCGCCCTTCGGATCGCCGCACGTGTTGTAAAGCTTGCCCCCCGTCGCGGTGTGCGGCGCATTGTCGGGTGGGCCGCAGTCCGCCGTGTACGGACGCGCGCGACCGACG
>CAXSGV010000138.1:10528-13805 GCA_964236615.1 uncultured Polyangiaceae bacterium
GCTTTGTGCTGAGTGTGACAACGCCCGACATGCCGAGCGACTCGAGGTCCATAAACATCATCTGCATGGCGACGTCGGGATCCTGGTGAACGCCGAGCGCGACGATGAAGTTGTCGACGACGTAGGGCGCGAGGACCGCGTACTTGTAAATGAAGTCGCTCGCGTCGGAGGCGAACTCTTGCGTCTTGAAGTTTCGGCCGACGATGAAATTCCGGAACGGCTTGTCGAAGAGGACGGGGCCCGACCAGTTCGGTTTCGACGCGAACGGCACGTACGCGTCGATCATGTACGAGCCGACACCTTGCGCGAGGATGATCCCGACCTCCACGGGGCGAACCCGCGGCCAGCCGGGGTTCCACACGACGCCGGTCGACGGATCCGCGGAGGCGGGCGCCGCAAGGGAGGCGGCAAACGCGATGAGTGCCGCGGAGAGAAGACGCTTCATAAGTGGAGTTAGCAGCTCAGATGACGAGAAAGGGGGTCTGGGGTCGCCCGGGCGTCGCGCCGCGCGTTTACGGTGTCCCGCTGTGGTAAGCGTTCTCTGTTTTCAATGACACGGAATCCTTCAGTTCCCCGCTCACCGGCGGCGCGGGCAGCGCAACTGAAGCGCATCCGCGATGAGAAATCGGCGCGTGACGCGCACGCCTTCGTCCGTGCAAACCCGAGCTTTTTCTACGAGCAGGTTTCGGAAAAGCGTCTTCGGAAGCTGCCGGAGGGGCCGGCTATCTGGATCAGCGGTGACTGCCACGTCGAGAACCTCGGCGCCGTCTCCGACGCCCACGGCAAGGCGACGGTCGCCATGAACGATCTCGACGAAGCCGTCATCCACACGCCCATCTTCGACCTGGTGCGACTTTCGCTGTCGATCGCGATGGCCATGCGCACTGCCGGGATGAGTGCGCTCGACCTCGATCAGGCGATCTCGGGGTTGGCTTCCGGCTACGCGAAGGCCGTCGAGCTGCGCGCCGCCGACGCTCCGGTCGAATGGGCCGCCGCTCCGCTCCGCGTGCGCAACATGTTCGAGTCCGCGTCCTCGCGATCGCAGAAGCATCTGCTCGCGCGCCGTACCGAGAAGAAGAAGACGCCGCGCTTTCCAATCGGACCGAAGTACTGGCCGCTCACGAAGAGCGAGAAGCAGTCGATCGCGGAGGCCATTTTGTCCGAGCCGATCCGCGCGCTCGTGACGACGCTCGCGGGCAAGCACCCCGACTCGACCGTCAGCGTGATCGACTCCGTGTTTCGAGTGGCGGGTCTGAGCTCGCTTGGCGCGTGGCGCGCCGCCGCGCTCGTGTGCGTGACCACGCCCGCCAACGCCCAGGGCGCGACTCCAACGCCCGCGCACGAGATGTTTCGGATTATCGATATCAAAGAGGCGCTGCCACTTCGCGCGCCCCGGCTTCCAAAGAGTGATTTCCCCAAGGACGACGCCGATCGTGTCGTCGCCGCGGCGCGTGTCCTGGCTCCTCACCTCGGGCACCGCACCGTGGCCGCGACCGTTGGCGGCTTGCGCACCACCATCCACGAGCTGATGCCGCACGACGAGAAGATCGGCCTCGCAGATCTCAAGAAGGCGGAAGCCACGAGCCTCGCCGCCTACCTGGGCAGCGTCGTCGGTCGGGCGCACGGACGGCAGCTCGACAAGCGCGACGCCAAGTCGTGGCTCGCCGCCTTTACGAAGACGAAGACCACGACCGCGGGCACGCCCCGGTGGCTTTGGGACGAGCTCGCGTACTTCATCGGCACGCATGAAGAGGCGTACCTGCATCACTGCGGCGCGTTGAGCCTCGCGGCTGACGCTCCGGCCTGACGCCTTCCTGTTTCCAAGTCGCGAGGTTCGCTGGGTCGATCAAAAGCTGACCGACAGCGATGCGAGGAACGTCCGTCCATTCTGGACGATCGTGCGCTGACGGAACTCACCGCTCGGCACCGTGTCGTAGCGGTGGTCGGCGACGTTGTATGCGCCGAGTGAGTAGCGAATACCCATGCGCTCGATCTCGCCCGACAAGACGAGGTCCCAGATCACGCCGACGTCCGTGTTCTGCTGCGGCGGATCGCCGTCGCGGAAGTTTCGGTCGGGGCGCGGGCCCTCGACCGAGATGCGCGTCATGGCCATGAGCGTGCGGCCAATGATCGGCGCAGCACCCTTCACCGAGGCGAGCTGCACCGGCGAATTGGGGACGTCGCGCAGCGTGGGATCGGAGAGGTAGCGCGCCTTCTGCAGCGAGTAGGAGAGCGCGAGCATCCAACCCTGTCGCCAGTCGCGTCGGACCTCGTACTCCGAGCCGAGCACAATCACGGGCGCATTGGAGTTTGCATACTGCACGCTTCCGCTCGGCAGATCGCGGAGCTCGACGAGGTCCTTGACGTAGTTTGCGTAGCCGGCAACCGATGCGGTGACGGTCGGCGAGAAGCGATGCGAGAACTCGACCTCGCCCGAGTAGATCTGTTCGGGCTGTAGATTCGACGCGCGCTCTTGCGTGGTCGACGCGTAGAAGAGCTCGTACACGCTCGGGGCGCGGAAGGCCTTGCCGGCGAGGAATTTCAGGTTTCCCTGCTCGTAGGGCTTCACGATGACGGCGAGGCGCGGGTTGAACGCCGCCGTGAAATCGAAGCTCTCGATGTTGGAGTAGTAGTCGAGGCGGGTACCCGCGGAGACCTTCAGCCCTTTGAGCGGCGTGATGTCACCGAGGACGTAACCGGCGAGGACGGTGAACGGGTCGTTGCGGCCGGGGTTCCCGTTGTTGTCGAAGAGGTACGCGCCTTGATCGTTTTCGCCGACCTGCTTCGTCGTGAAGTGACGAATGACCTCGCCGCCGACGGTGAGGCGGAGCTTGTCGGTTGGCGCGTAGACGAGACGCTGCTCGAGGCCGCCCCAACGTCCGCGGAACGTGTCGCGCGAGCCGCCGTCGGGCGCGGTGTACGACGTGAAGCCGTCGAAGTTGTAGATGTTGAAGTGCGCGCGGCTGAGGCTCTGGATCTCTTTGGTCAGCTGGGGCTCGAAGCGTGCTTCGACGAACGCGCGCGTGTCCGCGAAGTGGTTGCGCGGATCGCTGAAGATGGCGCCGTACTCGCCCGTGGGCAGCGTCTTGTTGCGGGAATGCAGGAACCACTGAATCGTGGCCGCCTTGTACCAAGCGCGCCCGCTCACCGTCGCGGAGCGGAAGCCGTCGACGCCGCGTGCATTGCCGTCGATGGGTCGACCGTTCGCGTCGAGCTCGGCGTTGGGATCGCCGGGTTGGCTGACGGTCTCGGGGAAGTAGAAGTCCTTGCCGGATGA
>CAXSGV010000139.1:0-13781 GCA_964236615.1 uncultured Polyangiaceae bacterium
GCGCGCCCCACACGAACGCGCCGTTCCGCAAGCCCTGACCGTGTATGTGCTCAAACGCGTGAGCGGCGGCGAGCCCATCGGGGCCGCCGGGCTTGCGCTCACCGAGGAGCATGACGCGATCGTCCTTCCGCGAAAGGGCCAGATCCACTGGGACGCGTTCGACGAGAGCGCGTACACGCCCGACGATCTGGATCGCGCCGCCGATCTCTGGCTCACGCGCGCCGTGCAGGAGATGCACTCGCTCGCGCTCTTCACCGAGCTCGCATCGCAGCTTCACTTGCTCGGCGCGCCGCTCGACTGGTCCGGCGCCTTCGCGCGCATGATCGCCGACGAGGTTCGTCACACCGATCTCTGCATGCGGATGTGCGAGGTGCTCGGTCGCCCGGCGGCGCCGGAGATCGATCCCTCGCGCCTGCATCTCCTAACGCAGACCTCGCCGCGCGCGCACGTGCGACAGACCATCGTGGCTGCGTTCTGCATCGGTGAAACCGTGAGCGGCCACATGTTTCGGCGGGCGCTCAAGGTCACCGACGTTCCCGTCGCGCGTGAGGTCGTCTCGGCGATCGTGATCGACGAGACCTTCCACGGCGAGCTCGGCTGGGAGCTCGGCGCCCTCTTGATGCGGAGCGACGGTCCAGCCTTCGCGGCCGAGCGCACGAAGCTCGCGTCCGAGCTGCCGATCCTGTTTCGGCATTTCGCCAACCTCTGCTGCGCCGCACGCGGGCCGAGCTGGGCGCGCGGCGAGTCTCCGGTCGACGACGGTCCGAACTTCGGCAACCTCAGCTACGCCGGCTACGCCCGTGCGTTCTTCGATTCGATGGAGAGCGACGTCGTGCCCGGGCTCGTCGCGATCGGTCTGCCCGAGGCGGAGAAGGCCTACGCCGAGCTTCTCACCCGCCTCGAGTCCTCCTGATGCCGATGGAAGCGTCCGTCGTCATCGAGCGCGTCCGCGCGACCCTCGGCAAGGTGCTCGAAGGCAAACCGGACGTGATCGATCTCGTCCTTGTCGGCATCCTCGGCGGCGGTCACGTGCTCATCGAGGACGTGCCCGGCGTGGGCAAGACGACGCTCGCCAAGGCAGTCGCACGTGTGTTCGACATCCAGTTCGCGCGCGTGCAGTTCACGCCCGACTTGCTCCCGAGCGACATCGTCGGCGCGCAGATCTTGAACCCGCGCGAGGGCACGCTCACGTTCCAGCGCGGTCCGTTGTTCGCGAACGTGCTCCTCGCCGACGAAATCAACCGCGCCTCGCCGCGCACGCAATCGGCGCTGCTCGAGGCGATGAACGAAGGGCAGGCGACCGTCGACGGCGTGTCGCACCCGCTGCCGAAGCCGTTCTTCGTGCTGGCGACGCAGAATCCGTCGGACTTCTCCGGCACGTACCCACTCCCTGAAGCGCAGCTCGATCGCTTCCTCTTGCGCGTGTCGGTCGGGTATCCGTCGGCCGAGGCCGAGCTCCGCATGCTGTTCGCGCGCCAGACCGAGGATCCCCTCGACAGCCTCGTCGCCGTCGCCACCAAGGACGATCTGCTCGCGCTCCAGGCGCGCGCGCGCGAAACGACGGTGCAGCCCGATGTTGCAAAGTACATGCTTCGGCTCATCGCCTCGACGCGCGACGCCGCCGATCTCGAAGTGGGTGCGAGCCCACGCGCATCGCTCGCGCTCTTCCGCGCGGCGCAGGCGCACGCGCTACTTCAGGGTCGCACGTACGTGAGCCCGGCCGACGTGCAGGCTCTCGCGGCGCCCGTGCTCGCGCACCGCGTGAAGCTCACCTCGCAGGCTCGTTACGGAGGGCGTGGTGAAGCGGCGATCTTCGCGGAGCTCGTTGGCGCGGTGGACGTTCCGGTGTGAGCTCGCGTTCGGTCGACTGGCGCCGCGTCAACTACGTCCTCGTCCCGTACTTCACGCGGTGGGCCGCCCGGCAGCGCACCGAAAGTGGCTCGCGCGAACGTCGGTTGCCGCGCGCACTTTGGTTTCTCGTTCTGGCGGGCGAGCGCGTGACTGTCGAAGGTGCGCACTTGGCGGCGCTGATGTTTCTTGCGGCGCCGGTCGCGCTCGACGTGCGGCGGAACCACCTCTATCTCGCGTGGGCCGCGATCACGGGACTCTTGCTCGCGTCGATCCTCGTGTCGCGCGCGCTCCGTCTGCAAGGCGTGCGTGCGCGCGTCGTGGCGCCGCGGCGCGTGATGGTCGGCGAGGCGATCGAGCTCCGCGTGCACCTCGTGAACGAGGGGAAGGCCGATCACGTCTCGCTTCGCGCGCGGGGGCCTTTCCTCTCGTGGGACGGTGAGTGGCTCGAGCGCGCGCGTGGCCTTCGCCGGCTCGCCGCAGGAGAGGCGCGGCACCTCGTCTTTCGCGCGCGCTTCGTGCGGCGTGGGCACCACCACATCGGCTCGTTTCGGGTGCAAGCGCTCGTACCGTTCGGTCTTGCCCTCGGACCGCCAGTGCGCACCGAAGCGACTCGGCTGCTCGCCGTGCCGCGCGTCGCGAACGTCACCGAGCTCGAGCTCCCCGAGCCGCGACGTCATCACAAAGGGGGCGTTCCGCGCGCGGCGCAGCACGCCGATTCACGTGAGCTCGCGGGTGTGCGGCCCTACCGTCCCGGCGATCCGGTGAAGGATCTCCACGCGCGCACGTGGGCCCGCACCGGCGTGCCGTTCGTGCGCGAGTACCAGGAAGAGTTCTTCGCGCACGTCGGCGTGTGGGTCGACACGGCGTGCGGCGATGTCCTCGGCGGCAGTGGGCCCAAGGCCGAGCGCCAGGCCGCAGCGCGCCTCGAAGGGGGGCTCTCGCTGGCGGCGGGGATCGTGGCACGTCTCCTCTGCGGCGAGGCGCTGATCGATCTCTTCGTAGCCCGCAGTGCTGCGAGCGACGACGATCGCGATGCGCCACTCGCCCTCGGCCATGGCCGCGGCACCCTCGACGCCGCGCTCGACGTTCTCGCGGTGGTGGAGGCGCAGCCCGTGCTCGACGTAGAGCGCGTTCGTGCTGCAATCGAGCCGCACGCCGGCGAGCTCTCGGCGCTGATCGCGATCGTGCCGACGTGGGACGAGCCGCGGCGCGCGCTCATCGCGCGGCTCGTGAACGTAGGTCTCGCGTGCCGAGTGCTCGTTCTCGATCCGTCGTGCCCTGCCACGAGCGGCGAGGGCCAGCGCATTCAGATCCTCGACCCGGCGGCCATCCTGCGCGGAGATCCGATCGCGTGACCGTGGCTCCGCACATCGTTCGCTCGCGCGCGTTCGTCCCACTCGCGGTCGCCGCTCTCGCCGTCGTGGTCGCCTCCGCCAGCCCCGTTGCCGGCGTGGGGGCGCTCTTGTTCGTCGTCGCGGGCGCGCTCGTCGGACAGCGCCTTCCGCTCGATCGCGCGAGCCTGCGCCTCGCCTCACTCGTCACGATCGTGGTCGTGATTGCCTACGTGCGTGCGATCCCTATCGCTCCGAGCGGGCTTCGGCTCGGCGCGTTCGGCCTCGGCTTCGCGCTCTCGGCATTGCTCATCGGTGCGGTGCGCTTGTACGTCGTAAAGCCGGAGTGGGGCGAGCCGTTCACCGTCACGCTCGGGCTCCTCGCGATGTTCGCGTGCGGTGGCGCGCGGCTTGGCTTCGTGTACGCCGCGCTGGTCCTCGTGCACCTCGCCGCGTCGCTCTTCGCCCTGCGCGCCGGCGATCCCGACCGCGAGACGGCGAGCCTGATGCCGCGTCGGATCGTGGCTCTTGGCGCGCTCGTGGTCGGCACGGCGGCGGCGATCGCGCTCGCGTTCGGCATCGCCACGCCCGCCGCGCACGGGTGGAGCATGCGCAAGTTCGAGCAAGCGTACGAAGCGCGGCTGCAAGCGCGCGTCGGCTTCTCGAACGCGGTGCAGCTCGGCGCGCTCGCACCCATGCTCGATTCCGACGAGCTCGTGCTTCGTGTGCGTGGCCGGCGGATCGACTACCTGCGTGGCGCGGTGCTCGACACCTACGACGAAGGCCGCTGGTCCCGCAGGACGGTGGGCGAGCCGACGACGATTGCGATCGGCCACGGCACGCTCGAAGGCGAAGGGGCGAGTGAGATCCGCCGTGCCTCCTCCCGTGTTGGCAACCACGTGGTCTTCCTTCCGCTCGATGTGGTGACGCTCGCGACGCCGAGCGGAACGCTGCGCGTCGACGCGCTCGGCGCCGCGAAGGATACGGGCAAGGACGATCGCGTCGCGCTTCGCACCGGTGACGCCGCCGCGCGCGCGCTCGCCGTCGCGCCGCCCGAAGCCGAGGATCTCGCGCTCTCCCCTCGCGTCCGCCCGCGCCTCGAGGCGATCGCGAGGGAGTGGACGAAGGACGCCAAGACGCCCGGCGAAGCCCTCGACGCGCTCACCCGTCACCTGAAGGCCGAGCACGAGTACGCGCAGGTTGCGTCGCCGCGCGCGAAGGGCGATCCGATCTTGGATTTCCTGATTCGAAAGCGCTCAGGCCATTGCGAGTACTTTGCGAGCGCACTCGCGCTTCTTGCGCGCTCGATCGCGATTCCGACGCGCATGGTGACGGGCTACCGCGTGGGCGAGCATCACGGCGTCCTCGAGCATTGGGTCGTGCGTGAGAACAACGCGCACGCGTGGGTCGAAGCGTGGCTGCCCGATCGCGGGTGGACCACGTGGGACGCCACGCCGATCGTCGAGCTCTCTCAGCACAACCCGCACGACGCCCATGGCGGCCGCGCACTCGGGGAATTTTTCGGCGCGGCGTGGGACACCGCGGAGGACTGGCTCGTCGCCCGGACGATCGGCGAGCTCACGATCGCCGCGCTCATCGGTCTCGTCGTCTTCGTGGTCCAGCGGTGGTTCCGCGCGCGCAAGCCTCCGCCGGCCCTCCTGCCAGCCGCCCTACGCTTCGCCGAGCCGCCGCGCGCGTTCGTCGATCTCGAGCGCGCGCTCGCCCGACGCGGGCTCGGTCGCCACGCCGGCGAAACACTCGAGGCGTGGGCTCGAAGGCAGCCTGAGCCCAGCACGCGTGAGGCCATCGCCGACTACGCAGCGGCGCGCTACGAGGGCGTCGCCGATGCCGCGTGTCACTTGCCGAAGAAGACCAGCACCGCGTAAGAGAGCGCGACGCCGAGGACGAGCATGATCACGCACGCGGCGAAGATCTCCATCTTGCTGCGCGGCGCGGGACCGCGAACGTTCACCGTCTCGGCACCAACGTCAGTCGCCGGTGCCGGTGGCGCGAGGGTCGACGCTTCGCGCGCACTGGCGCTCATCTTCGAAGGGGGAAGGACATTGGCGAGGGGAAACGCGAGTGGATCGGCAGCCGACGAGGCGACGTCCTCACGCGCCTTTTCGAGCGCTGCAACCAGCTGCTCCGCGGTGAGGCGGTTTTCGCGCTCGCGTACGAGGCAAGCGCCGACGAGCGCGATGATGGATGGAGGAAGATCAGGCGCGACGTACTCGATCTTGCGCGGGTGGCTCGTCACGATGGCCGCGACGAGCTGGTTCGGATCGGTCGCGTCGTAAGGGAAGCGACCCGTGAGCAGCTCGTAGAGCACGACGCCCGCCGACCAGATGTCGGCGCGGCCATCGACGTCGCGTGCCGAGCGCGCTTGCTCGGGCGCCATGTACGCGGGCGTTCCCATGGGGGCCTGCGCGGTGAGCCGAGCCCCGGAGACCTCGTCGGCGATGAGGCGCGAGATCCCGAAGTCGACGAGCTTCGGTACGACGCGCCCATCGGCGCCGCGCGCGAGGAACACGTTCTCGGGCTTCACGTCGCGGTGCACGACGCCCAAGGCATGCGCGACCGCGAGCGCCCGGGCAATGGGGAGAAGGACGGCGAGGGCGGCACGCGGCGGGACCACGCCGCCTTTTTTCTCGAGCCACTTCGCGAGATCCATCCCCTCGAGGAGCTCCTGGACCAGAAACGGGACGCCGAACGCGTCTTGCCCCGTGTCGAGCACGGTGACGACGTTCGGGTGGGCGACGGTGTTGCTCACCCGCGCCTCCCGCAGAAAGCGCGCGACGACCTCAGCGTTTGCCGCGAAATCCTTGTGCAGAACCTTCACCGCGACCTGCTTTGGGCCGTCCGCGCTGAAATGCGTCGCCTTGTACACCTCACCCATTCCGCCGACTGCCAGGAGCTTGTCGAGGCGGTACGCGGCGGTCAGGACGTCGCCAGCTCGTCCTTGGTTGGTCGTCATCTCGCGCGCACGTCGAGGAGCAGAGCGAACACGAGTGGACGGTAGTACAATACCCCCGTGGCGTCCTCTTCCCCGCCGGGAGCTCCGCTCTTCGCGATCGGCGACGTGCATGGTTGTGCCGACGAGCTCGAAGAGCTCCTCGGCATGCTCCCGCTTCGCGCGGGGTGCACGGTCGTGTTCCTCGGCGACTACATCGATCGCGGTCCGAAATCGCGTCAGGTCGTCGACCTCATCCTCGAGCTGCGCAAGCAACACCACGTGGTCACGCTCCGCGGCAACCACGAGTCGATGCTGCTCGAGTTCTTGAGCGGCAAGGATCCGCAGAAGGTCGCCCGCTATGTCCTCAACGGCGGCAGCGCGACGCTTGCGGGCTACGCCGACGCCGACGGGCGCTACCACATGCCACCGGAGCACCTCGCGTTCTTCAACACGCTCGCGCTGTCCTACGAAACGGCAGAGCACTTCTTCGTGCACGCCGGCGTCCCGAACGTGCGCCTCGCGGACCTCGATCGCGAAGCGATGTCGGAGCACATGATGTGGGTCCGCAACAAATTCCTCCAAAGCACCTTCCGCTGGGAGAAGGTGATCGTGCACGGCCACACCGTGGTCGACACCGTCGAGATCTCGGCCAGCCGTATCTGCCTCGACACCGGCTGCGTGTTCGATCGCCGTCTCACCGCCATGGAGTTCCCGTCGCACCGCATCTACAGCGTCGACCGGCGCGATCACCAGGGCCGCACGTTCCTGCGTGACGCCTCGCGCCGCGCCGCCGTCCGTTTCCATGGCGCCATTCCGGTGCAGCTCGAGGTGGACGGCAAGCGCGTCAAGTTCGAGACGGTCGACTACAGCGAGATCGGCCTCGGCGTTCGCGCGATCGACACGGAGCAGGAGTGCAAGCTCGTGCTCGGCGACACCGTGCGCGGGCGCGTAGGCGTCGAGGGGCTCTTCCAGATCCCGTTCGCTGGTCGTGTCGCGCGCGTCTCTTGGGAAGGCGACGACGAAGTGCTCGGTCTCGACATCGAGGTCGTCGAGCACGCCGACTAGCATGTGCTCCCGTTCGTCGACGTCGACGTACGTCAACGGTCAACGAGGGACGAGGACGGCTAGCGTGGTCGACGCCATACGGTCGCGAGCCACGGCTGCTCGTGCCGCGGCTTTCCCTCGGGGCGGTAGTAGTGGTCGACCTCGGCGAAGCCCGCGGAGGTGACGTACGCGCGCCACGTTTCGAGCGTGTGGTACGCGCCGTAGCGCTCGCCGCGGACCCCTTCGGTGTCTTCGCCGCGTGGGTTCGAGCAGAAAAGGACGCCGCCGGGCACGAGCGTGTCGTGGAGCGCGCGAAGGACGCGACCGAGCTCCTGCGTCGGAACGTGAAACAGGGACGCGTTGGCGAAGACCCCGTCGAACCGCTCCATCGGCAAGTCGAGCTCGAGAAAACTCTGATGGAGGATCTCACACCCCGAGACCTCGCGCGCCATCTCGACGAACGGCAAGCACGCGTCGAGCCCGACCGCCTCGTGACCGAGCGAATGGAAGTAGACGACGTCGCGCCCCGGCCCGCACCCCACGTCGAGGATCACGTAGGGCGGCGGTGTCTGGATCGCGTCGAGCAATGCCTGGCGGTTCTGCGAGACGTCGTGATCCCATGTGCCCGCTTTGAAGGACTTTGCGGAGCGCGCGTAGTGCGCGACGGTGCTCGCGGCGACAGTGTCGAGAGTCGGCTTGTCGAGAGGCAGCTTCGGCACGAAAACAGGCTAACCTATCGCGCCTTCGCGCAGCCGTTCAGGGATGACGATTCCTGGCGCGCGCGTTTCGAACGTCATGGTGAAGCTCCGCTCGACCCTCCTTGTTCTCGTGCTCGCGGGATGCTCGCGCGCGACGCCGGGCGATGGGGCGAGCGCGCCGAGTGACGCGAGCTCGACGGCCCCTGCGCCGAGCCTGAGCGCTGCGAGCGTGACGATGGATCCTGCGCCGCTCGAGGATGTGTCGTGCGAGGACGTCAAGGCCGTGCACATTTACGCGATGCCGGGCACCCCATGGACCGGCGTGCCGCTCCGGGTGATCGCATTGAGCGATCGTCCGCTCGAGGCCGAGCTCCGTCTCGTCGCACCGGGGCCCACGAAGTCCGAGGTCGGGCCCATCGTTGCAAGGGCGACCGAGCGCCACGGCGGGCCGCCCTACTTCTGGATGGCGAGCGTGCCAGCGCCGCTGGCGGGGAAGTACACCGCGTCGCTCGTGCAGAGCGCGTGCGGAGTCGCGGCACCGGCGACGCTGGGGCTGACCGTCTCGACGGTGGCGCCGCAGGAGCCCGCAGCGCTGAGCCGCGACCAAGGGTTGTGGCCGACGAAGCGCGCGTGGAGCCACGCGCTGGAGCAGTTGTACTCTGCATGGATCGAGACGCTGTTCGACGCACCCGAGACCGAGCAGCCGAGCTGGGCGGCGCTCCACGAGGTGCTGCGCGACAAGAGCCGCAACCTCCTATTCGACTACCTCGCGGCGGGTGAGGACAGCACGAGCGCCCCGGTGGTTCGACCCGACTGCGCCGACCTCCCGTATTTCCTGCGCGCCTACTTCGCGTTCAAGATGCGCCTCCCGTTCGGCGTCGCGCAGTGCAACCGCGGTGGTGGTGGCGCGCCGCCGTCGTGCACGGGGCTGCTCACGAACGAAGATCCGCCGCCGTCGGTGCAGCCCACGGCGGTGAGGACGTTCGGCGCGTTCCTGGGCGGAAGGCTTGCCGATCGCGCGCATTCGGGCTCGGGCCGCGCTCCGTTCGAGGACGAGAACGCCGACTACTACCCGGTCGCGCTCACTTCGGAGAGCTTGCGTCCGGGCACCGTGTTCGCCG
This sequence comes from uncultured Polyangiaceae bacterium, assembly GCA_964236615.1. Classification (GTDB taxonomy): domain Bacteria; phylum Myxococcota_A; class Polyangia; order Polyangiales; family Polyangiaceae; genus CAXSGV01. The sequence goes on from CAXSGV010000139.1 coordinate 8,999, forward strand.
ATCCGTACGGGCACGTGCTCATGGTGTCGAAGCGCCTCCCGCAGAACGGAGACCGCGGGGGCGTGCTGCTCGCGGTCGACGGTCAGCCCGACGGCACGGTCGCGCGCAAGCGCTTCTGGCGGGGCAACTTCCTCTACGCGACGCAGAAGGAGCTCGGCGGCCCGGGCTGGAAGCGCTTCCGTCCGCTCGCGCGAAGGGAAGGACACATCGCTCGCTTCGACGACGAATCGATCAAGAAGGATCCCGAGTACGCGGATCTCTCGCGTGGCGCGGGCAAGCTCGACGTCGAGGGTTTCTACGACGCGATGGACGACTTGCTCGCGCCGCGTCCGCTCGATCCCGAAAAGGCGTTGCTCGAGACGATCGTCGCGCTCGAAGAGCAAGTGCGCACGCGGGTGAAGTCTGTCGACAACGGCAGAAAATGGCTCGAAGCGGCGAAGGCTCCCGCCCCGATGCCGGACGGTGCAGAGATCTTCGAGACGAACGGCGCGTGGGAGGATTTCGCGACACCGTCACGCGATCTGCGGCTCCTGATCGCGCTCGATGTGGTGAAGCACTTTCCCGCGCGCGTGGCGCGTCGGCCCGAGCGGTACCGAATGCCGGCTGGCAAGACGCCCGCCGAGGTCGGCGCCATGCTCGAGCAGACGCTGGCGCGCGAGCTCACCGCGCGCTCGGTGACGTACACGAAGACCGGGGGCGGCTCGCAAACGCTCACGCTTGGCGACGTGCTCACGCGGAGCGCGGCGCTCGAAACGGCCTACGACCTCAACGACTGCGCCGAGGTTCGCTGGGGTGCGCCCGAATCAAGCGACGAAGTGAAAACCTGCACCAACCATGCGCCCGCGGAGCAACGGCAGCGCATGGAGACCTACCGCGCTTGGTTTCACGAACGCCGGCGCCCAGCGCGAAAGTAGGAGGACGTGACGAGGAAGCTGATCTACGGGATGGGCGTTTCGCTCGATGGCTACATCGCCGCGCCCGGCAAGGACATCGGGTGGACAGCTCCCGACGAGGCGCTGCACCGGGTGCGGGGCTCGCGTCGACCTTCATGAAGGCGGTGGCCCCGGCCGAGGGTTACTTCGACGTTCTGACGACGAGATCGCGAAAGAAGCGAGCGCCAGGATCGCCGTCGGTGCGCTGGTGCCAGAGCATCTGCACCGGACGCGGGCGCAGCTCGAGCGGGGGCGTTCGCACCGTCAGCGGCAAGAAGCCGGCGTAGAGATTCGCCAAGCGCGCCGAGAGCGTGGCCACGTAACCCGTTCGGAGGACCACGAGCGGGGCGAGCGAGAAGTGCGGCACGGTGAGCGCGACCTTGCGCGTGACTCCGCGTTTCTGCAGACCGACGTCGATCGGGTCGCGCACGGAGTCGAGCACGCGCACGCGCACGTGCGTTGCTTCACGGTACTCGCGTAGGCTCATTCGCGCCGGCCGCGCGCGCCTGGTAGCTCGTGTGAGGCACACGAGCTTCTCGTCGAAGAGCGCGGTGGAGCGGCAGCCAGCGAGGACGTTCGGCGGACGACCCACGTGGACGTCGACGTCCTGCGCGAGACCGCCGCCGCCCACGAGCTCCTCGAGCGTGACGACCCGCAGGCGCGCCAAGGGTGCGCACGCGCCGAGCGCTTGGACCAGCGGCGGCAGCACGACCATTCCGTAGTAGTCGGCGCACGCGAGCGTGAACTCGCGCGTGCTAGTGGCAGGGTCGAACGGAGCATCGGCGCCGATGAGCGCAGAGGCCTCGCCGAGTAAGCGCGCGAGCTTGGGCGCGAGAGCCTCGGCGCGCGGGGTAGGGGCGAGCCCGCGCGCGTGCCGCACGAACAACGCGTCCCCGAAGAGAGCGCGGAGGCGCACGAGCGCGTTCGAAACCGCCGACTGCGTGACACCGAGGCGCTTGGCCGCACGTGTGGCGTTGCGCTCGGCCATCACCGCGTGGAGCACGACGAGCAGGTTGAGATCGAGGGCAGAGAGATTCACCACAGTGATGGTACCTAGCACGAACCATCATTACCCATGAACGTGCAGATGACGCACGCTCCGCCCATGAAGCTCAATCATCTCGACCTCCAAGTGCGTGACGTCCGGGCCTCGGTGGCCTACTTCGAACGCATCTTCGGCCTCACCCTGCGCAGCAAGGCCTCGCCCGCGCTGGCCGTCCTCGCCGACGGCTACGGGTTCGTGCTCGTGCTGCAACGCGCTGCCCCTGGCGAGGACCGCTACCCCGAGGGCTTCCACCTCGGCTTTTTGCTCGACGACGCCGAGAGCGTCCGCGCTCTCCATGCCCGCGCGAAAGCAGACGGCGCCGCGGTCAGCGACGTCATCGTCAACGGACGCGGTACCATCGTCTACTTCACGGCACCGGAGGGCTACCGCATCGAGGTCAGCTGCCAGCGCGTGGACTTCGCGCAACCGGAAGCTACTCGTACATGATGTATTCGGGCTGCGGCTTCAGCGCCAAGACCTCGGCGGGCGTCATCAGCTTCTTGTCGCCGATGCGCGTGTCCTCGTCGAAGAACAGCTTGAAGCCGGCGTGCACCGTCGGAGGCATCGTCTTGATGACGTAGTTGTACGTCACGATTTTCGTCCACTTCGGGCCGAGGCCGTCGACGCTCTTGATGACGACGACGCCTGGGTGGTTCTTGATGTTCTCTTCTTCGCTGACGATGTGCTTCGCGAGCTGGTGGAAGACCATCACCTTCTCCGGCAGCTCGTCCTTCGTGACGATCGCCTCGAGGTAGGTCGCCACTTCGTCGAGCACGCCGCCGGTCGTGTGACCGTAGAATTTGCCCGGCTGCTGGTGCGCCTTCACGAGCCACTCGGGATCGAGCGCGACGCCGACGTCAGGCTCATGCAAGTACTTCTCGAAGTGTTTGAGCTCGGAGATGAAGTCCGACTGGCCGGGCTGGATCGCGAGAAGAAGGATCGCCTTCGCCTCGCGCGCCGCCTTCAAGTAGCGATCGACGACCGCGTCCTCGACGTGGCTGCGGTACTTGCCGTCGGAGCCCGCGCCCGCTTGCGCAATCGTCGCGATCAGCTCGAAGACCGGGAGCGGCTTTCGGCCCGCCGCGTACTTGTTGCCGTAGTCCTCGACGATCGCCGCCTTCTTGGCGAGGTTCCCGTCGAGCTGACCGAGCGCAGGTGCGCCCGGCGTTCCGCAGAAGCCCACGAGGCGGTAGGTCGGGAAGAGGGTGCGGCCACCCCGCGGAAGCTCACGCGGCGCGGCCTTCGGTGGCACGGGCGCGACCGGCGCCGCGACGGCTTGCGCGGGCGGCTTCGGCGGTTCGACCTCGACGTGCTTCGAAGCGCAGGCGGCGGCGCCGACGGCGGCGAGCGTGAGAACGACCGTCCGGAGCGTGGGGAGCACGAAAGGCATTATGCCCACGTCGGCGGTCCTCGTGTAAGAACGCGGCAATGAAGACCGCGCGCCCCCTCGTTCTCGGCCTCGTTATGCTGTGTACGCTTGCGTCGATCGGCTGCAAGCCGAAGACCGAGCTGACCTGCCGCTGGATGACGCAGGGCTCGAAGGAGGAGAACCTCAAGGGCCCCGATCCCGTCGTCGCGCTCACCGCGCCGTGGACCGGCCTCGGCGTCGAGACGGACAAGGCGACGGTCTGCGTGTCCACGCCCACGCAGCTCAAAATCCTCTACAAAGATCGCGGCGACTGGTTCGACGCCTTCACCGATCTCAAGAAATCGCTCGAAGGCAAAGGCTACAAGCTCACGAAGTTCGATGGCGCCGGGCAGGAAGCCGGCATGGTCGAAGCGACGCTCGACCGCGCCTCCGACAAGTCGACCGCACGCGTGACGGTGAGCAGCTGGCCGAAGGACGTCTGGAAGAACAAGCCCTACGACATCACGATCAGCCTGAGCTCGATGCGCGCACCGGACTGAGCTCCTCGATGTACACCTGACCGATGAACCCGGGAGCCTCGTCATGATCAACGGAGCGCACGTCATTCTCTATACGAAGGACGAGGAGGCCGACCGCGCCTTTTTCAGGGACGTTTTGAAGTACCCCTTCGCCGATGCTGGCCACGGCTGGCTCATCTTTGCGCTGCCGCCGGCCGAGGTGGCGATGCACCCCTCGGACACGAACGACAAGCACGAGCTCTGCTTGATGTGCGACGACGTCCACGCGCTCGTCGCGGAGATGACTGCCAAGGGCGTCGCGTGCTCCGACGTTCGCGAGGAGCGATGGGGATCGATCACGCACGTGACGCTCCCCGGCGGCGGCAAGCTCGGCATCTACCAGCCGAAGCACGCGTCGCCGATCCTCCCCGCGAAGGTCTAGCGTTCGAGCCAGTAGATCGCGCGTGGTCCGCGGCGCACCGTGAGACCACGTTCGCGCGCGAAGGCGTCGACGGCCGCGCACAGCTCGGGGTGCTTGGCCTCGGCGTAGTCGTGACCTGCGAGCACGCCGTCCGGCCGCAAGCGTTCGCTCCAGAGCGCGAGATCGGCGGCGACGCTCTCGCCATCGTGACTGCCGTCGAGGAACACGCGATCGACGGTCCCGGAAGCGAAACGCGCGGCCGCCTTCGCCGAGCTCTCCGCGAGCACTTCGGCCACGATCCCGAGCTCCGCCATGTTCGCGCGGAACGTCGCTTCGACGTCCTCGACCGCAAGCGCAGCGGCGTAGCGGTCGGCGAGGCGGTCGTTCGATCCGTTCCAGTGATCGACGCAGACGAGACGCGTCCCGTTCGCGTTGCACACGGGGCCGATGAAGGATGTGCTGCGCCCCTTCCACGAGCCGACCTCGACGAAAACGCCGCCCCGGAGGCCGCGCGCGAAC
>CAXSGV010000140.1:0-13674 GCA_964236615.1 uncultured Polyangiaceae bacterium
CCGGTGGTCGCGGGGGTCGCGCCCGTCGTTCCCTGGGCAAAGGCGAGCGCGGGCAGCGTGATCCCGAGGGCAACGAGGCCGAGCGCGCGAAGACGGTGCATGGTGCAAGTAGAGCATGCGCGCACGAAGCGGCGCAATTTCAGGGGCGCCCTCAGTTGCCGTAGCGGCAGATTTTCACGTCTTTGAAGAGCGCCTTCGTTTCGCGCGTGAGAAACCCAACCGCGCCGGGACCGCCGACGCCGCTCGCGGTCGCAGTGAAGCTACCGCCGTCACCCACGGTCACGGTGCACGTCATCTGACCGCCGCGCCGGACCATGCGGAGCTTGAGCTCTTCGTTCGCTTGAACCGGGGTGCGATCGATCCGCGTCGTAGCGACCGTCGTGACCGCGCCCGGGCTGCCGCCGAGCGCGAGGACGGAGATCTTCTGCGAGGGCGTGAGGCCTTCGACGACCTCGATGCCGCAGCCCGTCGCGGTAAAGGTCGTTGCGCTCGACGACGCGCCCGAGAGGATCACGATCTGACGGAGGTCGGTCGTGCTCAGGTTCGCAAATTCGGTCGAGGCCGCGCGCACCTCGACGAAGACGTCATCGAGCGCCTTCGAGCTCTGCAGGAACGTCGCGTCGCTCGCGCCGAGCGCCAGGCGCGACTGACGGTACGCGCCGTTGCCATACGACCAGCTCGTCGCGTCGAAGCCAGGCGCAGGAGCAAACGTCCCCTTCTCGGTCGCGAGATCGTCGGTCGCCACCATGTAGGCGGCGATCTGCGCGTCGGCTGGAACGCAGTCGCACGCGTCGCCGATGCCGTCGGAGTCCGCGTCGGCCTGGTCGGCGTTCGAGAAGGCGGGGCAGTTGTCCTTCACGTCGGCGATGGCGTCACCGTCGAAGTCGCCCGGCTTGCCGCCCGCCTCCGACTCTGTCGCGCCGCCGTCGGGCGAAACGCGATCGGCACCCGCGTCGCGTGAGCGTCCGGAGTCGAAGTCCTCGTCAGGGAGCGGGTTCGTGCTCTCCGCCGCGCCGCACGAGAAGGGGGCGATCGCGAAAACGGCCGCTAAAAAGCAGATGGGGAGAGGAAGCGATCGCCGCTTCATCTCCCCACTGTAGCAAACCGCCTGGCTGAAGCCTGCCTGAAGCTTCGTGATCGAAGATCACGAACCGTGATTCAGAGCGTGTTGCCCTGGATTCGCATCGCGTTCTTCTGGGCCGACGGGATGTTCTGCTTGTGCGCCGCGTCGGTCTTCGCCGGCTTGGTGCCGGTGACCGTCTGGTAAATCTTGTCGAGGTTCGCGGTGAAGTCGAGGAAGACGCGCGCGTCCGGGCTCCACCACACGTTGCCGCTGCCGACGATGCCGCGGCGCTCACCGCTGGGGGCGATGATGTTCGCGAGGTTGTAGTAGCCGAGGCTGACGTTCAGCTCGTCGAGGATGTCGTAGCCCGTGCTCGCGATGAACCACGACTGCTGCGTGAACAGCGTGCTGTCGGAGCTTCGCGGGACGACGGCGGCGCCCGTGCCGGTGTTGATGGTGACGTCGTCCTTGGGGCGGTATTTCCAGCCGTTGATGAAGATCATATCGAGGCCGAACGACCACTTCGGCGTGATCGCGAGCTCGCCGCCGAGCACCGTGAGGAGCTGGTGGTTGGTGAGCGTGCCGCCGCGGAGCTGATCGCTCGAGAATGAGCGGCCTTCGGTGTCCTGGCGCTCGACGAGCTGGTCGGCGCCGACCGCGGTCGTCGCCTTGCTGAACGGATGCGAATAGGACGCGCTCAGGTTGAAGGTGACGTCGTTGAAGAACTTCGCGCCTTCGCCGCCGAGCGGAATCTTCTGCGAGAGAGAGCCGCCGCCGCCAGCCGTGAAGTAGACGTTGTTCGCGCGGCTCGCCTTCGAGAACGGGAGCAGCACGCGGGCGCTGAGGGCGACCTTCGTGTTCTTCAGGCTACCCTCCTTCGAGAGCGGCGTGGAGTACGCGAGGGTGTTCCACATGTCACCGAAGGAATCCTCGCGGTAATACGTGTTGTCCTGGCTGTTCGTGAACTCTTTGAAGTAGTCGAAGCGCGCCCAGTAATAGACGTGCTCGCTGAAGTACCAGCGCGGACGGAAAGAGAGCCACCACTCGTAGAGTGGGGAGCGCGATTGCTGGGCCGATGTCTCGAGCCGCGCCGTCGACGTCGTCATGCTCTGGTCGAAGAGGAACGTGGAGCCTCGGAACGGGAGCTTCTTCTCCTCGGCCGCGTCCTTGTCCGCCTCGGTCTGCGCAACGTCCTTCTTCTCGACAGCGTTGCCGCCGCTCGTCGCGCTCACGCCGTGATCGGGGTTCACGCCGCTCGCGGGCGAATCCGCCGGGGACGGCCCGGGCGATGGATCCGCCGGAGCAGCAGGCTGCTGAACCTGCTCGCCCTGCGCCAACGCAGGCGAGACGGCAAGCAACGACGAGAATCCAAAGGACGCGGCCAGCGCGACCTTGCTGAGGCGGGAGACGGTTTTCACGTTCGACTGCTCCTTACGGTCCTGCGCCGCGGCAAGTGCCTCGTACGCGGGTCGGTGTCAATACGAGGCTGAAACGGTGGTGCGTGCGGGTAGCTGCTGCGGGCGGGTATCTAACCCGTGGGGGATCGTTCCGGTAGCGCCAGCGTGTCTTTTCGAACGGCGCGCACGGATGTCGACCACCCGCCCCGCGCTTATGCACGTCCCGTTCCCCGCTGAACATCCTTTCAACTTATGGAAATGATGCGGCTTGCCGAGCACCCACACGCGGCCCGTCAGGCAGCTGACGGCATCGTCACCCCTCGTGGCGGCACTGGCAGAGGCGGTCGGTAGCATGCTAACTGCGGGGCAATGGATATCCCCGCCACCGAGATCACGGCCCTCCTTGGCCGCGGCACCCAGTTCGAAGGCAAGCTCCACTTCGACGGCCGCGTCCGCATCGACGGCGTCTTCAAAGGCGAGATCCGCAGCGAGGACACCCTCATCATCGGCGACGGCGCCGAGGTGCACGCCGAGATCGACGTCGCGACGGTGATCGTCCGGGGCGGAACCGTGCACGGCAACATCCGCGCGAAGACGAGCATCGAGATTCATGCGCCGGGCAAGCTCGTCGGCAACATCCACTCGCCGAGCGTGTTCATCGATCGCGGCGTCGAGTTCTCGGGCAGCTGCCGCATGGACGCCGTCGAGGACGCGGTTGCGAGCCCGAAGGCGGCCGCGCCTGCCAAGGCCGGCAAGAACGCCGGGCAGCCGGCCGTCTGACCCTGCGCGCTCCTCCGATTCACCGTTCCATGCGCGTTGCGCTCGCGACCGCTTTGCTCGCCCTGCCTTTGGTGTGTGCGTGCGCGTGCGGTGGCGGCGCAACGTCTTCGCCGACCGCGTCGCATGGGACGCCGCGGGTTGCTGTCGACGCAGGCGCCGGCGTCGACGCGGGGCAAGCGGTCGCGGTCGCGTCGCTTGCGAGCCTCACCGCGCTCGGCCCTTCCCTCGCCCCCGGCATGCGTGCGAGCGATCGCGCGGAGCTCGCCGGCGCGGGCGAGCTTTTGCACGAGCTACCCAAATTCGAAAAGGACACCTGCGTGCGCGTGACGTTCAGCGCATCGACGAAGGTCACGGCGACGCTCGTCGACGCGAGCGGCGTCGTGATCGCGCGCGCCGACGCCGTGGCGTCAGGCTGGCTCGGCGAGCACGGCCCAGCCTGTGCGCGTCCTCAGGCTTCGCCGCTCGTGGTCAAGCTGCACGCCGAGGGGCCGTTGCAAGCGCGCCTCGTCGTGTGGTCGTTGCCGTAGCGTTATCCTCGCGGCGTCATTCGTCGGGATCGTCGTCGGGCGTGCCCGGCCGCTCGAGCCGCGCGATGAGCCGCTGCAAGAAGCGGCGGCTCACACCGGCGACGTCGGCCGCGCGCGTGACGTTGGACGACGTGCTTTGCATGAGCGCCGCGACGTAGGCGCGCGTCCAGGTGCGGCGCGCGACCTTGAAGGGGACGTTGAGATCGATCTGCTCGGCGATCCGCGTGTCGTCGGGCGTAGCCGCAGGCGACACCGCGCGTGTTGCCCATCCGAGCGAGGCGCTCCGTTCCATGAAGTTGCGGAGCTCGCGTACGTTGCCCGGCCACGAGCGCGCTTGCACCGTGGAGACGAGATCGGCGGGGAGGGCATCGGAGCCAGCGAAGCGCTGGTAGAAGTGACGCGCGAGGAGCGCGATGTCCTCGCGGCGCGCACGCAGCGGCGGGAGCACGACCTCGACGACCGCGAGGCGGTAGTAGAGATCCTCGCGGAACGCGCCCTCGTTCACGTTGGCGGCAAGTGAGCGGTTCGTCGCCGCGATGACCCGGACGTCGACCTTCTTCGCAGTGTTGCTGCCGAGGCGACGCACCTCGCGCATCTCGAGCGCCCGCAGGAGCTTCGGCTGCAGCGCGATGGGAAGCTCGCCGATCTCGTCGAAGAAGAGCGTGCCGCCGTCGGCCTCTTCGAAGACCCCTTTGCGATCCGACTGCGCGCCGCTGAAGGCACCGCGCACGTGGCCGAAGAGCTCGCTCTCGATGAGCGTGGGCGCGAGCGCACCGCAGTCGATGGCAATGAAGGGGCCGTCGGCGCGACGCGATGCATCGTGGAGCGCGCGGGCGACCAGCTCCTTGCCGGTGCCGGTCTCGCCCTGGACGAGGACGGTGGTGTCGCTCGGCGCGACGCGCTCGAGCATCGAGTAGACGCGGCGCATCTCGACGCTCGATCCGATGATGCCGCCAAAGCGATCGAGAGTGGAGAGCGGAAGGTGGACATCGTTCTCGCCGAGATCGACGCGGATGCTCGTGGCACCGAGCTTCATCGTCGTACCGAGCGCGATGTCGGCGTCGCGCACGCGCACGCCGTCGAGGAAGGTGCCGTTGGTGCTGCCCGAGTCGACGACCCGAACGCCGTTCGGGCGGACCTGAATTTCGCAGTGCAGTCGCGAGACGGTCTTGTCGGTGATGCGGAGCTGACTCGTCGGCGACGTGCCGATGCGGGCGATGCCCTGGACCTTCAGCTTCGTGCCGCGGTCCGGTCCTGCAACGACGATGAGCTCGACGCCGGCTACACGGAGTGAGCTCTCGCGGCCGATGACGTCGGTCCGGAGCCCCTCGAACTCGGAGGACATCCCATGTTTCTACCGCGAAACGCGGTAGCTCGACACTACAAGTCTTCCTCGAGGGCCACGTCGAGCACGAGATCGCGGTAGGACGAGAGATCGATTGTGCGGCGGTATTCCCCGCGCCCGGTGCTGGACGACACCTTGATGTCGACTACGCGTGGCACCAGATCTTCGAGCACGAGCGGTGTCTTTCCGCGCTCGGTGCCGTCGATGAACACGGTGGCCCCCGGCTTGCTCGATCGAACCTCGAGACGCGCCGGTCCGGTGGCGGCACCGGCGGGCGCGGCCGGCGGCAAGAAACGACGCGCGACCGCCACCGAGAGCCCGAACGACACGACGAGCGCGGGACCCAGCACGAGGAGCGGCCAGCGGGAGCGGCTCGATCGCAGAGCCGGCTTCGCCGCCGGAATGGAGACGGCGACACGCGTGTCGTTCGGCTGGGGGAACGCGCTGACGAGCTCGGTGCGCTCGCCTTGCAGCGCGGTCGCTGCGCTCAACGGCGGGGGGAGATCGAGCGACGCGAGAAACGCGCGCACGTCGCCCGACGACACCGAGGGACGAAGCCGGAGCGCGACGTTGAGCGCGGCCTGGAGCTCTCTTGCGGTGGCGTAGCGGCGGGTCTTGTCCGGCTCGAGCGCGCGCGACACGATCGCTTCGACGTCCTTCGGCACGTCGGGCCGCACGCTCCGAAGCGGCGGCGTCTTCGCTTCGCGCACCATGATCAAGAGCGCGGCGCGATCGTCGTTGGGCGCGCGAAACAGGCGACGCACGGCGAGCATTTCCCAGAGCACGATCCCGAGCGAGAACAGGTCGCTCTGGGCGTCGATCGGCTGCGCACGCGCCTGCTCGGGCGACATGTACGGGATCTTTCCCTTGAGCCAGACGCCAGCGGTGCTCTTCGCGTGGGCGGCGGCGCGTGCGATCCCGAAGTCGGCGAGCTTCACCTCGCCGTCGGTCGACACGAGCACGTTCGCCGGGTTCACGTCGCGATGGACGATCTTGAGGCTCTGGCCTTCGGCGTTCGTCTTGTCGTGCGCGTAGGCGAGCGCCTTCGAAATCTCGATGCCGATGTGGAGCGCGATCTCGAGCGGGATCTGGATCTCCATGCGCGCGCACGCGCCGAGGATGCGCGCGAGCTCCCATCCGTGGACGTACTCCATGGCGAGAAACAGCTGCCCGTCGGCCTCGCCGAACTCGAACACCGAGACGATGTTCGCGTTCTGCAGCTCGATGGCGATGCGCGCCTCGTTGCGGAACATCTTCACGAAGTCGGCGTCGCGCGCGTACTCCGGCAAAAGGCGCTTCAGGACGAGCGTCTTTTTGATGCCCGCGGCACCGGCGCGCTCCGCGAGGAGGATCTCGGCCATGCCGCCGCGCGCGACCGCGCCGAGCACGCGGTAGCCCTGCGCTTCGAGCGCGGGGTACGTGGGCGCGTCCGCAGGGGTTGCGCCTGGGCGTGCGCCGGCGGTGGTCACGCGAGCGAGGTTACCCTGGTGCGCTCAGAAGCGGAGGCGGAGATCCACCGAGCCGCCGCGCGACGAGGCTCCCGGCAGAAGCGTGACGCCCTTCGACGTCGCCGGTGACGTCGCCGCCGGATCGGGCGTACGCGTCACGATCACGATGGCAACGACGGCGCCGATCACGGCCGCGCCGAGCGATACATCGGCCACGACGCGGAGCGTTTCACCCCGTGATTTGCGGCTCGCTGCGTCGGCGTCGGAGGTCTTGGGATCGCGGTAGGCGCTCGAGTCCGATAGCGCGATGCCGCCCGTGATACCTGCCGTGACGAGCGCTGCCGCCGTGACGCCAGAGGCGATCCAGAACGACGTCGTGAAGCGCGAACCCTCGTTGGAGGGGGTCGGCGGCGGGGCGGGCGGTGCCTTCTTCGCATCGACCCTCGGCGGCTCGACGACTACCGGCGTGGTCGACGCCTCGTCGTCCTCGCGCATCGTCAGGTTGATGACCGGCCGCGCGCCGGGCTCGGCCGTGAAGGTCTGGTGCACCGGCTGACGACCCGCCGCCGTCGCATCGACGGTGTGTGAGCCGGGATCGAGCAGCACCTCGCGACCCTCGAGAGGTTTGCCATCGACCTGGATCTTCGCGGACGGCGGCGTGACCTTCACCGTCGCGAGGACGATCTTCGCTTGGCCTTCTTTGATCAAGCGCGTCGCGGTGGCGCGCTGCTCCGGCGACACGGCGTCCGCGCCGACTTCGAGGAACTTCATGAAGGCCGTAACGGACTCGACGGTGCGGCCGAGCGCACGCTGGCAAAGCCCGATGTTGTAGAGCGTCGCGTAGTGCGGAAAAAGGCCGTAGGCGCGCTGGAAGTACGCGAGCGCGTCGCCGGGGCGCCCGTCGTCGAGCGCCGTCGCGCCGCTCGTGAAGAGCATGCGGCTCTGCGCGCGCGCAGCTTCGTCGTCGGCGTGCGCGATGCGCGTGCATCCGAACAGAAGCAAGAGCGCGACGACGACGCCGAGAGCCCGGCTCCACCAGAACGACGCACGCACGCGGCGCACTCTAGCGGAGCGAAGCAACCGCTGTGTGATGTGTTCTACGACACATCACCTAGGGCCCTCCCCATACCGCGGAGAGAGCGGTGAAAGGACGGGCACGGGCACGGGCACGTGAAGCGGAGAGCGCCCGGAACAGCCGGGTCCACTTGCCCGTCTTCGACCAGCCGTCGAACCGATTGAACACGGTCTTCCAGGGCCCGAAGTCATCGGGACGATCCCGCCATGGAGCTCCCTGCGCCGCCACTGCCGCTCGTCCAGTTGACGTCGAACCATGCCCACCGAGGAACACAGACTCGGCGTCATGGACAGTGGTTGCAGTATGCACAGCACTTTCCGCTCGCCACACAACACGAGCCCGCGAATGTCGCCCTCTGCTCTCCACGTGCCCGTGCCCGTGCCCGTGCCCGTGCCCGGTCTCACTCTTCGAGCGTCACCGGAAATAGGAACGGGGGCTAGTACGGCGGGCGCGTGATTGCGCGAGGAGCCGACGTCGCCTTCGGGGTCGCCCCTGCATTTCCCCCGCGTGTGCCGGTTGTGCGCCGTTTTGCGCCGGACGGAAGCGCTGGAGACTCCAGCTCGATGGTCGGCGTCGAGAGCACCGTGGGCTCTTTGTGGGTCGGCGCAAGTGGCGACAGCGCGAGGCGGACGAGGGCGCGGCTCCCCGGACGCGACGGAAGCTCGACGAGGCGCGGCTCGTAGCCGGGAGCTTCGACGCGCGCGGTGACTTTCGTGCTCGGCGTCATCGGAATTTGCGCCCGCTCTTTGACGATCGCGTCGTCGAGGAGGACGTCGGCCCACGGTGGCTCGGTGTCGAGCGCGATGGTCTCCGGGACTGGGCGGGAATGGGCTTCTGGTGCCGTCGCGAGACCGAGCGCCGTGCCCGCGGTCGCGCCCATGACGAGCGTGACGGCGACCGCTCCGGCGAGAAGGAGACCGCTGCGGCGCATCGGCAAGCGAGGGCGCGGTGGAGGCGTCGGCCGCGTGAGCTTTCGCGTGCGCGGCGGGCCATCCATATGGAGTGCCGCTTCGACGCGATCGACCTCCACCAGCATCTCTTCGGCGTTCGCGTAACGACGTGCGAGATCCTTTTCGAGCGCGCGATCGATGAGGGGCTGAAACGCCTCGGCCGCGCGGAGATCGATGTGCGCGTAGCTGACGAGCAGCGCCGGCGGGTGCTCGAGAATGCGCGCGAGGAGCGACAGCTGGTCTTCGGCCTCGAACGGATTTTCCCCCGTGAGCGCCATGTAAACGACGATTCCGATGCTCCAGAGATCGGCCTGTGGACCGGCGGTGGCGCCGCGCCGGATCTGCTCGGGCGCCATGTACGAAAACGTTCCGAGCGTCTCGCCCTTTTTGGTGACGTCGCGCTGTTCTTCACCGCGGATCTTCGAGATACCGAAGTCGAGGACCTTCACCGCGACTTGACCGGGCTGCGCGGCAGCGTCGAGCGGATCCTCGATGTGCGGTCGTGTCAGAAACACGTTGCCGGGCTTGAGGTCGCGGTGGATGACCCCTGCGTTGTGCGCGGCGGCGATCCCGATCAGGATCTGACGCGTGATCTCGACGACCTCGGCGGCGGGGACGGTCTTCGTTCGTTCGAGCCGCGTGTGGAGCGACTCGCCGGTGAGCCGCTCCATGACGATGAACGGGACGTTGTCCTCGTCCCGATCGATGTCGAGGACCTCGACGACATGGCGGCTCTTGATGCGCCCGGCCGCGCGCGCCTCGCGCTCGAAGCGGTTGCTCATGGCCGGGTCGTCGACATAAAAGCGGTGCATCCGCTTGATGGCGACGTCGCGCTCGGTGAGCACGTTGATGCCCGCGTCGACGACGCCCATGCCGCCTTCGCCGATGCGCTCGGTGATTCGGTACTTCCCCCGCACGATCTCGTGAGGCGCCGTGCTCATGGCGTGCTCATGGCGCGGAGCAGCAGCGGAAGCCGACGTCGCCGTGGGCGGCCGAGCGCCCGTCGACCTCGACCGAACCGCACGTCATTTTCGATCCGCTCGACTCGTAGGCGCCGCCGCGCAAGACGCACTGGTCACTCGCGCCTGACGAGCCGGTGCACGCGTCCTCCCACTCGGCGACGTTACCGCTCATGTCGAAGAGGCCGCCGAAGCCGCCTTCGCATTTGGCCATCGTGCCGACGGCGATAGCCCTTCGGATGTCGTGATCGTTACCGTTGCAGTTGTGGTCGGCGTACGGGATGGCGAACGGGTAGGTGCGCGTGCCGCCCGCGGAGCAGGCGAAAAACCATTGGTCACTGACGCGCGCGGCCTCCTCGGGAGCCGAGGCGCCGCCGCCGACCTTTCCGCAGAGGCGCTTGCCTGACCAGGCGCAAAAAGCGTGTGCATCGCACCAGTCGACCTCGACGACGGGGAGGCTCCCCTTGTCCTTTTCGACGGGCCAGCCGCTCTCCGGAACGTAGGTGGTGTTCCACGCGCAGGTCGCGATCTGGCCGCTCGCATTGCCCTTCTTCGCGTCGAGGAACTGCGCGTACTGCGCGTTCGTGACCTCGGTGCTGTCGATGCAGAAGCCCTGCGCTTTGACGGGTTCGGGGCCCGCGTGGCCGGTGCAGCCGTTCGGGTACACCCCCTGCGACGCGCTGCTGTCGTCGTCGGTGCCGGCGTCGTCGCCCGATTCGCCGTCGCCCGAAGCCGACCCACCACCGTCGTGGGAGGGCCGGTCGTCGAAGGTCGCGAGCACCGAGCACGCGGGGAGCACGACCGCGGCGCCGGCTAAGGCGACCACCGCGACCGACAAGAGGAGCACACCGGAAACGGCAGCTCGCTTCATGCGGTCACGGTAGCAGAATTCCCACTGCAGGCGTGTCTCAGCGCGCTTTGTAGCGGAGCCACGCGTCGACCATCAGCCCACGCGATCCGTCGTTGCGAACGAAGCCGCTGACGAGCGGGATGTTGTTGCCGTGCTTGTCCCACGAGGAGACCTCGTCTGCCTTGATGGCACCCACGAGCAGGCGCTTCACGCCGACCTCGCGCAGGGTCGAGAGCTCGTTCGAGGTGCTGACGCCGTCGCGGTTGAAGTCGCGCCACGCCTGAAGCTCGCCGAAGCCAGGATCTTTGCTGTCGATCACGCCGTCGGCGTTGGAATCGAGCTCGGAGAGAGCGGCGAAGCCGTCCGCGAACGCGTGGCCGTTGCCAAGGCCGTTGGTCGTGTTGCCGAACATCTCGCCCGCGCCGTCGATCGTGCCGTTCGAGTTGCGATCGAGGACGAGGAACGCGTCCTTGCCGTCGGTCCAGGACGCCTTGACCTTCGTGCCGTCGGCCATGAGGTCGAACGAGACGCCGTCGTCGACCGAGCTGAGGTTCACGCCGTCACCGTCGAGATCGAGAACGAGCGGCGACGAGCGGCACACGCCGTCGTGGATCATCTCGTAGCGCGCCTGGTCCTTCCAGTGCTGGATGCGGCTCTTGATCTTGCAGCTGCCGACGGAGGCCGAGGCCTCCTCGTAGGGCTTGCCCCAGATCTCGACGCAGTGAGCCACTTTCCAGCCCTTCACGGGCGCGGGCTGCTTCGTGAAGACGTTGTTGTCGAGCTTGTTGCAGTCGACCGTCTCGCTGAAGCCGTGGGACTTGAGCCACGAGTTCAGCTTGCCGCAGAAGGCGTCGCGCGCTGCGACGAGCTGCGTCTCGTCACACTTGCTGCTGCTGCCACCACCTGCGTCCTTCGCCGCGCCCGAGTCCTTTGACGCGCCTGAATCCTTCGGGGTGCCCGAGTCCTTCGATGCGCCGGAGTCTTTGGACGCGCCGGAGTCGGTCTTTCCGCTGTCCGACTTGTTGCCACCGTCGCAGTTGCAGGAGCCGGCGTCTGCGGGCGTGGACGTTCCGCCGCCCGCGTCGGGCGTGCCCGCTCCCGTACCGTCGCCGCCGCACTCTTCGTCCGCGTCGTCCGCGGAGCCGTTGGCGCTGCTCGAGGGGACGCCGTCGCTCTCGCCGTCGTCGGTGCCTTCACCGTCGACGAAGACCTGATCGCCGCAGGGCTCGCCGTTGAGATCGTAGATGGTGACCGTCGTCGCGTCGTTGCTCTTGACGGCCGTCGCGAAGAACGGCGTGTCCTCGCACTCGACGAGCTTGTCGTCTTGCGTGATGCATTTTGCGTTGATCGAGCCGTGACGGTCGGTCGTGACCGTCATCTTCTTGAGGTTCTGGATGTTGGGGTACGTCGCCGTATAGAGCGGATTGCCGGGGGTGCTCGAGAGACGCATGTTCTCGCCTTCCCCATCGAGCGCGAGCTCCAAGGTGCGGGAGGCGTCGCTCTTCTCACCGCTCGAGCACGCTCCGACCGCACAGCCACTCGCCACCAGGATTGCCGCCACGCCATACGTCTTCATCGCCATCGCCATCACCTCGTTGATGTCGTCTAGAGCAACACCGGTGCCACGTCGGCGCACACGTCAGCGTGCGGCGATTGCCGTGTGAGGCACGCTCGATCCGGCGATCGAAAGGACGCAGATTCCAGCCGAAAGGCGGACCCGACGCGTCAAGAACGTCGCGGCGTACCGCGCTCGCGAGGCGCGACGACACCCGTGAGCCCGAGGCCGATCGACTTCGCGCTCGGCCGTGAGGCGTGCACGCTGGATCGATCGCAGAAGCGCCACGGCTTTTCCGCCCAGGACCCCGCGTACCCCACCCCCACGCGCGGGCCTGCGACGATGCTCGGTCGCGCTCGACGCGGCACGAGGAAGACGTCGTCGCCGCGCAGATCCGCTTCGTTGTCCTCGCGCGTGATGCCGAGCGCGCGCGTGACGCGCCCGGGTCCGTCGGTTCGAATGCCAGGCGCAATGCCCGCGATGGGCTCGCCTGCCCGAATCAAGATCGCGTGCCCCTTCCCCTCGGCGTGGGCGACGACGTTGAAGCAGTCGTACATGCCGTAGATGAGGAAGACGTAGGCCCGGCCCGGCGGCCCGAAGAGCGTCCGCGTCCGCTTCGTCAGGCCTACACGAGCGTGGCACGCGAGATCCTTCGGTCCGCGGTAGGCCTCCGTCTCGACGATGCGAACGACGCGCGCCACCCTGGCGCCACCGTCTGCCTCGGGCGCGCTCCGCACGAGGAACGTGCCGACGAGGGCGCGGGCCACGACCAGCGCGTCGCGCGCGAAGAACGTGGGGTCGAGGCGCGCCTCGAGGTCAAGCCCATCGGAGCCCGACCCCTGTCCAACGTCGTGAGCGCGTCGTGCCTCCCCTGCCATCCGCTTGGACTGCGTGTTAGCAGATGAGCGCCCCGGATGAAGATCGTCCACGCCGCCGACCTCCACATCGACAGCCCCTTCCTCGGGCTGATCCGCTACGACGGCGCGCCGCTCGACCGCGTGCGCGGCGCGACGCGACGAGCCTTCGAGAACGTGATCGAGCTCTGCCTCGCGGAAGAGGCGCGTTTCCTCGTTCTCGCCGGCGACGTCTTCGACTCGGGGTGGAAGGACGCCAGCTCGGGCGTGTACTTCCTCGCCCAGCTCGGCCGGCTCAAGGCGATCGGCTGCACCGTGCTCCTCCTTCGCGGCAACCACGACTTCGATCTCACGAAGACGCTGCGGTTCCCCGACCACGTCAAAGAGTTCCCGCACGGCGCCGCCGCGAAGAAGAAGGGCGCGACCACCTACGCCTTCGAGAAGGAGGGGGTCGCCTTCCATGGGATCAGCTACGGCGCGCAGAAGGTCCCGGAGACCCTCCTCCCCGGGTACCCGGACGCCCTGACGGACCTCCTCAACATCGGAGTGCTCCACACGAACGCGACGGGCAGCACTGAGCACGCTTCGTATGCGCCGTGCAGCATCGCCGACCTTGTCGTGATGAAGGGTTATGGCTACTGGGCGCTCGGCCACGTGCACGAGCACAAGATCCTGAGCGAGGCGCCGTGGATCGTGTACCCCGGCAACACCCAAGGGCGCAGCGTGCGCGAGCTCGGCGTGAAGGGCTGCGTCGTGCTCGAGGTCGAAGGCACGCGGGTCGACAAGGTGCGGTTCGTCGCCACCGACGTGATGCGCTACTTCCACCTCGGGATCGACCTCGACAAGGACGACGACGAGGACGAGCTCCACG
>CAXSGV010000141.1:0-6713 GCA_964236615.1 uncultured Polyangiaceae bacterium
CTCGAGTACGGCTCGCCCGGTGGCGACGCTGCGAAGCCCGCGCTCGAAAAGGCGTTGAAGGAAGCCGACGCGAGTGACAAGCCGCAGATCGCTTGGGCACTTGCGTCGCTTCACGACGGCTCCGTGTTCGACGACGTCCTCAGCGAGTACCGCCAGGGCCACCTCTCGAAGGTGCAACGCATCGACGGCCAGCCGGCGTTCGATCCCGAGATGATGGCGGGGATGGTCCCCATCGAGAAGCTCGCCGGTTACGCGGGCGACGACAGCGAGTCGGTTCGCCAGCTCGTCGCCACGCTTCTCGCGCGCACCGGTGACGAGAAGTGGACGCCGCAGCTCACCAAGCTCGTGCAAGACAAGTCCGTCGAAGTCGCGCGCGAAGCGGCCGTCGGTCTCGGCAAGATCGCGAACGAAGGCTCGATTGGTCCGCTCCTCGGCGCGCTCGAGAAGGCCGACAAGGACAACCGCGCCAAGTTCCTCGAAGCGCTTCGTGACGGCGTCGGGGCGCGTGGGCTCGTTCTCGCGCTGAAGAGCGTGCAGAAGAACACGGGCGACCGCGAGAAGTTCCAGACGAAGCAGCTCTTCGACATGATGCGCGAGCTCGAGGATCCGCGCGGCGGCGACATGCTGCTCGCGTACATCCAGACGAACCCGAAGCCGCACTGGAAGACGGAGGCCGCGCTCCGCATGGCCGAGATCGGTGACGTTCGCGCCGCGCCGACCCTCGGCTGGCGTCTCCACCAGGATCCGCTGAAGCTCTACAACGACAAAGACGATCCCGAGCAGCGCCGCGACGACAACGAGCGCGTCATTTCGGCGCGCATGCTCGCCGATCTCGCCGTCCTCCACCCCGACAAGCGCGCCGAGATCCTCGCTGCTGCCGAAGACGGCGCCATCTTCTGGGCAACTGATCTCCCGCAGCCGCACGCCAACGCGATGCGCTTCCTCGCGTCCGCTGGCTCGAAGAAGGCCGTGCCGCTCCTCCACAAGTGGGCCGACCCCGCCGACAGGCTCCCGAAGGAAGGTCAGAAAGATTTCCCGCAGACGTGGTCGACCGCGCAGAGCGCGCTTCGCTACTACGGCTGGACGCAGGATCCGCCCGCGTGGGGGCTCCTCTCGAACCAGCTCACGCGCAAGCCGAAGGACGTCGACGTCACGATGGATTCTCTCATGCAGGGCGGCTTCGCCGTTCTCGGCATGACGCTCCGCGGCCTCGGTGTCGGCGCCTCCGACGGGTTCGCCCAGTGGGGCGATTCGAAGGCCTATCCAATCCTTGTAAAGTACATCGAAGATCCGATGAACAACGAGGGCTCGCGCACCGAGGGCTGCTTCGCGCTCTCGTGGGTCGCGACCGACGAGAACATGAACGAGGTCGCGAAGAAGGTCTTCGACTTCAACAAGCCCGATCCGAAGAACCAGTTCATTCGCGCTTGCTACCTCGAGACGCTCGTCCACCGCCCTGTGCCAGCGGCGACGGCGAGCCTCGTCACGCTTCTCAACGCGGATGTCGCCGTCGAAGTGCGCCACCAGGCCGCGCGCGCCATGGGCTTCGGCGGAATCTCGCCGGACATGGCGGGCAAGCTGATGGACAAGCTGAAGGACAGCAACCTTCGCAGCGACGCGGCTCTCGCGCTCCTCATCGGCGCCGACACCGACACGGCGCGCCGCACGGTCGCCTCCTACAACGACGCGTCACCCGAGGCGGTCGAAGAGCTGAAGACGATCTACAACGCGTCGTTCGGTTACTGGAGCGACAAGAACTACGAGAACGGCGACGTCGCACGCTGGATCGCGAACGCCGAAGAGTGCGCGCACGTGAAGGTGAAAGACTCGCTTCAGGACTGGCCGAAGATGATCCTCGGCCGCGCCATCCAGGGCATCGAGTTCGACAACGGCCCGCACTCGCTCACGCGCGTGCAGTTCCGCATGCGTCTCTTCGCAGACGCCAAGGGCGCCGACGCGAAGAAGCGCGACGACGCCGTCGCGATCCTCAAGTTCATGAAGGAGAAGGGCGTCCTCATGGCGCTCCGCAACGAGCAGGGTCCAGTGGGCGAGGTCGCTCGCAAGGCCTTCTTCGAGGTCATGAACCCGAAGGCTTCGGCCGAGAAGATCCCCGAGGCCGTGAAGGCCGACCAGGGCGGCGGCGGCAACATCCTCGCGCCGCGCTGACGGTGCCGCACACGTCGCGCGTCTCGTTCCGCTCATTCGCCGCGGCATCGCTCGCACTGTCGCTCGTATCGCTCGTATCGCTCGTGTCGTGTGGACCCAGCACGGGTCCCGCGAAGAGCGGCACGGCGTCGAGCCTCACGCCGCAGAAGATCACGGCGCCTCAGGGCGTGACGATCGTGAGCGCGTGCACGCCGAGCGGCCCCGAGCTTTGCTTCAACGCAGCCGACGACAACTGCAACGGCGTCATCGACGAGGGCTGCGGGATCGGCACCGGCGTCTTGCAGTTCATGATCGCGTGGGGCGACAGCCCGGCCGACGTCGACCTCGTGGTCACCGATCCCGCCGGCGTTCGCGTGTTCGAGGCGAACCGCGCCACGTCGGCGGGGCTACGCCTCGATCACGACTGCCCCGCCGAGGGGTGCAATGGCCAGAACATCGAGAACATTTTCTTCGAAGGCACGGATCCGCCGCGGGGCCACTACCTCGTCGAGGTGAAGCTCGCCGACTTGAAGGGCGCGCAGTCGCCGGTGAAGATTCGCTTCGGCGCGCGCGTCGGCAGCCGCTCCTACGGCGCCGACGTTTCGCTCTCGCAGGGCGACGACAAAAAGGTCTTCACCTTCGATCTGTGACGCTCACTGCTTCGTCGAGGTGAGCTCGTAGGAGCAGCTCACTCCTTCGTCCAGGTGAACTCGTAGGTGCAATCCGAGAGCACCGAGCCGTCGGCGTCCTTCGAGGTCTTCGATGTCTGCGACCCCGTGACCGCGCCGTTGCTGTTCTTGATGACGGTCTTCGACTTCGTCGTGTAGCCGCTCGTCGTGAACGTGCACTCGGTCGTCACCGTGCAGGTCGCCGTATCGGTCGTGCTCGTGCAAGCCGAGCCCGCGTCCGTCGTGCCGCCGTCGCTCGCGCTGATCGTGAACGAAGAATCCGGGGGCTTGGGGCACGTGGTCGTGCCCGTCGCGCTCGTGTAGTGGCTCGTGTACTTGCCGGGCGCGAGCGCGCACTTGTCCGTTTCGCCCCCGCCGCCGCTGTCCGTTCCACCGCCGCCACCATCGGTGTTGGCTGCCGCGCCGTCGCCGGTCGTACCGGAGTCCGTTCCCGTCCCGGTACCGGTGCCCGTTTCGGACGAGGAGCATGCGACGACGAGGAGCACCACCGACGCGGAGGTCGATGCGAGAAGGCCCAACTTACGGATCTTGATCATGTCGCATCCTACGCCGTGCGCGCGCGGACCTTCCCTGGGAGAGCGGGCACGGGCACGTGAGAGAAGAGACGGGGTGTCGCCTAGAAGGTGCCCCGGAACAGCGGGGGCAGCTTCGCGTCGGGGGAGCGCGATCCGCTCGAGAGCGAGATCACGGCGAGCGTGATGCTGGCGCCGAGCGCTACGGCACCGACGACGAGCGACACGTTCGCGAGGGTCTGCTCACGCGAGCCGCGATCGCCTTCTTCGCGATCGGCGCCACTGCATGTCGGCGCGCAACGGCCGTGAAGGTCGTCGAACGTCGACTGCGAGCGCACGCCGAAGATCGCGAACGACCCGAGACCAACGACACCGACCGCCGCCGCGCCGATGCCCACTGGCACCATCCATCCGTTCGAGCTCTCGTGCCGTGGCGGAGGCGGCGGGCTCGGGGCAGCTGGTGTGGTCGTCATGGTCAAGCCGATCACGGAAACGTCGACGCTGGTCCAGCGCCCCGCCGTCAGCGTCGCTGAGCCTTCGCGCCGGGAACCGTCGGGAAGCAGCACGCGAAACGAGACGTCGCCGGGCTGGTGCAGGACGTCGGCGGTCCCATCGGCGCGCACCGGATGACGCCGCCCCTCGACCTCGACCTCGGCTTCGCTGGCCTTGGTCCCAAAGAGTCGCACGTGCAGGACGCCGAGGTTCGCGCGTAGAGTCGCGCCTTCGGTCCGCGCGCTGTTTGCGGCGGGCTCGTACTTCGCTTCGCCCGCGCGAACGCGTGCTTCGGCGTCGACGGCCGCGGCCTCGAAGCGCTCGACCGCCTCTTCGGTGCGACCGAGCTCGCGAAGGCAACGCGCAACGAGCAGCGTGGTGTTGGGGCTCGGTAGCGCGCGGTTCGACTCGACGAAGAGCGGGAGCGCGTCGGCATACGCACCGTCGCGCATGCGCTCACTGCCTTCGGCGAACGCGCGGCGTCCGGCGTCGGCGTCGGGCTCCGCCGCGAGGCAGGGTGGTGCGTGGAGCGCGAGAGCGCCGATCAACGCGAGCGCGCGGAAGCGGAGGCGAGTCATTGCTCGAACGCGCCCTCGTCCGGGTCGCCGGTTGGACGGCAGCGCCCGTCGCGATCGACGGGCGGCGTGAACGCGAGATCGGCCACACCGAGCGCTGGGCTGGTCGGCTGTAAATGAAGATCGCGCGCGGAGACGTAGAGCGGATCGGTACCGAGCACGTTCTCGGTCTGTGTGACGCTCGCGGAGGTGGGCGACGCGTTGGCGTTGAAGAAGTTGCGGCGCGCCAGGCCTGGGTTCGCGTTGCCAGCGAAGACGGCTTGCTCGCGCTGGTTGGTGATGAGGTTGTTGATCACCGACGCACTGCGGCTCGAGGACGAGGCGCTGATGCCGAGGATCACGCCGACACGTCCGCGCGCGATCGTGTTCGACAAGACGAACGTCTCCTGGGGTGACGGATCGAGCACGATCGAAGCGTCCGTGTGATCGTGGAACAGGTTGCCGGCGATCATCGTGCCGATGCCCGAGTGCCACACCACGCCTTGTGCGCCGTCGTGAAACCAGTTGCCGAAGACGCGGCCGCGACTCGGCTGAAGGGTCCCTTCGACGAAGCCCTCGAGCGCGACGCCCTTGGCCGCGCGAAACTCGTTGCCAGAGACCTCGACGTCGGGCGCGCGAACGGCGAGCAGCGGAAACACCGCCCCGGTGCGCAGCGTGCCATCGAAGACGAGCCCGCTCACGCGCGTGAACTGACCTTTCAGCTGGAAGGTGTCGGTGAAGATCGCCGGCGAGCTCGGGTCACCCTGGAGTGTGATCGGCGCGGTCTCCGCGCCCGCGCGCGTCGACGCGACGGCGCCAGGATAGGTGCCCCCATGCACGAACGCGGTCTCCCCTGGCGAAAGCAGATCGACGGCGCGCTGGACCGTTCTCCACGGTTTTCCGGCGGTTCCGGGATCGGCGTCGTTCCCTAGCGGATCGACGTGGTGAAGTGCGCCCTTGCTCGGGGCCAGAAACAGGTTGGCGAGGACGCCGCTGCGCGCCGCGCACGAGGAGGGGCCGCCTTCGATCGTCGACGCCTCGGACTCTCCGCCCTCGGGCGGCGCGCCATCGGAAGTCGATGTCGATGCGTCGAGCGCCGCGGAGGAGAGGGCGTCGAAGTCGTTCGTGCATGCGACCGCAGTCGTCGTGGCGGACAGCGCAAACGTGGCCATGACGGCTACGCGCCGCGTGCTTTGAATCATGGCTCGCTAGGCGTGAATGTGCCGGTCGCGCTGCCGGCGGGCAAGGGCTTCTTGTTTCCGCCGCGCGGATGCGTGCGCCGTGCGGTCGACACCGGAGCGGCGACGGCCGCGCGAGAAGGCGCAGAGGTCGTCACCGCAGCCAACGTGGGCTCCGCGGTGGGAGCGCTTGTCGCGATCGAGGACGGCAAGGCCGGCGTTGGAGGTAAAGCCGGAGGTGGACGCCAAAGAAGCGCGATCGCAGCCGAGAGCGCGATGACACCGAGCATCCCCGCCGCCACGGCCGCAAGCGCTCCGAACGCAGGTTTTTGTGGAACGCCCGCGGGCACGACCGCAGGTGGCGCCATGGCTCCGGTCGTCGTTGCCGTGGCGAGCGGGCTCGCCGGTGCGGGCTCCTGCGACGCGCGTCGCAGCGCCAGCTTCTGTCGCTCGATCGAGCCTGCGAGCCGCGTGGAGACGAGCTCGCCGACCTCGCGTACGGGCATCATCTTGCGGCCATACGCTTCGTCGAGCGCGGAGGCGAAGGCGGCGGCTGTCGGGTACCTGCGCGCCGGGTCGCGCTCGAGCGCACGCATGCAAACCTCGTCGAGCGAGAGCGGCACGCCGGGACGGTGCGTGCCTGGCGGCGGTATCGGCATCTCGAGCACGTTCACCATCACAGTCTCGCGATCGCTTGCACCATGAGCGAACAGCGATCGCCCCGCGAGCAGCTCCCACAGCACGACGCCGCTTGCGAACACGTCGGTGCGCCGATCGAGCGCGTCGCCCGCAAGCTGCTCGGGCGCCATGTACGCCAGCTTGCCCTTGATCGAATTTTCGCCAGTCGAGTTGAGGCGCCCCGCGGCTTTGGCGACACCGAAGTCGGTGAGGTACGTCGTGCCGTCGACGCCCACGAGGATGTTTGGCGGCGACACGTCGCGGTGGACGAGCCCCGCGGGGTGACCGTCGTCGGTCTCGAGCTCGTGCGCCGCGTGTAGCCCGAGCAACGCGTCGTGCACGATGCGCGTCGCGAGCCGCAACGGCCTCGATCCGCTCACGGTGGCCTACCAACCCGTGCTGCTCGCGTCGCTGGCCTCGAGTGCGTTGCCGGTGTCGAACCTCACGAACCTCATCGTGGCCGAG
>CAXSGV010000141.1:6723-8580 GCA_964236615.1 uncultured Polyangiaceae bacterium
ATGGGCTCGTCGGCGGGCAGAGCGCGCGCGAGGACGGTCAACGAGCCGCCCTCGATCCAGCTCATGATGATCGCGAGCTCGCTGTCGATCAGCTCGACGTCGTAAACCTCGATCACGTTCGCGTGACGGATGCGCGCGGCGAGGCGGGCCTCGTCGAGAAACATCGTCACCAGCTCGCGATCCTGGAGCAGCTGCGCGTGCAGAAGCTTCACCGCGACGGTCCGCGCAAAGCCCGCGGTACCGTGCATTCGGGCGAGGAACACCGTGGCCATGCCGCCGCGGCCGATAGGCGCAATCAGCTCGTAACGGCCTAGCCGGAGGGGCAAGGTCAAGCTGTCGCGTTCGCCCGACATGACGTGACCATCGTACCGCGGTAGGGTCGTCGGTGCGGCATGAGTGACGAACGGCCTTCCCAACCCGGTGACGCTTCGACGGTCACCCAAGCGCGCGAGGCTCCCGCGCTCTCGGCGCGCGAAGCGCTGCGTATCGACATCATCGAGGGGCCCGACCGCGGCGCGAGCTTCGTGCTGTCCCCGACCACGCCACTCCGCGTGCTGGTCGGCACCGGTCCCGCCTGCGACGTTCGACTGACCGACGTCACCGTCTCGCGCCGTCATGTGGCGTTCGAGCCGTCCGGCGGTCGCTTTCGCGTGTCCGATCTGGGCTCGCGCAACGGCACCTTCGTCGACGGCGTCGCGGTCGTCGAAGGCTTCATCGCGAAGGGGCAGATCTTGCGCTGCGGCGCCACGGCGATGCTCGTCGATGCGCAGCCGCTCGAGACCAGCAACGCGCTGCCGAGCCGTATGCGCTTCGGCCGCACCATGGGCGCGAGCGAGGCGATGCGCCGCCTGTTCCCGCTGTGCGAGCGACTCGCTTCGTCGCGCGTCCCGGTCCTCATCGAAGGCGAGACGGGCACCGGCAAGGAGGTGCTCGCCGAATCCATCCACGAGGAGTCGGGGCTCAGCGGGCCCTTCGTCGTGTTCGACTGCACCGCTGTCGCGCCGAGCCTCGTCGAAGCCGAGCTCTTCGGCCATGAGCGCGGCGCCTTCACCGGGGCCGTCGCCTCCCGCCCCGGTATCTTCGAGCAAGCGAAGGGTGGGACGGTCTTCATCGACGAGATTGGCGACTTCGATCTCGCGCTCCAGCCGAAGCTTCTTCGGGCGTTCGACCGTGGTGAGGTCCGCCGCGTCGGCGGCAAAGACACCATCCGAATCGACGCGCGAATTCTCTCGGCGACGCGCCGGGATCTCGACCGCGAAGTGCAGGCCGGACGTTTCCGTGACGATCTCTTCCATCGCCTGGCTGTCGCGCGCATCGAGCTCCCGCCGCTTCGCGAACGCAAGGGTGACGTCAGCCTGCTCGCGCGCGCGTTCGTCGAGCAGTTCGATGCCTCGCCAGAGATCCTCACCCGCGACCTGCTCGACCGACTCGAGGACTACGCGTGGCCCGGCAACGTGCGCGAGCTTCGCAACGCCATCATGCGTCGCGTCGCGCTCGGCGAGCTCTCCGTCACGCAAGGCGCGAAGGCCGAAGCCAGCCCCGCCGCTGCTGCGTCGAACAACGCTTCCCTCGACGCATTCATCGACGCTCTCCTCGCCGAGGGTGTCGCGTTTCCGATCGCGCGTCGCCAGGTCCAGGAGCGGTTCGAGCGGCACTACGTGGAACGGGTTCTCGAAGCGCATGGTGGGAACGTCTCGAAGGCATCGATTGCCTCGGGGATCGCGCGTCGCTACTTCCAGGTCGTGAAGGCGCGCAGCGGCGGTTGACGCGGCCCGGTGCAGCGCACGTGCCACGCGCCGGGCGGGGCGAGCCACTCTGCTGCGCGAGGAGCTCGGCGACGCGATCCCACTGCTCGAC
>CAXSGV010000141.1:8590-13536 GCA_964236615.1 uncultured Polyangiaceae bacterium
CACCGCGTCATCCTTGTTTTCGCGTGCGATCGGTTTGATCGCATGCGTGCGTGTGCTGCGATGAAAGCGATCGCAGGCGCGCGCCAGTCTTGGCGTTTTCTTGCGCAATCAGGAGTGGCCCAGTCCGTGCTCCAAGCGCGGTGATGCCCCAGCTTCCCGCCCGCGCGTTTGCCTTCTCGGTGCTCCTGACGGCCGCCGTCTCGGCTTGCTCGGGGACGGGCGACGGAGCCATCGTCGCCGAAGACGACGCGGAGTCGGCGCTCAACGGCGTTTCGATCACGCTGACGGAGCACACGATGGAGTCGACGTCGACGAACTGGGCGACGAGCTCGCAGGTCGTCGATCGCCAAGGCAGCCTCGACGTGTGGCTCGCGAGCGGCAAGCTTCCGACGGACGGCTACGACGTCGGGTTCGTCAAGGCGAAGGTCGACGCCGGTGTGCTCGTGCTCACCGCGGCGCCGCTCGCGCCACCGACGGGCTGCGCGACAAACGCGTTTCCGACGAAGGTGAGCGCCTGGTACGCGGTCGCCAAGCCTGCCGGCGTGACATCGACGCGCGTCGAGTGGGCACCGTCTGCGCAGAAGCGCCGGAGCGGCAGCAGCTGCGACAGGTTCGCGGGAACCCCGCGCATCGGATGGGCGACGCCGCTTCCGCGCGTGACTTTGCAGTCGTACGTGAGCGCGCTCGCTGCCGAGGACGAGAGCGTCGTCGTTCATGCGCCTTACGATCTCTGGTCGATCGCGCCCGACGGCGCGGTGCGGTGGCACACCGAAAAGACCGGCAACACGGACAGTATGGATGTCGCGCTCGACGCGACGCAGGTCTACGCGGCATGCGATGGCCTCTGCGCTTACCGCCGCAGCGACGGCGTGCTCGCCTGGCGCGTCGCGGCGACGGTGTGGACGTCGTCCCCGGCGCGCGGTGCGGACGGCACGCTCTACGTCGCGTCCGACGCGCTCCTGGCGCTCTCTTCGACCGGCACGACGAAGTGGACGAAGCAGATCGCGGGCTACCGCTTTCGACGACCGCTCGTGCGCGCCGATGGAACGATCGTCGCGATGGCGGTGAAGACCGACGGCACCGAGGATCGCCTCTACGCGCTGCGGCCCGACGGCACCGAAGCGTGGATGACGCCCTTCGCGCATCCGCAGCAGGCCACCCTGCGGTTGGTGAGGCTTCTGACGACCAGCCCTGACGGCACCGTCTACCTCGACACGCCCGCAGGCGTCGCCGAAAACGACCTCACACGCGTGTCGGCGACCGGCGTCGCTGCGCCCGCGTTCGCCCGCTCGAACGCTTTTGCAGTCCCCACCCCCGATGGTGGGCTGCTCACCGCGGGTACGGTGACGGCGCAGAAAACGGCGGCCAACGGCGCCCTCGCATGGTGGTTCGATGCCGCGCCGCCGGTGCGGACCAACCGCTGGTCCGCGAAATTTGCGCCGCCCGTGGTCGATGCCCTTGGCCACGTTCATCTCGCGGCGTCGTCGATCAACAGCGACTGGTCTCCGCTCGTCGAGCTCGACGCGGCCGGCAAGCAGGTGTCGAGCATCCAGGTCGACGATTGGCAGTCCGCGATCGCAGTCACACCGAAACGCCAGGTCTACTCAGTGGGTAGCTCGGTCTACGGCGTGGTCACGCACACGCCCTGAGCCAGCGGTCGCGCGATTTTCTTGGGCCTCCGCCGGAGGTAGAGCAATGCCGAGGCGATCGCCACGGACAGGCTGGCGGGCGATGAGGACTGCCTCGTCGTCGTGGCGATCGCGCAGCTCGAGGCGGGCGTGGTGGTCACCTGATTCGTCGCCGGCGCGCCTGCATCCACTTCGGTCTTAGGGTCCGCCGCGTCGATGTAACCGTCGACGAAGGCTGTGTAGGCGTCCACGCGGACGTCGACGCCCTGGCTGTTGCACTCGGTCGAGTCGACGATGAAGTGGATGCCGGCGACGACCTCCTGCCCGTCGCGGGTCATGAAGGTGGGGCCACCGGAATCGAAGAGGCAGATGTTCGGAAGACCCTTCACGACGAGGCTCACCTTGTCGAGCTCTGCGATCGTCGTCGTCGCCTGCATGCGCCGACCCATGGCCTTCGAACCGCCGGTCGTCTGGCCGTAGCCGACAATCCGGATCGATGCGCCGACGTCGCTCTGCTCCAGCGCCTTGCGGTTGAGCGGCGCGGGCTTCCGCAAGATCGGCGTCGACGTGATGAGAACGCCGATGTCGTTCAAGTTCGTCCGCACGTCGTGCTTGGGATGCGCGTGGTACTCGGTGACCGCCACGAAGTTGTCCGCGAGGTCGCGTGACGCGGGATCGTTGTAGTCTGCACCCAGAAAGATCCGGTAGTCGCCCTTCGTGCTCGCGCAGTGCGCGGCCGTGAGCACGACATGTGGCGAGACCAGCACGCCCGAGCAGAAGCCTGTCGCGCTGCCGACCTTCGCCACGATGAGGACGGCAGGCGACTCGGTGTCGTCCGCGACTCCGGATGTGATGGCTTGGGATGTCTGCCCAGGTTCGGGCGACGTCCCGGGCGATGCGCAGCTCGTCACGGCGAGCGTAGCCAAGAGTCCGATGCGGTCGACGGCGTGACGGAGGAAGCGCGTGCTCATGCGGGCGAAGGTGCCACGCGAGCTTCTCAGCACAAGGGATCCATTTCGGACATCCGTTGCCGGAGAACCGCTGGCGACGGCAAACCCGCCTGCGCAAACGCGCGCGCGAGCGCGTTCGGAGACGCGTAGCCCACCTCTCGCGCGACATCGGCGACGGTGAGCTTGGGACGGCTCAGAAGCAGCGCCGCATTTTCGACGCGCCAGCGGTTTCGCAGATCACGCCAGCTTCGAGCCGTGAGCCCGTACTGGTCGCAGAATTCCACGAAGCCTCGTTGGACGTGCCGTCCCGAAAGGTTCAGCGACTCCCCCATGTTCACCATCGTGTGCGTGTGGCTCGATAGATCAGCGAGCTGCGCTTCGATCGCTTCCGCGTATTTGCGGTGTCGCTCCGTCGGCTCACCTTCGAACGCATCGACCGACAGCGTCGTCGGCGCGCCGATCCCTCGAAAAATCTCGAACGCGCTCGCAAACGTCGTCATCTGATCGGAGCTGCGATCGAGGAGCGCGTCGGCGATCTTCCTGACGCGATCCATGGGCGGCGGACCGAGCCGTCGAGGCGTCGTGGGCCCCGCCGGCTCACCCGCGTCCCACTCGAGATTGAGGTGCGTGGCGCTCTTCGAACGCGCCCTTCCGAGGAACGAGAGCGGTACGAGTATCGACTCTCCCGAGCTCACCAGTCCCACCTGCTCGACTTCGAGAGTCCCCGCGAGCACGACGAGCGCGACCAGCCGTGAGGCGTCAACGACGGACGGAAAGGATCGCGAGAGCAGGCTCTCGTCGACCGAGATGTTGCTCGCCTGCGTGAACCGAAGCACCAGGCCCGGCCGGCGAAGCGTCGCGATGTCGAATACGCGCTCGCCCGACGAGAGGGTGAAACGGTAGTTCAGGCGCAGCGCCGGCATCCGTGTCTTCATGGGCAGAACCAGCGAGCTTCGCGTCGGGCTCAGCGCGACTCGCCGGACACCATCACCGTACTCCAGTCGGCCTGCCGCGTGGCCCGGTAACCCTGAGGTACACTTGCGCGCGTGCGCGGCTCGATGTCCCTCATCGTGATTGCTTTGGCGGCGTGCAACGCGTGCCGCCGCGAGCGACCGCTTCCACCGCCCGCCGATCCTGCGCCCGCAACGAGCTCGGTGCCCGCGCCGCCGACACCATCTGCTTCGGTCGCGATGTCGCACCGCGCGTCGTTCGACCTCGCGAAGGTCACGCTGTCGATCGTGGATGTGAAAATGACGCAGGCTCTCGAGCCGCTCTTACGTACGCCCGCGGACGAAGCGGTCGTGAATGGCGAGTTCTTCGACACAGCGAACAGGCCGCTTGGGCTCGCGGTCTCGTCGGGCAAGACACTCAGCGTGCTCGCGCCGAGCTTGTCGGGTGGCGTTCTGTGGATTAAGGACGGCGTCGGCCACCTCACCGCGAGCGAGGAGTACCGCGAGGCCGCCGTCGACTTCGCGATCCAGTGCCGCCCACGGCTCACCGTCGACTCGAAGAACAACATCAAGACCGACGACGGCAAACGCGCCGCGCGCACCGCGCTGTGCTTGCGCAACGGCGGTCGCTCGCTCGAGCTCCTCCTCGCGGGCGCGCGCGACGGCGACATCCCGCCCACGCTGTTCGAGCTCGGCGCGCTGCTCGCCGCCGACGGTTGTGAGCAAGCGCTCAACCTCGACGGTGGTCCTTCGACGGGCGGCGCCTTTCGCTCCGACGGCGGCGTGGTCGCCTTTCGGCCGCGCGGGCCGGTGCGCCACGCGGTCGTCGTTCATTCGCAGATGTGAGCGCTCGCGTCTCCGCTCCGCTCACGACCTTGCGTCACTTGTCGCAGACGTACGGGCCGTCCTTCGCCGGATGCGTCGGGAAGCCCTTGTCGGCGTAGAACTCCATCTTGTCCATGTTGGCGACGAGGCGCCCCAGGACCGTCGTGCCCGCCACATACGCAGGCTCGGCCGCGGGGTGCTTGTCGCCCTCGCCGTAGCCCGAGAACACGAGCGTGTAGGTCGCCGCGTGCGGCTGCGTCGTCGCGGTGAAGCTGCGCGGGGTCTTGCCTTCGACCTTCATCGTCGCGATCGGTGCGCCCTTCGCGACGTCGAACGCTTCAATGTCGATCTTGACGTCGCCGACCTTGGTCTTGCATCCGAACGAAGGCTTGCCCGAGGGCGCGGCCGGTCCGGCCGAAGCGGCGGCGCTGGCCGAGGGCTGAGCCGAAGCAGAGGCCGTGGGCGCGACGCTCGCAGACGGCGCGGCGGTGGCAATGGCGGGCGAGGTGGTCGCGCTCGCGGCGCTCGTGTCGACAGCGGCCTTCTTGTCGTCACAAGCCGCGAGCAAGAGGACCGAGGAGAGGAGCAGGAGG
>CAXSGV010000142.1:0-304 GCA_964236615.1 uncultured Polyangiaceae bacterium
CCATCCATCGCTGGCCTCCTCGAGCGTCCAACCTTCGATCGGTAACCGCACCGGTCCGAGCGCCGCGACGTACTTCTCTCCACCGACTTCGATCGCGATGGCAGAGGCGAGATCCTCGCTCGGCGAGAGGCGCAGCGAGACCTCTTTACCCAGGCGAAGCTCGAGCCCGTCGCCGACGCCGAGCGCGCCCGACAGGCTCATGCCGCGGAGCTGCGTGCCGTTGCGGCTTCCGAGGTCGGCGACGCTTACCGTGCCGTCGGCCGCGCGCACGAGCCGCACGTGACGGCGGCTGATGGCGTGCGAC
>CAXSGV010000142.1:314-12940 GCA_964236615.1 uncultured Polyangiaceae bacterium
GGCGGCCAATGACGACCTCGGGTCCGAGGACCAACGTGATGGGCTTGCCATGGAGCGAGAGGCGCACGATCGGACCAACGACGCGGCGCGAGCGAAGAAAATCCGCGCGCTCGAGCGTGAGGCGATCGTCCGGGCTCTCCTTCGTGAGCTCGAGGGCGCGCGCGAGCGCTTCGCGACGACGTCCACTCGACATCAGCAGGTCGACCTCGGAGTAGCCCTCTTGGCGGCGACGCTGCTTGCGCTCCTTTTCCTCTTCGACCGAGAGCAGCTTCTCGAGCTTGTCCACGTCACCGGCGACGCGAGCGCCCGCGCTTCGCCGTCGTGATCCTCGGCAACGCGGTACGCCTCGGCGGCGCGCTCGGGCTCGTCGATGTCTTCGAGGTCTTTCGCGGCGGCGAGAAGGTCGCGGCGCGCCGAGGCCGACAGCGCGCCGGTGCTCGCGATCGACACGGTGAGCAGCGCTCGTTTGAGGCGGGCCTCGCGCCGGACGTCGTGCCCGCGCGGCGCCAAAGCAACCGCTTGGACGTAATGCTGCATGCGAAAGCCCGGCTCGACCTCCGCGTCGCCGCGCAAGATCATGACGCGGGCGGCCTCCTCCGGCTTTTCGGCCAGACCCCAAAGCTCGGCGGCGCGCGCGAGATCACCGCGCAACTCCGCTCGTCGCGCGGCCTGGACGCGCCGCCCGCTACCCGGAAGGAGCTCGAAGAACCGATCAAAGACGCCCAAGCTCGATGAGCGTACTTGACGCACTGCCGTACTGCCGGACGATTTTCAGCAGATGGCCAATTCGAATCGACTCGGTGAGCTTCTCGTTCGTGAAAAACTGATCAGCCTCGCGCAGCTCCGCCAAGCTCAAGACGAGCAACAGCGTCACCCCGGCCAGAACCTCGGCTACACGCTCGCGCGGCTCGGCTACATCTCGGACAACGAGATCACGACGTTCCTCTCGCAGCAGTACCGCGTACCGACCGTCAACCTCGAGGAGTACGAGATCGACGCGGACATCCTCAAGCTCGTGAACAAGGAGCAGTGCGAGAAGCACCGGGTGATCCCGATCTCGCGCGCAGGCAGCTCGCTGGTCGTCGCGATGGCGGACCCGACGAACTTGAATGCGATCGACGATCTCAAATTCCTCACCGGCTTCAATATCGAGCCCGTGATCGCGAGCGAGACCGCGATCGTGACCGCAGTCGAAAAGTACTACAACGCCGGCCCCTCCTACGACGAGGTGATGGCGGGCTTCAACGAGGACGAGATCGAAGTCGGCGGCGACGACGACGAGCCCAACCTCATGGAGCTCGAGAAGGCGAGCGAGGACGCGCCCGTCGTCCGGCTCGTGAACATGATCCTTCTCGGCGCGATCAAGAAGGGCGCGAGCGACATCCACATCGAGGTCTACGAGAAGAAGATGCGGGTTCGTTACCGCATCGACGGCGTCCTCATCGAGGAGATGAGCCCGCCCATGAAGCTCAAAGCGGCCATCGTCAGCCGCATGAAGATCATGGCGACGCTCGACATCGCGGAGCGCCGTCTTCCGCAAGACGGACGCATCAAGCTGAAGCTCGGCAAGGGCAAGGAGATGGACTTCCGCGTGAGCGTCCTGCCGACGCTCTGGGGCGAGAAGATCGTCATGCGTCTCCTCGACAAGGGGAACCTGCAGCTCGACATGACGAAGCTCGGCTTCGACAAGAAGCCGCTCGACGACTTTCTCTGGGCCGTGCACCAGCCGTGGGGAATGGTCCTCGTCACGGGGCCCACGGGCTCGGGCAAGACGACGACGCTCTACTCGGCGCTCAGCGAGCTCAACAAGATCGACGCGAACATCTGCACCGCGGAAGATCCGGTCGAGTACAACCTGCACGGCATCAACCAAGTGCAGATGCACGACGAGATCGGGCTCAACTTCGCGATGAGCCTGCGCGCGTTTTTGCGGCAGGACCCGGACATCATCATGGTCGGCGAGATTCGAGACTTTGAAACGGCAGAAATCGCCGTCAAAGCAGCTCTCACGGGCCACCTCGTGCTCTCGACGCTGCACACGAACGACGCGCCTGCCACGATCTTCCGCCTCTTGAACATGGGCGTGGAGCCGTTCCTCATCACGGCGAGCGTGAACCTCGTTCTCGCCCAGCGCCTCGCGCGGAAGATCTGCAGCGACTGCAAGGCGCCGCTCGACATCGACCCCGAGATCCTCGTGACGATCGGCTTCTCGCCCGAGCAAATCGCGAAGGGCAAGCTGATGAAGGGCACCGGCTGCCGCACGTGCAACGGCACCGGCTACAAAGGCCGCGTCGCCCTCTACGAGATCATGCGCTTCACGGACAACCTGAAGGAAATGGTCCTTCAAGGCTCCCCGACCGCCGAGCTCAAAATGGCGGCCATCAAAGGCGGCATGATGACGCTCCGCATGAGCGGCATCCAAAAGATCCTCGACGGCGTCACGACCACCGAAGAAATCCTTCGCGTCACGATGGCCGACTAACGCGCACGCCGTCGCGGCGCGTCGCCTCGCGCGAGGCGGCTCGCGTCGCGCGTCGCGGGTCGCGCCGCGTCGCCTCGCGCGAGGCGGCGTCGCGTCGCGTCGGCCCGAGCCGCCCCCAAGCAGTCACCGATCGCGCGGTGGTCGATGGCCACGGCCATCCAAAATCTGTCCCGGCCACCGCGTGTGCGCGCGCGCGGCATCGCGGGCCGCGTCGCCGCCAAGGACGGCGGCTCGTAGGACCCCCATGGATTGCCCGGGTAATCCTTGGTGGTCATTCGCGCGGGGAAAGTGGGGGGAACGCTTCGCGCGCGGGGGGGCGCGCTTGGCATGCGGTGTGCTGCCCGGGAGGGTGGAGGCTGCCATGCACGTCGTCATGTTTTCGATGCGTCGCGCGTTTCATTTGACGGACGAGGTCGGGCTGCGGCTGGCGGAGCGATTTGGGCTCACGCCGGCGCGGTTCGATTTGCTGCATGCGCTCGACCTTTGGAGCAAGCGGAATGGGCTCAAGTGGGTGCGGCAGATCTCATTGCGCGAGCTCGTGGGGACGTCGGCGCCGAACATCAGTCGGCTGCTGACGAAGCTCGAGAAGCTCGGGCTCGTGCGGCGGCTGCGCGATCACAAAGGGCGGAGCTGCGGCGTCCGGCTGACGGTCGCGGGAAGAGAGCGGCTCGCGCGTGCGACGAAGCGCCTCGTTCGCGAGGGCGTCGCGCACCGCGTCGTCACGGCGTTCTTTCCGCGGCGCGACGGTGAGACGGACAGACAAGCGAAGGGGCGCAGCTTTCGGACCCTCGTCGCCCTTTCGCAGTCGCTTGGTGAGATGCGTCGAACGCTCGGGGATCGTGCGCGGCTCCAATACTTGATTCGCGTGCCAAGGCGCACACCCGACATTGGCTGCGTGCCTGGCTGACGCGCGCGCGGTGAGGCGCGTGGTACGATTGGCGCACTCACATGACGCAAGGCGCTGAGCTCAAGGTCAATCTCCACCAGCTTCTCAAGGCGATGATCGAGAAGGGTGCGAGCGACATGCACATCACCACGGGGGCGCCACCGCTTCTGCGGATCGATGGCGCGATCGTGCCGCTCAAGCTGCCGCCGCTCGGTCCCGTCGAGACCAAGGCGCTCTGCTACTCGATTCTCACCGAGGAGCAGAAGATTCAGTTCGAGAAGACGAACGAGCTCGATCTGTCCTTCGGCGTGAAGAGCCTGTCGCGCTTCCGCGCCAACGTGTTCACGCAGCGCGGCGCGGTCGCCGGCGCGTTTCGAACCATCCCGTTCAAGATCCTCTCGTTCGAGGAGCTCGGGTTACCGACCGTCATCGCCGACCTCGCCAACAAGCCAAGCGGTCTCATCCTCGTCACCGGGCCGACCGGCTCCGGCAAGAGCACGACCCTCGCGTCGATGGTGGACAAGATCAACGGCGAGCAGCGGCTCCACATCATCACGGTCGAAGATCCGATCGAGTACCTGCATCCGCACAAGCTCTCGGTCGTCAACCAGCGCGAGATCGGCACCGACACGGAGGCCTTCAAGGTCGCGCTCAAGTACATCCTTCGTCAGGATCCCGATGTCGTGCTCGTCGGCGAGATGCGCGATCTCGAGACCATCGAGGCGGCGCTCACCATCAGCGAGACGGGTCACCTCGTTTTCGCCACGCTTCACACGAACAGCGCCATCTCCACCATCAACCGCGTCATCGACGTTTTCCCGCCGCATCAGCAGCAGCAAGTGCGATCGAAGCTGTCGTTCGTGCTTCAGGGCGTCGTCAGCCAGCAGCTCATTCCGCGCTTTGGGGCGCCGGGCCGCGTCATGGCGATGGAGATCATGATCCCCAACCCCGCCATCCGAAACTTGATCCGCGAGGACAAAGTCCACCAGATCTACAGCCAGATGCAGGTCGGTCAGGACAAGTTCGGAATGCAGACCTTGAACCAATCGCTCTACTCGCTCTACCAGCGCCGCATGGTCTCGCTCGAAGAGGCGATGGGTCGCTCCGTGGAGCCCGACGAGCTCCGCATGATGGTCGAAGGGCGCACCGCGATGAGCACCAGCGGCGCCGTCGGCGGCCAAGCGCGCGGCCAGACGCCGCAGCGGTAGCCAGGCGGGCGCCAGGCCAGACGCCGCAGCGGTAGCCAGGCGCCGCGCCAGCGCCGCTAACGGCGGATGTTCGCGGGCCGCAGGTTGAACGGGACGCCGGCGGCGACGACGTCGGGGTTGAAGAGCGTCTGGTCCAAGAGACCCTTGACGAGCTCGGGCCCACGTCGACGATCGCTGATCTTGCCGCACGCAGCCGCAGCGATGATGCGCACGGGCACCGATGCCGAGGGCGGGGGAGCGTCGAGCGCGGCGGCCTTGCCACGCGCTTCCTCGACCTTACCGGCGCTCGCGGTCGTGTAGACCGAGAGCCATGTCGCGAGCGGACCGAGCACCGCCGGGTACTTCGCGAGCAGTGGGCCGACCTCGGACTCCTTCTTGCGCGCGACGACGACGAACACGCGTTCCTCGAGCGAACGGATCGTGACCGTGCCGCCGCGGAGAGCGGTCGCGCTGAGCGTCTCGGCGTCGTCGAGCCGACCCTGGTACCGCGCCAGCCGCGAGAGGCGCAGCGCACGAAGGGCGCGCTCTTCGGTGCCGGCAGGGGCCTTGTCGCGCGCGCCCTGCCAGGTGGCGGCGATCTTCGTGGCGGTCTCGAGCTCGCCGTAGTCGAGGGCAAGGTCCATCGCGATCAGATCACTCCACGGAGCGTCGTCTTCGGCGAGCTGCAGCAGCTTGTCCTTCGAGAGGCGAGCCTTGCCAGCGAGCGCGTCGCCAGCGAGCGCGAGTGGCCCCATCACGCCGAGCTTGCGCGCGTCGGGTCCGAGCGCGTCGAGCGCACGACCGAGGCCGTCGCCGTCCGCGCGCTCGTAAGCGGCCGCGGCGCGAACGATCGCGACGTCGGGGGAGCTCGCTTCGAGATCTTCGGTGGCCTTGAGCGCTTCGTCGAGCCGATCGCCGAGAAGCGCAACGCGCGCGGCGAGGACGCGCGCGGGCGAGTAGACCGCCGAGAACGAGACGGCGATGAGCGCGGCCTTGCGTGCGAGTGCCTCGTCCTCCGTGGCGATCGCAATGCTGCCGAGCCATGCAGCAACGCCGGGGCCTTCGGAGACCGCGAGCCCTTTGTTGACGGCGGCCTTGGCCTCGTCGACGGCGTGCCTGTCGAGCGCACGAATCGCCGCGATGGCGTGGGGGACGACGGCGAGCGTCACCGGGAGCTCGCTCGCGCGCGTGATGGCTTCGTTGGCTTCGGGTGGCGGTTGCTCGCCGCGGCCCGGGTCACGTGCCCACGCGAGCGCGACGAGCGCGGCGCCCTCGGCGCGATCCGGGTATTTTGCACGGAATTGCTTGGCGAGCTCGCCCGCCTTCGATGCGTCGCCGTCGATCGCCATGGCGCGGACGAGGGCGACCTGCGCGACGACGAGATCGGGATCGAGGCGCACCGCCGCGGCGTAGCGTTCGAGGGCGCGCGCATCGCCGGCGCGCTCGAGCGTGGCGCCTGCGAGCATCTGGTACCAAGGATCGTTTGCCGCGGGGCCATCCCACTTCGGGAGGATCGCGGCCGCGCCGCCGGTGTCGCCCTGGAACAGGAAGGAGCCGACCTGCGCGAACGCGAGCGCGTCGTCCTTGATGCCGACCTCACGCGCGCGCGTGGTGGCGTCCTCGAACGCGATGTCCTTGCCGCCCGTCAGGAGACCGACGAGCGCGCGCTCGCGAAGCCAATCGAGCGCGGCGCGCGGAGAGCGCGAGTCGAGCTCGAACACGCGCGAGAAGCTGGTCTCGAGCGCGGGTAGCGACGCGGCTTTGCCGGCGTGGAGCTCGGCCTCGACGTTGATGAGCGCTTGCTCCGCCTGCGTATGCTGCTCCATGCGCTTTTGGCGCGCGAAGTGGAACACGGTGATGACCGAGCCCGCGAAG
Organism: uncultured Polyangiaceae bacterium; assembly: GCA_964236615.1. Taxonomy (GTDB): domain Bacteria; phylum Myxococcota_A; class Polyangia; order Polyangiales; family Polyangiaceae; genus CAXSGV01. The sequence goes on from CAXSGV010000142.1 coordinate 6,745, forward strand.
AGGAAGGTCATCACGACGAGGAACACCGAGCCGCGCCGGCGTACGACGCCGGTTGGCTTGTCCCACTGCGTCGGCGCCGGTTGCCCCGCGGGAGGCTCGAACACACCTGCGAGCGCGAGCGCGTCGAGCACGTCGCGCGGGTTGGGTGGTAGCGCGCCCGTGCCGGCGGCGTTCACGCGTGGACGAAACGGAGCCGAGCTTGGGCCGCTGCTGCTGACGCTGCTCATCGGGCCCCGACCGGTGTCGACGCGCACGCCCGAGACGTCGAGATCGAACGTGACCGAGTCTTCGTGCACGCCGTGAGGCGGTGGCCGCGGCGGCGGGGAGATCGCGATGGACGCGGTGTTGGCTTCCTTCGAGTAGCGCGCCGGCGTTGCGCTTTGCGCGAAGAGCGGCGGACCAGGCTGCGAGCCTGCGCCACGCGCGACGTTCTCCCCGGTCGGCAGCGTCATTGGAACGGACGCGAATGGCGATGGCACCCCCGGAGCCGGCGTGCCGGCCGCAGGTTTCATGTCGCGACGAAGCGCCTCGATCGAGGCCGGGAGCGACTTCACCTCTGTCGTGCTGTCGCTCATCGACTCGAGCGGCGGCCGACCTTCACGAAGCGCGGCGGGGGCGGTGCGCTCGACCTCGGAGGCGACCGCGCGTGCGCCGCCCTTGGCTTGCATCGGTCTGAAGACCTTCGCGCGATCGAGCCAAAGACGTGTATCGGAGTCGCCGGAGCCGAAGCTCATGGCGCGCTCGAGCACCTTCTCGGCGCGATCGGCGTCGCCGCGCCGGAGCAAGACCTCGCCGAGGACGCGGTACACCGAGGGCTCGCGTGGAGCGACCTTGCCCGCCGCGACGAGCAGCGACTGTGCCTCCGAGAAGCGGTGCGCGCTGAGGTACATGCGCGCCGCCGAGACCTGCACGTGCACGTCGCCGGTGAGCTTGTCCTTCGCGAAATCGCCCACTTCTCGAATGAGCTCGGCGTGGATCGGCCCCCGCACGGCGTCGCAGAGAGCGATCGTCGCCGCGGCGTCGGGGTTTCGCTTCCAGCGAAGCGCAAGCTCCTCGATGAAGTCCGACATTCGCGCGGGTGGAGACACTAGTCGCTCGCGATGGACGCGTCGAAAAATGCTTGCGTGATCTTCGGGCAGGTTTTACAAAGTGTAACCCATGACCACGGCGCGCGTCGGAGCAGCAGCGGCGATCGTTTTGGCAATCGGCGGCTGCGTTGGGTCGACCGGAAGCGAGCTCGTCACGTTTCACGCAGCGGCCGCGGGCCCCGAGGACGCCGTCGCCGGATCGCCTCTCACGTTCGTCACGCCCCGCGGGTTTCGCGTCGTCCTCACACGCGCGCGCGTTCACGTCGGCGCGATCTACTTGAACCAAAGTGTCCCGGTCTCGGGCTCGCAGGCAACGAGCTGCACGCTGCCCGGGATCTACGTCGGCGAGGTGACCGACGGTGTCGACGTCGATGCGCTGTCGCCCGATCCGCAACCCTTTCCGAGCGAAGGGCGCGGCACCGCCGAGCACGCCGCAGCGGGCGAGGTATGGCTCACGACAGGCGACGTCAACGCGGACGACACGTCGACCGCGGTCGTCGAGGTCGCAGGCACGGCCGACCGCGACGGCACGAGCTTTCCCTTCGAAGGCCGCGTGACGATCGGCAAGAACCGGATCACGCCTGCGAAAGATCCGGCGTCGCCGGGGACGAACCCGATCTGCCGCCAGCGCATCGTGAGCCCGATCGTCGCGGACGTTTCACTGCGTTCAGGGAGCACGCTGCTTCTTCGCATCGACCCGCGCGGCTGGTTCGTGAACGTCGATTTCAGCGAGATCCCCAAGGCGTCCGACGCGCCGCTCTACCGCTTCGTCGATGAGCCTTCGGGTGGCGCAAGCAACAGCTTTTACGCGGGCGTGCGCTCGACGTCGGGCGTGTACACGTTCGGGGTTTCCCCGTGAGGGCGATCCTCTCGCTCGGCGCGGCGTTCGCCGTGGCGACGGCTAGTTGCTCGTCGAGCACGACGAACAGCGGCGGCGGTGGGACGATCCAAGTCACGGCGTCGGGCGAAGCGCTCGCGCTGAGTGGCTACGCGTTCCCACCCGCGTCGAAAGACGACGTCGTTTTCGTCGACGGTTGGGAGATTCGCTTCGACGAAGTGCTCGTCACGGTCGACAAGATCACGCTGTCGGAAAATCCCGATCGCGCGCCGAGCGATCAGGCGCAGACCGAGGGGGTCGTTGCGACGGCCGACGGCCCGTGGGCGATCGACCTGCACCGCGGCGGCCCCATCGCGGGCAAGGGCGGCTCGGGCGAAGAGGCGGTGCTTCTCACCGAGGTCGTCTCGCAGAACAAAAACGGCAACCAGGCCTTCGACGCGACCAAGCGCTACGCGTTCGGCTACGACGTCGTCGTCGCCAGTTCCGCCGCGAAGCGCCTCGCCATCGATGGTGCCGCGTCGGCCGACTACGACGAGATGATCGCCAAGGGGCTCACCGCGCTGTATGTCGGCACGGCCACGTTCAAGGGCACGGCCTGCAACCCGGCGAGCGATCCGGTGCTCGACGCGCTGCCGAAAGTCGTCGCCTTTCGTCTCGGCTTCAAAGCGCCTACCAGCTACGTCAACTGCCAGAACCCCGACAACGATCCTGCTTCGCACTTCTCGGGTGAGGAGCACCAGCGCGGCCTTCTCGTGAAGGCCAACGCCAAGGTCGTCGCGCAGGTCACGTTTCACACCGAGCACCCATTCTGGGAGAGCTTCGAGCACGACTCGCCGCCGCACTTCGATCAGATTGCCGCGCTCGCCACACCCGGCGCCGCCGGCGCACCAGCGACCGTCACGATCGACGATCTCGCCGGTGTCGATCCCGCGTCGTTCAAGACGAAGGCCGGTTTGCCCGTGCGCTGGCGATCGTGCGTCGATGCCGACCTCTACCCGCTACCGACGACGAACCCGATGGGCTTCGACACGAAGGGCGTCCCCGTGAACCCCGGCGGGTCGGCCGAGACCTCGATCCGCGATTACCGCGATTACGTCACCTACGACCAGAGCACCGAAGGCCACCTCAACGCCGACGGGCTCTGCTTCGTTCGCCGCAACTACCCGTCGCCTCCTTGATCCGAAAAAAGCCGCCGAATCAACCGTCGCCGCCGAGGGTCACACCGAAGGTGACGAACAAGGCACGGGGGGCGCCGGCGGCGAAGTGGCGCGCGGGCACGAGGGTGGCGGAGCCTTGGCTGCGGAAGTCGGAGGCGAAGTTGAACTCGCCGAGGCGGTACTGCTGATCGAAGAGGTTCGTGCCGGTGAAGGTGAGCTCGTAGGCGGACCACGTGAGCGAGGCCGAGGCGTCGAGCGTCACGACCGAGTCACTGCGCTGGCCATAGGGGAGCGCACGGCGACCGACGTAGCTGGTCCCGAGACCGAGCGCGCCCTTCACCGGATCGCCTGCGATCTCGAAGGGCAGGCGGGCGAAGAACGCGGTGTCGCTGCGCACGACGACGTCGGGCACGTACGGCACGAGAAGGTGCGTGTCGTCGAACGACGAGCGCACGAGCGTCACGTTCGCCGACTCGTCGAACCACGCTCCGTTGAGGCGAAGTGCGCCGACCCAACCCGCGCGCGTGGTTCCGCCGCCGAGCACGTTGCGGCCCGCGGTCTCGCTGAAGATCAGGTCGCGATCGACGAGGGTCTCGAAGAAGATCGAACGCGCCGTGAGGTCGACGTTCTTGCCGAGGTTGCCCGCCCAGGTCACGCCGCCTTCGTACGCGGCCACCGACGCGAACGGCGTCGACGCGTCTTGCGTGACGTACGTCGGATCGATCGAGCGCACGCCGCGGCCTGCGCTGGCCGAGAACGTGAACCTGTCGAACGGGCCCACCAGCAGCGTGCCGCGCGGCATGAGCGCCGTGCTTGCGGAGTCGGCGCGCTGGTTCGGTTCGCGGTGGGCGCCGAAGTCTTGCTGCGCGAGGCAGCTCGCGTCGCCCGGCGGGTTGGTGCGCGAGGGGTGCGCGACTGAGCCGACGGCGCATTTGTCGTTCACGTCGTAGGTGAAGAGATCGGCGCGAAGGCCACCCCGGAGCGAGATCCATCGGGTGGCGCGGAGGTTGGCGTCGCCGTAGAGGCCGATGTCGCCGAGCTTGGCGTCGACGTCGTTCTCCGTGCGGTAAGCGTGTGAGGTCGCCGCCTCGATCCGCTGCTGCGTGTTCGAGACGCGATCGCCGCGGGCGAAGTAGCCGAGCTCGAGCTCCTGCGGGTGACCGAACGCCTCCGTCCGCGCGCGGGCAAAGCCCTTCGCGCCGATCGTCGTCGAGTCCATATCGAGGTCGAGGAGATCGCCGCGCTGGCCGTGCGGCGACTGCAGCGGCTCCTGCGGATCGAGCAAGAAGCCCGTGAAGTTTTCGCGGATCCGCATCGACCGCAGCGTCACGAAAATCTGGTTGCGGAAGAACGTGCTGCCCGTTCGCGTCTCGAAGTCGCCGGCGATCATGTAGCGCGAAGACGCGCCGCCCTGGCCGAAGTCGTAGGTGTCGTAGAAGCCCTTCTTGCCGGAGCGGACGTCGTCGTCGCGGAGCACGCCGGCGCTGTGGTACGCGGTGGAGTGCGCCGTCGCGGTGATGCGGTAGAGACCGCGGCTGCCGACCCGGCCTTCGTACTGGCCCATCGCGGACGCGCGGCGGCTGTCGCGGTTCTGCCCGAAGCCGTCGGTCTTGTAGATCTCGGCGCCGCCGAACGTATGCGTGGTCTCCCCCTGGGGGCCCCACAAGAGCAGCATGCGTTGCGTGGCGAAGGACCCATGCGTGTACTTTGCAGTCAGCCCGCGCTTGGTGAGCCCAAGCTCGTAGTCCGCGCTCCCGGCCACAGCGAAGTTCCCTTGCCGCGGGTCGAAAGGACCTTCGACGACGCGCAGCGACTCGACGAGCTCGGGGAGGATGAAGTGCGTGTCGGCGTAGCCGTTGCCATGCAAGTTGCCGGCGTCGTTGATGGGCACGCCGCCCACCGAGAACTCGAGATCCTGACCTTCGCGCGCGTCGAAGCCACGCATGAACACCTGCTGGGCGTGCCCGTCGCCGCCTTCGTTCGTGAGGAGGACCCCCGGCGCGAGCTTCAAGAGATCCCCCGCGTTCGCGCGTGGCACGCGCGCGAGCTCACCGATGCGCACGTTGAAATCGGACGCGCCTCGCGACGGCGGACGCGTGTGGCCGATCACGCGCACGGTCGACGTGTCGCCTTCGTGCGACGCAGCGGCGGGGCTCGGTGCTTCGTCGGCGCTGTTCGTAGCAGCGGCGGCGCGCGGCGGAGGTCCAGGCGCGACCGCGTCGTGCGATGGCTGCGACGGCGGCGCGAAGTGGAAGGGCACGCGGATCTTCGCCGCGACCGGCGCTCCGTTGCGCGTCGCCGGCGCGAACGTCCACTCCGAGACCGCGCGCATGGCCGCCGCGTCCAGGAGCTTGCCTGCCGACTCGATGATCTCGACGTTCTGCACGTGGCCGTCGGCGTCGATCGTCACCGCGAGCACGACCTCGCCATGCGTGCCTTCGGCAATCGCCTCGTTCGGGTACACCGCGTCGACGTGCGTGATGGGCCGCGGCGGCACGATCTCGGGGCGCGCCTCCTGCCCGGTCGCCACCCGCGGCAGAGCGAGCAGCGCCAGCAGTGCGAAACCGGCGAATGGGCGAAGGACGCGGTGATTCAAGGCGTTCTACGCTTGGTATAACGAATTCATATCACGGTCAAAGGGAAGAAACGCAGGCGGTCAGGTGCGTGTCCCGCCGAGCCCACCTCCGAGTCCGAGCCCGTCTTTCTCTGGGGCCGTCAGTGCGCCAGCGGGCGAACAGCGGAGGTGGGGACCCACGCGTCGAGCGCGCCCCAGCGCACCTCGGTCCACGCGGCGTTGGCCCCCATCATGCGCACGCGCGCCCCTTCGGGGAGAGCGCTGGACTTCGGCAGCGCGATGCCGCGCGCGTCGGATGGCCGGGCGCTGGAGGAGACGATGACGCCATCTACGTGGTGCAGGCGGTCGTCTTGCGCCGCGCGCGTGAGCCCCGCGAAGGCAAACAAGAGCGGCACCGCAACGGCGAGCGTCACGTTGGCGCCGACGCGAACACGACCCTTGCGCGTGGTGAGGCGCACGATCAGCGCGAGCGCCGTGACGAGGGACGCGATCGCGGACGCGATGGCCCACACGTTCTCGGGCACGAGGTGCACGATGG
>CAXSGV010000142.1:12950-13521 GCA_964236615.1 uncultured Polyangiaceae bacterium
GGACTCTCCAAGCGATGCCGACTGGTCGAGCTCGTCCGACGCGCCCGCGCGGGCGCTGCGTCGTGCCACCTCCGCGCGGATGGTGGCGAGCGCGCGCTGCGCGTCGTCGACGAGCGCAGGATCGGAGGACAGCTCACGGGCCTCTTCGAAGCCGTGCGCGGCGCGTCCGAGATCGCCTGGCTGACCCGCGCCGAGACGAACGCGCTGCGCGTAGGCGAGGCCGCGATCGAAGCTGATCTGAGCGTCGACGGCGCCCTGATCGGCAATCGCTTCGAAATTGGCAATGGCGTCGGCGGGCCGGCCCGCGTTCATCGCGGCGACCGCGCCGGCAAAAGCCTCGTCGACCTCGCTCGTGGCCGGGCTCGCCGGCGCGTCCGCGCGCGCGGGCCGCACGCTCACGAGCGCGACGAGCCATGTCACGGCGAGCGCCGCGAGCAAGATCAGAGCGCGTCGATGCATCGTTTCGCGCGGGTCCAACGCTCACGTGCGACGACCCGCGCGTCGGCGTCGTCGTCCTGACCAGGAGTCCACCCCTTGCGCGGGAGCGGCGGGCGCAGCGGCCGGGTCGATC
>CAXSGV010000143.1:0-13462 GCA_964236615.1 uncultured Polyangiaceae bacterium
CGGACGCGTTATGTGGTTCGTCGCCACGCGCGCCTGCGGGCTGTCCGTCGAGGCATCCGCGACGGGAAGGCTCGCGTCCTCCGCAGGGGTCGCGGCCGTCGCCGACGTACCCTCGTCACCGCACGCGGCGGTCGCCGCACCACCGATGACAAGGAGAGAGAGAATGACGGTCGCGCCGCGCATGGTTTGCGAGGCGGTTTAGCACGTGGCGCGGTGGACGCCCGGCCTCGCGCGTCGGGAAGTAGCGGCTTCGCAGTGCTCGTTCGTTATACGGAGTTGGCGACTGTCAGCTGCTTGAAAACGTGTTGCGTGAGCGCCCACGAGTCGGTGGAGAAGTTGCCAGTGTAAAGGAAGTCACCGCCGTAATTCATGTGAGCGCCTTCTCGCCACTCGCAAACCATGCCGGGGGGCGATTGAGGAAACAGCTGCATGGCTTTTTCCCACAGGAACATGCGCACGCTCGACGGATCCCCGGGGCGGGCAGCGAAGAGCACGATGAACGGTTCGGTAGCGTCCGTCGGCGGCGGGAACAGCACGGAGCAGAAGGAATACCCACCGTGCTCAGCAAAGAGCACTTGCGAAACGGCCTCTGCCTTGGTGCAGCAAAGCTTGAAGAACGCCGCATCCTTGCGCCCGAGGGCATCGATGATTTCGGCAGCTTGCTCAGTGAACCGCCGGTAGGCGAGGGCCATGAGCTCGAACTTACCACGACGCCTCACACGCGCGCGGGGCGCAGGGTGCGCTCGAGAAGACGCGTCGACACAAAAGAATCGGGATCATCTCGTCAACGAGGCGTGGCGCGGTCGCGGAGGGTACGTCCTCGCCGCGATGCCTGCGCGCACCGTCGCGTGGGTGGTGTACTACGGCGCATGCGCAAGCTTCGATCGCTGGGTGGCCTCGGTGTTTTGGCCATTGTCGCAGGGTGCGGTGGGCCACCGGCGGCGGCAGCTCCGAGTAGCGCGTTGAAGGTCCCCCTCAAGGTCTATGAGCTGACGTTACCGAACGGGCTCGTCATGATTCTCGACGAGGATCACCGATCGCCGGTGGTCTCGGTGAACGTCACGTACCACGTCGGTGGCAAGGACGACCCGCCTCACCGAAGTGGCTTCGCGCACCTCTTCGAACACCTCATGTTCCAAGGATCTGCGCACGTCGCGAAGGGCGAGTTCGAACGCTACCTCGAAGGCGCCGGCGTTCGCACCTTCAACGGCACGACCTCTTTCGATCGGACCGTGTACGAGGAGACCGTCCCCTCCAACCAGCTCGACCTCGTTCTGTGGCTCGAGAGCGATCGCATGGGATTTTTGCTGGAACGGCTCGATCAAGCGAACTTCGAACGCGAGCGCAACGTCGTGAAGAACGAGTGGCGTGAGCGCCACGAAGGCCGCGAGCGCGGCTTCGAGGTCGGTTTCATCCACGAAGTCCTCTTCCCCGGAGAGCATCCGTACCACCGGCTTCCGATCGGCACGACGGCCGATCTCGACGCGGCGTCGCTCGAGGACGTGCGTTCTTTCTGGACCACGTTCTACGTTCCCTCGAACGCGACGATCACGATCGTCGGCGACTTCGCACACGCCGACGCAGAGGCCGCGGTCAAAAAATACTTCGGGGGGCTCCGAACGGCTCCACCACCGCCCATCAAGCGGGGCGCGATGCCATCCATGTCTCGCGACGAGAAGCGCATCACCATCGAAGCGCCCATCCCCGAGCGCATCATGACGGTCGCTTGGTCTACTCCGTCGGAGTACGCGCTCGACGCGCCTGCCGCCAGCATCGCCCTCTCCACGACATCTTCGCTCCTCTGGTACTGGCTCAAGGACGAGTACCACCTCGCCGTTTCCGTCCAGGACAGCTATTCGCCGGGCGAGCTCGCCGGCGTGGGTTACCTCAGCATGAAGCTCACTCCGACGGCATCACCCGCAAAGATCCTCGAGCTCATCGACATGGCGTTCAGCGATGCGCGACAAGCGGACGTGCAGCGCCGGCGGGTGACTCACGACGTGAACCACGACATAGCCGATTTGATCTATGCGTGGGAGCCCACCGCGACGCGTGCTGCCTTGTTTGGCGAATACCAACAAGCGACAGGCAATTCGCTACTTCTCTCGCGCCTCATCGATCGAACCTCGGCGGTGTCACGGAGCGACGTAGTGGCGGCGAAGACCAAGTACTTCACGCACGACCGGGTCGTGGCACTCACCATCCCAACACCGAGCGCTCCACGCGCGGGCCGGCTCGTCGAAGGTCGCACGTGGTGAGCTCCTACGCATGGTTCGTGGGTGCCGTGCTTGCGGGCGTTCTGATCGCACGCGCTCTGCACGCGGACGACGACTTTCGGAAAACGGCGCCGCCCCCGCGCGAAAGCGCCGTCTTCGTGCCGCCGACCGTCACCGAAGCGCACTTGAAGAACGGCACACGGGTGTTGTTCGTCGAGCGGCACGAGGTGCCCATCGTCGCGGTGCAGGTCGTCTCCGACCTTGGCGCCGCGAGCGCGTCACCCGGCATTGGAGAATTCTCGACCTCGGTTGCGACGCGTGGCGTGGCTGCCTCGAGCTTCCTCGACGACTCGCGCGAGCGTTCGTCGCGCGCACGCATCGGCGCCGAGGTGACTTTCGACAGCACCGAGCTCTCGTTGAAGGTCTTGTCGCCGCAGCTCGAAGACGCGGTGGCCTATCTCGCAGACATGGCGGTGCGTCCCGCTTTTCGTGACAGCGCCTTCAACGACGTGCGCACCGCGCGGCTCGTCGCGCGTCGAGGTGCCTGGAACAACGCAGGCGACAGCGCGTACGCCTCGATCTATCCGAAGTCGCATCCCTTCCACGACAACTACCGCGGGAACGAGGCGCAGACCGCTGGGGCGAGCCCGGAGGAGCTTCGTGCCTACTGGCGTCGTGCTTTTACCGTCGAGCACGTGACCATCGTGGTCGTCGGTGACGTCACCCTCGAGCGCGCGCTACGTGCGCTCGAAACGAGCTTCCAGCTGCCGGCGGCAGGCCCCACTCAGCCAGTTACGATTCCTCCGCTGGCACCCGTCAAGCCGCGGCGCACGATCGTCCTTCGACCTTCGACGAATCCGCAGTCTCTCGTCGTCATCGCCGGTCGATTCCCCGCGAGGACCGCGCCCGACTATTACGCGATGCGCATCGTGAACGAGGTGCTTGGCGGCGGCATGACGAGCCGCGTGTTCTCGAAGGTGCGCGGCGAGCAAGGCTTCTCGTACGGAGTCTCGAGCGCGATCGATCTGCAACGTGACGGCGGGATCTTCTATCTGCACGGGAAGATCGAACGCGAGCACACGGGGGAAGCCGTGGCGCAGATTCTCGCCGAGCTCGTTCACCTGACGACCGACCTCGTGACCGATGCCGAGCTCGCGCGGGTAAAGGATCATCTGATTCACCGAATCCCCGGTCAGCTCGAAACCGTGAATGGCGCCGCCGATTCGATCGCATCACTTGCCGTGCGCCATCTGCCGCTCGAGGAGCTACTTCGAACACGGGAGCGCTACCAACAGGTCACGCGTGAGCAAGTTCTCGCGGCGGCGAAGCAATATGCGGACGCCGCCAACGTGGAGATCACGATCGTCGGTGACACTTCGAGCGTGAAGGAACAGCTCGCCCGACTCAGCCTCGACCCCGTTGACGTGCGCGTCACGGAGTAAGAGCCGAGAGTCCCTTCATGTGGTGCGGCTCGGCGCGTCGGCGGCATCGAACGCATGCGGATGCCGGAGCGACTCGAAGCAGCGGAAGGACGTCGAGCGGTCGGGCCTGCGAGCGCCCAGCGAGGCGTTCCTGCGTCGCGTCGCTCCAACTTCCTCAATAGTTTCCGGCGGCTCGTTCCATGCTTCTGTTGGACGCATGACGTGCCGCCCGCTGCGCATCCTCCTGATTGACGATTGCGCCGCGATTCTTCGCGGCGTGCGACGTCTTCTGGGTGCGTTCGATGTGGTGGAGTGCGCGACCTCTGCGCACGGGGGGCTCGCGCTCCTCGCTCAGCACAGAGTCTTCGACGTGATCGTTTGCGACCTGAACATGCCGGGCATGAGTGGTCTCGAGCTCATCGCAACGTTGGCCGCCTCGCGTCCAGAGCTTGCGCCCGCCGTCGTGCTGATGACGGGTGATCCCGACGCGGTTCCGAGATCGACAGCGAACATCGTGCTCGCGAAGCCCTTCAGCGGCAGCGAGCTGCGCGACGCGATCGCCCGCGCGGCTGGCATCTCGGATGCCCCCCAGGCGGCGTAGTCACGCGCCCTCCCGGCGGGCGGTGCCTGGCTTTTGGCGTCAATCCGGATAAGTTCCGCAACGGGGGGTGAAGAGTGAGCACTTCAGGATCTGTCGTGAAGACCGATGCCGTCATCCAGAAGCTGGATGACGAATTACGCGCTTCCTACGAACAACTCTGTAAAAGCCTCGCGGCGAAGCTGTCTGCGTCGGCGCCATCGCGCGCCTACGTGGAAGAGGCAACGCGTCTGCGCGCTCGTATCGACAGCTTGCACGCCGAGCGCGGAGCACAGATCGTCGAGCGCGCGTTGCAGGCTCAGCGCGCGTTGACCTAATCTGACGATCATGCAGGACCCGAAGAAGCCTACGGGCGGCTCCGACGAGGGCTCCGACGAAGAGCACGACATCGGCGCGGAGATAGACGAGCTCGAGGTCAGGCTCGCGGCGTCCAAGAAGACGATCGACCGGATGACGCCGCCGATCCCGGCGGCGACGACTGCGGCACCACGGCCTGTGGAGCGCTTCGAGCGACCGACCTCGCGGAACGACGTCACCGCTCTCACGATTGCCGCGATCGACAGCAAGCTCGACGAAGCGCGGACAGCACGAAGGTTACGGCAAGCGACACCGTCACCTTCGACGCCGCCATCGAAGAAGCCTTCCAAGTAGCGGCGCTCACTCCGCGAGAATGCCGTAGCCCATGCGGCTGTCTGGTTGACGCGCGTCCGCGGCAAGAGTCTCGTTTGTCGCGAAAGGGAGGCACCATGGCCGACACGACGAAGCGGGGTAACGCGGACGCGATCCGGATCAACGTCAACGAGGCGCACGAGGTTCGGTACGCGACGGAGAAGTGGGGCGTCACGGAGGAGGACCTTCGTGAAGCCGTGGGCGCTGCGGGCGTGATGCGCGACGACGTCGAGGCGTGGCTCCGCAAGAACGGCAAGATCAAGTAAGTCACGCAGGGCCGCGCGATGACTGACATCCACTCGCCTCGCGGCTCGCTGCGCCTCGCCGCGGGGCCGAGTGGGCTCGTCGCGACGTTCGCGTGTGAAGACTCCAGTTGGCTGAAAGAGGCGATGACGCCGTCGCGCTCGCCTCGAGCGGCTAGTCCGACCCTGCAGCGCTAGATGCAGTCATCGACCCGTAGAAGCGTTTGCCTGCCTGCATGCGCAGCCGTAGTGGCAATTGCGCTCCTCGTCGGATGCGCCGCGCGTGTCGATTCACCGCGCGCGTCGACGGCGCGCCTTCCGCGTCCCGACGGGCTCGTGCCGGCCGCGCTCACCGTTCCCGTTCTGCCTACGCACGCGATCGTCGTGGGCACGGCCAAGATGCGTCGCGACCTTCAGGGGCGGTTTCGAGATCGCGCTCTGGGTGCGTGCGCAAGATCTCCGCGCGGTGACGACGCGACCCGTCTCGCGTAGCTACGCCGACGGCTCACTCGTGCAGATCGCACGTGGCGCACCGGTCGGCGACGTCACGCTGCAAGGTCGCTGGATCGACGATGACACGTGGAGCTTCGCTCTGGACGTGCCGGGCGAAGCCGTCGGGACTCGGTACGCCCCCATCGACGAGCAGCTCGCGCCATCGCCATCGCCGTCGACCGACGGTCGCATTCACTCGTGCACGCCGCTTCCGTTTGGCGGCGGCCACTTCGCCCTCGAAGAGTCGGTAGCCGTGAAGCTCACGCCCTCAACGCGACGGCACGTCCCTCGCCACTTACGAATCCGCCTGCTTTCGTATGCGCGTCCCCGTTCCCGCGACGGCGACCGACGACGACGACGACGAGCATCGACTCGGCTACCGCGAGCCCTGCCACGGAACCTTCGGAAACATCCGCTCGCTCGGACATACGGGCCGGACGATCGCGCGCTTGAAGGCTGGCGCATTCTGTACTGGCCCAATCGGACGCGGGCGGGTCGTGCTCTCAATGACGCACGGATCGAGGGGCCCCTCACCGAGGGTGACCGAACGTGCTTCCGCATGTCGCTCACCCTGGTGGCGCGCGCGAGCCTCTGCTCCGACCCCGCCGACATCGTCGCCGAATAGCCGAATAGCCTGTGCTCGGGCTCACCCTTCGCCGAGAGGCCGGACATCGTGGTGCTGACGAAGTCCGTCGCACGCTCGGCGTCCTCTGCACGAGCGGGCTCATCACCCGCTTTCGGCCGAGGTCATTGCGCACGCAGCGGTAGAGGGATGAATAGCGTGGAGCAACCCTCGTCTAGCGCACGATGGTGACTTTCCGATGAGCCTCTCCTTCGCACCGCGCTATGCCTCGTTCCTGCTTTTGGCGTCGATCGCCGCCTGCGGGGGATCTGACCAAAGCCTCGGTACCGATAGCGGCGTGAACGACTCGGACGGTGCCTCGACCGCCGACGCCGGCGCAGGCGCAGACGCAGACGCAGACGCAGACGAGAAGACGTCGCCCGACGGCGGCGCGCGGGACAGCGGGCTCGTGGACGCGGGGTCGGATGCGAAGGACGCGTCGTCGAAATTTCTCGCGAAGAAGGCGCTCGTCGGCGGCGATGCCCACGCATGCGCTCTGTTCAACGACGGAAGCGTGAAGTGTTGGGGAGCCAACACGCACGGTGAGCTCGGCCAAGGCAACGTCGACCGACGAGGCGACAGTCCCGGGGAGATGGGCCCGGCCCTGCCCAAAGTCGATCTCGGTAGCGGCCGAACGGCCAAGGTCATCGCGGCCAACACCGGCCACCATACGTGCGCCATCCTCGACACCGGCGACGTGAAATGTTGGGGATACAACCTCGAGGGCCAGCTCGGTCTCGGCGACAAAGCCAATCGCGGCGACGGCCCGAACGAGATGGGCGCCGCGCTTCCCACCGTGAATCTCGGCGCGGGCCGAACCGCCGTCGCGCTCGGTGTCCGCGGCTTCCATAGCAGCGCGATCCTCGACAACGGAAGCCTCAAATGTTGGGGCAGCAACGAAGCCGGGCAACTCGGCCTCGGCGACACGCTCGACCGAGGCGACCAGGCTGGCGAGATGGGAGACAGCTTGCCCGCGGTCGACCTGGGACCGGGACGAACCGCGGTCGAGGTCGTTGCCGGTACGTCGCACACCTGCGCGCGGCTCGACGACGCAAAGGTCAAATGTTGGGGTGCGAGCACGTTGGGCGAGGGTGGCTTGGGCTCGACTGCGTCGCGTGGCCGCATGCCAGGGCAAATGGGGGCGTCGTTGCCCGCGATCGACCTCGGCGCCGGACGCAGCGCGACCTCACTCACCGCCGGTCACAACTCGACGTGCGCGCTCCTCGACAACGCGACGGTGAAGTGTTGGGGCCGGAACTACGACGGTGAGCTCGGTCTCGGCGACGGCGAGCCACGCGGTGACGCGCCGGGCGAGATGGGCAGCGCGCTGCCGAGCGTCGACCTCGGGCCCGGACGCACGGCGCTCACCGTGCAAGCGATGTCCATCCATGTTTGCGCGCTTCTCGACGATCGTTCGGTGAAGTGTTGGGGCCACAACTCCCTCGGCGATCTGGGGCTCGGTGACACCGCTGCGCGCGGCAAACAAGCAGGCCAGATGGGCGCCGCGCTTCCAGCCGTCGATCTCGGGCCGGGGCGCACTGCGCGCTCGTTTGCAGGGGAGGCATACTCCTCCTGCGCGCTGCTCGATGACGACAGCGTCAAATGTTGGGGCAACAACTTCGACGGTCAGCTCGGCCTCGGCGACACGGCAGAACGCGGCAGCGCGCCAGGGCAAATGGGGGCGTCGTTGCCCATCGTTCCTTTGGAGTAGCGCGGGCGACGCCGCGTCGTTCGAAGCGGCGCCGTCGGGCACCGAGCGAAACTCACTCGCTCGCGCCCGCCTTCTTGTCGCCCTGCGCAGCGTCCGTCTCGCCGCCGTGCTTGCGCGTGTGGATGATCGAGATCGCCGCGCAGGCGACGAGCGCGCCGGCGAAGGGCGCGGTCAGGTAAATCCACACGTTGCCGAGCTCACCCGAGATCAGCGCCGGCGCGAGGGAGCGCGCCGGGTTCATCGATGCGCCGCTGAGCGGGCGCGAGAAGAGGCCGCAGAGGGCGACCGCGGCACCCGAGGCGAGAGCGGCGTTGGGTCCGATGCTGCGGTGGCGCGTCGCCGTACCGAGGATGATCGTCACGAGAATGCACGTGAGGACGACCTCCGCTGCGAAGCCGCGGCCGGCGCCGAAATGCGGTGAGGTCGCGCCGACGTGGTCGACGTCGCCGAGGAAAATGCGCAGCGTCCCGGCCGCGAGGAGCGCGCCGACCAACTGCGCAATCCAGTACAGATGCACGCGAGCCCAGGGGAAGGCGCGACGCACGGCGAAGGCGAACGTCACCGCAGGATTGAAGTGCGCGCCGGAGGTGTTGCCCATCGCGTAGATCATTGCCGTAATCAAGAGACCCATTGCGCCGGCGCGCGCGGCGGGGGTCACTTCGTCGGGCGCGAGCTTGCCGACCATCGCGCCGCCGCAGTCGACGAAGACCAGTAGGAACGTGCCGAAGGTCTCCGTGAAGAGTCGTCGCGCGAGCATCACGGGAGCTCCGGTGCTCGCATCCGCATGCTCGTCGGGCGGAGGTGCTGACCTGGGCGGTGATGACTCGGAGGTTTTCATGATGGCGACTTGCCACGAGCGGAGGAGGCACCACGCCGCGCGCGCCTCTCCAATCCGTACTTTCGGCAGTGTTCGAGGTAGCCCGCCTCGTGAGCCGCAAGGAGGTCAACGACGCCGGACCAGAGCCAGGACGGAGCATCGAGCGACTTCCGACGATGACGGCGCAGCTCCGTCTTCCACTTCGCGCGCGTCGTCTCGTCCATCTGCCGAGCGTGCGCACGGCCCACGACGTTGGCGAGGAAACGGCCAATCGACGTGGCCTCATCACGCGAGACGCGCTCGAGCTCGAGCTTCAAGTCTTGCGGCATCAGCTCACGAAGAAAGACGGAGCGATTGAGGAGTCGGGCGGCGAGCATGCGCTCACCAAGGTAGGGGGCGAGGTGCCGCGCGCCCGTGATCACGCGATCCGCGTTCGGCATCGACTTCGACTTGCATCGTGGCGCGGCCGCCGCAGTCGCCTCTTTGATATCGATCAAGCAGAGCTTTCCCTTCTTCACGGTCTTCGAGGCACGAATGTGGACGAGGACCGCGTACCGAAGTCGGCCGAGCGAGCTGCATCCCTTCATCCAGTACGCCGCGTCCACGACCTCGATCGCTGCGCCGTCGTCTCGGCAGCGCAACGAGGTGACGAGCTCGCGCACGGGCTCCGTTGCGAAGAGAGCGTCTACGGCGCGCTTTTCGTCCTTTCGCAGCGACCAGAACCGAGGCCCGCGGGGGATCGTCGGCCGGGCGTCATCCAGGCGCTCCTCGAGCAAGTGCTTCCAGCCGCGACGGAGAGCCTGCTTGAGAACGACACGGATCGCGCCGGGCGCCTCGAACGCTTTGCCCCTCGCACCGCCGTCGAGCGCACTCTCGTAACCTTGCACCATTTGCTCGATGATGCGCGCGGTGGTGACGCCCGGGAGATCGGACGAGCGCGCCGCTGTCGCCAGCGACAAGCCAAGGCGAATGAGGTCGTGGGCGGGATTGCCAATGACGGTCTGATCGAGATCGCGGATCTGTATCGCGACACGACCCGCCGTGTCGGAGACGGGACCGAGGTTGCCTGCATGGCAGTCGCCGCATATCCAGAGCGGCGGTCCCGCGGGCAGGCTGGTGCCGGTCGAGCCTTCGAGCCACTCGTAGAACTTCGCGGTGTTGCCGCGCACGTACGCGTGAGCGCTTCGAGCCATCTTGAGCTTCTGTCGCTCGAGGAGAGCGCGTTGACGTTCCCCCTCCGTGCGGGGCGGCGCGAATGCTTTCAACGCCTCTCCCTCCCTTGCGGCACGCGTCGATCTTCGTGGCTGGGGACCTAATCCACAATCAGGACCACCCACCAATGCGCGCTCGCGCGGCTCAGTCGGCGCTGACCCGCCCGACTCGCCGCGGGCTCAGGGGGTCTCGCTCATGGCCTTCCGCAGGCTGAGGGGCCGCATGTCCGTCCACACTTCTTTGATGTGCGCGAGGCACTCGGCCTTCGTGCCCGACTTGCCGCCGTCGTTCCAGCCCGCGGGCATGTCACGGTCGGCCGGCCAGATCGAATATTGCTCCTCTTGATTGAGCACTACTTTGTAGATCGTCGTGTCTTCTCGCTCTTCGTCGCTCATTCGAGCCTCCTTGCCGCGCAGCCTACACCTTCGATCGCAGGGGCCGCGAGGGGGGACGTCGGCGCGTTCACCCCGAACAAGTGCGCGTTCTGAACGCTTAATTCGATGATTAGTTTGCCTACGTGTCGTTGCGCCACCTTCATCCCGCAGCTAAGTCACTGGGGTGATGACCGTATCGGCAGCTCATTCGTTTCACCCCGCGTCGAACTGACGATGGACGTCTTGGACTTCGACGCCGCGCGCAAGGTCGCCGGTTCGCTGCCGCCTCCGTCGAACACGCGACCGCCACGCTCGCTCTCCGTCGACCGATGGATTCGCGCGGATCCCACGCGTGTCAGCGCGCTCCGCACGCTCTCGCAACCGCGTGTGCTCGTCGCCAGCGCGCAAGTGATCGCCTCGTGGGCGCTCATCCTCGCAGCATGGGTCCTCGTCGTTCGCTTCTCGTCCTGGGGCGCGTTGCTCGTCGCGGTCGGCGTCGTCGGGACGCGCCAGCGCGCGCTGCTCAACAGCCTGCACGATGCGTCGCACGTGCACAGCCTCGGCTCGCGCGATGTGTCGCGTCGCCTGGCCGCGATCTTCCTCGCTGCGCCGCTCTTCGAGGACTACCGCGAGTACCGGAAGGACCACCTTCGGCACCACGTGCACCTCGGCATGCAGCAAGACCCGGACTTCGTGGCGATTCCCGATCACGTCGTGGAAGCCGGATCCGCGCGTGTGTTTCTCCATGTGCTGCTCGACGGCGCGATGTGGATGCGATCGGTCCTCGGCCTCGCGACAACGGGTCGCCTCATCGCGCTACGTGGTGTCGCGTTTCTGGTCTCGACCGCCGCGCTCCTCGCGCTCGTGACGTGGAGCCCGCTCGCCGGTCTCCAGTTTCTCGGGCTGTGGTTCGTCGCGAAGGCCACGTCGTTCCACGCCATCCGATCTTTTGCCGAGATCTCGGATCACGTGGGGCTCGCTCAAGGCGGCGACGCGCTGTCGGCGACGCGTAACCTACCGCGCAACTTTCTCAGCACGATCCTCCATCCGCACGGCGACAACTACCACCTGGCGCACCACCTCTTTCCTGGCGTGCCGCTCGCGAACCTCGAGCGTCTCCACGAGATGCTGCTCGCGTTCGCCCCGTACGCGCAGGCGACCCACTGCGACGGCTACTTCTACGGGAGCGTCCCGGTCGTCGCCGACTGGACGCAACGTGCTACTGAAGCGGAGTCTCCTGTCAGCGAAAGACCGAGCTCACGATGACCGCCCTCGACGCACCCACGCACGAACCGATCTTCCAACGCCTACGCACGGCCAAGCCGTTCCGCGGCGTCGAAGGGTGGGAGCTCGGGAACGGATTCCAGCGCCCCGTCGCGCTCGGCGAGTGGACGCTCGACGCGCTCGTCGCACCGGTCACACGGCGTGAGCTCTCGACCTCACGCTCGCTCATTGCCAATCGCTTGCTGTGGAATGGTTACGAAACGGGCAATCTGTATCTGCCCACGACATTCGGCAAAAGCGATCGCGTCGAGTTCGACCACTTCTACGAGCCGTCGTTCGTGGCCGCCAACGCCGCGCTGCGCCCGGTGCTCGAAGACACATGCCTCTCGTTTCTCGAGACCGAGATCCGGGTCGCCGGACCTTGGACGCCGGCCGCGCTGATCGAGCTCACGACCGATTACCTGACGCGCTACGAGGCGAGCACGAGCGACGTCGTCCGCGCCATCGAGGCTTCGCCTTCACCGCAGGACGCGGCGCGGCTCTGGCTCATCCAAGTCGCCCCGGACTTTCTCTCCGAAGCCTCGCAAATGGCGCGGGCGCTCCCCGGAAGCTACGGCGCCATCCACTCCGAGCTGACGAAGATCTTCATCGACGAGTTCGGCTACGGCGTGCACCACCGCAAGCACTCGACGCTGTTCGAAGCCTCGCTCGAGTCCATCGGCCTCCGCAGCCACGTGCACGCGTATTACCACTTCTACCTGCCGTCCTCCCTCGCGATGACGAGCTATTTTTACGCCGTCACGATCGACAAGCGTCGCTTCTTCGAATACCTCGGCGCCCTCTGGTGGATCGAGGCGGTCGTGCCGCACTTCAATCGTCAATTCCGTAAAGTGCTCAAGCGCCTTTTCGGCGAAGGGGCCGATACCGAATATTTCGATGAGCACATCGGCATCGACATTCATCATCGCCGCATGGCGCTCGACAAGCTCATCGCGCCGAGCGTCGAGAAGTACGGTAACGAGGTTCTTCACGACGTCATTCGCGGCATCGAGTCCGCGCGCCTCCTCGGCGAGCTCGCCGACGAGGACCTTCTCGCGCAGGTCGCGTTCCTCGACTCTCTCGGTGGCGCGAGCGCGAGCGCGAACGCGAATGCCGGCGCCGGCACGCGCGTGGCGGATTCGAGCTTCGGCGAGGCCCGGGCGCTCTCGGGCACCGACGCATTTCTGGTCTCGCCCACGATCGCCGACGCGCTCACCCGCGTGCGTGTCGAGAGCGGCGTCGTCGAAGTGGCGGGTGGTTACACCGTGCCGCACCGCTTCGAAGCTGGCGCCTCGTTCGATGTCCCCGCGGGTCGTCTCTTCGGCGTGCGGGCCGACGGCGCCGCCACCGTTCGGATCTCGGTGCTCCCACGCGAGGCGTCTGCGTGATTGCGGAAATTCCCGCCAAGCATTTTGCGACCACGCGCACGGCGAGCGGGCGATTTCTCTGCATTCAGCGGGGCGCGGAGCTCGTCGTCGTTCGTGACTCGTGCAAGCACCGCGGCGGACCGCTCTCGCTCGGCACGTGGTGCGAGCGCTCGGGCAGCATCACCTGCCCGTGGCACGACATCGTGAACGGGCCAAAGGATCTCGCGCGACGCGAGCTACCGTCGGTGCAGGTCGGCGAGCGTCTGCGTTTCGTCCACGACCCGCTCGACGACGAGCAAGAGTCCCCCGCGCCACCTCAGAAGACCTCACCGACGTTGAGGTAGGGGACGACCTCGAGCCGATCGTTGACCGCGGCGTCGAGACGAATGTTGATGCGCTCCTGCGACGAGATGCGGAAGCGCAGCCCTCCGCCCGCGGCGGGGTGGAGCCCGTCGGGG
>CAXSGV010000144.1:0-2804 GCA_964236615.1 uncultured Polyangiaceae bacterium
AGAACGGCTCGAGCCTGGCTACCGCCTCGATCGCTACGAGCTGCTTTGTCCGATTGCGCATGGCGGCATGGCGAGTGTCTGGCTCGCGCGGATGCACGGCAAGCACGGCTTCGAGAAGCTCGTCGCGATCAAGACCATCCTCCCGCAGTACGCGAGCGATCTCCGCTTCCAGCAGATGTTCCTCGATGAGGCGCGCATCGCGTCCGGCATCGAGCACGCGAACGTCGCGCACATCCTCGACCTCGGCGATCAGCATGACGTGCTCTACATCGTCATGGAATGGGTCGACGGTGACTCGCTCTCGAAGCTCAATCGCGCCGCGGAGCGGCGTGGCCAGCGGATCCCTCTCGGGGTCGTGCTGCGCATCCTCGCCGATATATGCGGCGGCTTGCATGTCGCGCACGAGCTCACTGACAAGCTCGGCAAGACGCTCGGTGTCGTGCACCGCGACATCTCTCCGCAGAACATCCTCGTGAGCGCGCGCGGCAGCGCCAAGCTCATCGACTTCGGTATCGCGAAGGCGCTCGACCGCGTGTCGGGCGATACGGGCACCGGCCTCCTCAAGGGCAAGATCCAGTACATGGCCCCCGAGCAGGCGATTGGCAAAGCCGTCGACCGGCGCGCCGACGTTTGGGCGATCGGCTCGGTGCTCTATTACTTGCTCGCGGGCGTTGCGCCCTACGACGGCCCCAACCAGCTCGCCACCTTGCATTTGCTCACGTCGGGAAAGGCGCCGCCTCCCCTGCCCGCGCACGTTCCGCCGGCAGTCGACGCCCTCGTTCGTCGTGCCATGGCGCACGATCCCGGCCGTCGCATCGCCACCGCTGCCGAGCTCCAGCGCCAGCTCGAAGCGCTCATGCTCGCATGCAATGTTCACACGACCGCGGCCGATGTCGCGGCCTACGTCGGCGACCAGCTTCGCGACCGCGCGGAGGCACGTCGCAAGGCGGTCGATCTCGCGCTCGAAGCGGCAGCCGAGCGCGTCCGCATGCAGAAGCTGCTCGCGCCGGCGTCGAACGACTCGAACAGCGGCGTCATGCGCGCCGACGATCCACAGTTGCGCCGCGCGTCCAATGCCGCGGTCATCGCGCTCAACGAGTCGGGTGCGAACCCGGCGCACCAGCCCACGGGCGTTTCGGTCGATTTGCTCGGCGCACGAACCGGCATTGCGATCGATCAAGGGCCAACGCGCATTCTGCCGCTCGGCGGCGTAGGCGACCACGAGGCCCCTTCGCAGGTGAGCATTGCGACAGGCGCGATGTCGTTTCCCGAACGCATCTCGCGCATCCGCCCGGCGCAGAAGCAGGTGCTCGCTGCGGTTCTGGGCGTCACGGGGGCGCTTCTCCTCGCCGGAACGATCGCGATCGTCGCCATCCTCGTTCGCAAGACTGTGCCCGTCGTGAACGCCGCGGGCACGAGCGTGATCACGCCCGCGGCGAGCGAGGCACCAAGGCCCGTGCTTCCTGCCGAGCCTCCAGTCGAGCGCGGCGTAGTCACAGGCGCGGGCGTCGTTCCTGCGGGCGCCGAATCCACGACGGCGGGTGCAACGCCCGCGGCGGTGATCGCGACCGATCCGTCCTCGCCAACGACGGTGAAGCCCTCGGGCAAGCCCACGACGGACAAGCCGCACGCGCGCACCGGAGGCCCCGCGCCCCTCGCGACCAAGCCGAAGAGGAACGATGACGGTTTCTAAGCGCGGATGGTTTGCCGCGCTCGTGCTCGTCACGGCGGTCTCGCTTCCCGCCGTCGCGTTCGCTGAGCCGTCGGCGGCCGACAAAGAGACAGCGCGCAGCCTGATGTCGAAGGGCCGCGAGCAGACCGACAAAAACGATCTCAAGCGCGCGCTCGAAAGCTTCGCCGCCGCCGATGCGATCATGCACGTGCCGTCGACCGGCTTCGCCGTTGCGAAGACGCAAGCGCAGCTCGGCCTGCTCGTCGAGGCGCGCGAGACCGCGCTCCAGGTGGCGCGCATTCCGTCCGCGCCAAACGAGCCCGCGCCCTTCGTCGAAGCACGGGCCAAAGCGCGGTCGTTGAGCGACGATCTCGAGACGCGCATCCCTGCGCTCCAGATCATGCTGAAGAGCGTGCCCGCCGGCGCTACGCCCGCGGTCACCGTCGACGGCGACTCGCTGCCTGCGGCCGCGCTGTCGTTGCCTCGCAAGTTGAACCCGGGTCACCACGTCGTCGTGGCGCGCGCCGCGTCGTCCGAAGGCAAGACCGAGGTCGACGTGAAGGAGCACGAGATTCGGATCATCGACGTCGAGCTCGTGGCCGACGCACGGTCGACCGCGCAGGCCGGGAGCAGGAGCGGGAGCGGCAGCATGAACGAGCGCCCTGCCGAGAGCGGCAAGATTCCCGCGCTCGCCTACGCGGGCTTCGGCGTCGGGATCGCTGGCGTCCTCGTCGGCAGCGTGACCGGAATCCTCTCGATGTCGAAGACGAGCTCGCTCGAAGACCAGTGCCCGAACAGCAAGTGTCCGCCGTCGGTCTACGACTCCTCGTCGTTCCAGAGCGATCTCAGCTCGGCCAAGACGATGGGCACCGTCTCGACGATTTCTTTCATCGTCGGTGGCGTCGGCATCGGCGTCGGCGTCGTCGCGCTCTTTCTCCCCTCGAGCGCGTCGGCGAACGCGAGCGCCCCCACCAAGAGCGCGAAGATGGAACGACGAAGCCCGCGCGTCTCCCCCTTCGTCGGGGTCGGCAGCGCGGGCCTGGTCACGACCCGTCGGCAGGGCCGCTACAAGATCCACCACGTGGACACGTCGCCGTTGCACGTCATCGTCGATCGGTGGCTGACCAGCCCC
>CAXSGV010000144.1:2814-13422 GCA_964236615.1 uncultured Polyangiaceae bacterium
CGTCTCCCCCTTCGTCGGGTCGGCAGCGCGGGCCTTATCGGGACGTTCTAGCCTCGTCGACGCGAACGTCGTCGACGCGAACGTCGTGCTCGGCTCACTGGATGCAGAACATGCCGGGCTTCGTGCAGATGTTCATCAGCGGGTTGCAGCAGACGTCGCCGACCGCGCAGGTGGTCGTGCCGCACGCGGGGCCCTTGCCTCCGTCCTTGCCTGCGTCGGCGTCGGGCGCGCCGGCGTCTGCGTCCGCGTCGGGCTTGCTGGCGTCGCTTGCGTCGCCCGCGCCTGCGTCGACGATCACGAAGCCGCACGTGTAGCCGCAGCTGTGGCTCGGGCTGCACGTCTTGTGACCGGCGCACATCGGGTGGATATACGACTGCTCGCCGCAGTCCTCCGCATCGTCACAGTAGGTGCCGACGCTCGACAGGATGTGCGTGACGCCCCCGCGCTTGATGGTCAGCTCGCCCTTGCCGTTGAGCGTGTAGGTGTAGCGACCCGCGAGATCGTCCGTCCTGCCAGCGGTCGTGAAGTGAAGCGTCACCGTCTTGGGGCCCGCCGTGTACCAACCCTCGATCCGGTCGGTCGAAGGGCACGGCGCCTTGATGCAGCGAATGCCGTTGTCGGCGTTGGCGAAGAAGTGGTGTCCCTTCGACTCGACGCTGCGCGTGAACACGATCTGTTGAAAGTCGGGACCGCTGATCGTGTCGTACGCGCCGACGAGATCTTCCCACGCGCGGCTTGCGAGCGCCGACTCGTCGTCCGTGACGTCATCGGTCGCGTCGGGGTTCGAAGCGCAGCCAGCGGCGGCGGCGGTGGCGAGAAACAGCGCGGTGATGGCGATGCGGTGAAATTTCATGGTGCCGATGTCTAGCGCTGTGCGCTCATGTGCGCAAGGCACATTTGACGCACAGCGCTAGAGCTGCGAGCACGACGCTAATTCGGGAAGGCGGAGCGGAAAGCCGCGGCAAACGCAATCGTCCGCGCCCGGTCGATGGGGCCGCCTGCTTTGCCGTCGGCGCGGAGCGCACTGCCGACGATGACGCCAGTGGCGTGCTCCGCCAGGCGCGCGAGATCACCTTCCCGCGCGCCACTGGCGACGAGAATCGGCGCCGTCGGCAGCGCCATGCGAACGCGCGCGAGATCCGCTGGATCGACCGACGTGCCGGTACCCTTGCCGGTCACGAGAAGGACGTCGGCCATGCCGCGCAGGTAGAGATCTTTTGCTTCGTCGTCGATCGGGCGCGCGGCGAGCGGTGCGGCGTGCTTGACGTCGACATCGGCCCATATCGCGATCGACTCGGCGCCGAGCGCGCGACGTGAGCGGAGCGTGGTGGCAGCTTCACCTTCGACGAGGCCTTGGTCCGTGACGCGCGCGCCGGTATGCACGTTCACGCGGACGCACGAGCCACCGACGACGACGGCAATCGCGAGCGCAGCTTCGACATCGTTGCGAAGGACGTTGATGCCGACGCGAAGGTTCGGAACTTCACGGCGCACGGCGGCGGCGCACGCGGTCATCGCGCTCACCGTGATCGGTGGCACCTTTCCGCGGAAGAAGGGCGTGTCGCCGAAGTTCTCGATCATGGCGAGATCGTAGCCAGCCTCGTAGAGGATCTTGGCATCGTTCACGGCACGGGCCGCGATCGCGTCGGACGTCATCGCCGAGAGCGGGCTCCCGGCGAGTGGAGGAAGATGGATCACGCCGACGAGGCCCACGTCGCGCTTGCTGGGAGGCCTTATGGAGCTGGTGCTCACGGGAACGATTTTCCTCCGGTGCTCGCGCCGCCCTGCGGCTCGAAGTCGGGGCGACCGAGTAGCCCTCGCATGTGAAAGGCGTACGAGCCGTCGGGCCGCTTGGCTTGTTTCACTTTGGGATCGGCGAGCTCGAAGAGCGCGGGCGCGTTCGAGCCGGGCGCGCCGAAGAGGCTCTTCGTGATGTCGCTCTTCGTGCGGTAGCCGTCGTTGATCTTGAACTTCACGTTCACGTCGCAAATGCTCTCGGTCGCGAGCTCGCGCATCTGGATGCGGCCGTCGCCGGTGAGCTCGACGTCCTTGCCCCCCGCGCCGAACTTCGTGATGCGCAGCACGCCCTCCTTCGCCTCGGCGGCGAACGAAAGATTGCCGACGGTGAGCTTCGGCAAGGCGAGCGCGCCTTTGAGCTTGGCCTTACCGTCGCCTATCGCGACGTCAGCGCCTTCGAGCGCGACCGAGCCACTCCCCTTCGACGCCTTGCCTTCGGGCATCGTGAGGCTGACGGTGCCCGAGAGCTTGCCGTCGATCGGAACGCCGAGCGTCGCAGTGAGCGGCTCGACCCTCGTGAGGTCGACGCTCTTCAGCTCGACGTCGACGATGCGATCTTTACCGTGCTCTTCGAAGCTGCCGTCGATCTCGCCGTTGAAGGCCTCGAGGTGGAAGCTCACGTTCCGGTGGCCGATGAGCAGCGGCAGAAGCGAGATGCGCGCGCGAGCCTGATCGATGACGAGCACGACCGGCGGCTTGCCGGGCTCCGGCGACAGGCTCAAGAGGCGCACGCCCTTCGCCTTGATGCCGGTGACGAACGACGAGCTCATCTCGTCGATCTGCAGCTCCTGCTGTGCGCCGCTCGCGCGCTGTTGCGTGTTGAAACCGACGACGATGCGCTCCTTCAGCTTCTCGTAGGGGAACGTCCAGGACGCGAAGACCGCGAATGCGAACAGGTAGAAGAGCGGGAATCCGATCCGCGGTCCCCAGACTTTGAGCCGCTCACGTAATTTTTCGTTCACGGCTTCTTCTCCGCGGAGCCCGCCGCCTTTGCCTTTTCAGGCGCGGGTGGGGCCTCCTTCTTGTCGTATGCGCTGACACCGAGCTCGACGTCGAACGAGTCCGGCTCGCCGGTGCGCTTGCGAATGTTGAGGCGCGTGACCGACGCCGCGTGGCCGCTTTGCTCGATACTCTCGAGGTACTTCGAGATCGAGTACATCCCCGCCTTCTTGAGGTGGATGATGGTGCTGCGCTCCGCGAACTTCTTGCCGCTCGGCACCTCGGGACGATCGACGGAGTCCGTGACCTCGAGCTTCTGCGCACGCGCCGTTTGCTCTAGAAAACCGGCAAGCGGGGGCGCCTTCTGCTGGTAGCGCGAAGCGACGGCGTCCTTCCTGGCCTGACGCTCGCGAACTTGGCCGCGTGCGGACTGAACGGCCTCGAGCGCGGCGCGTGTCTTTTCGTTTTCGGATTTGCGCGACCAGATCACGGTCTCGACCAGGATGGGGATGCCGAGGACGACGAGCAGCACGACGACCGCACCGAGCACGGTCGCGAGGCGCTGCTCGCGCGGGTTGAGGCGGTTGAGGCCGACGCGGTCGAAGATGGGAGCGGCCATGATTACTTGCCCCCCGTTGCGGAAGCCGACGCGGACGCCGAAGCTCCGGCCGCGGTCGCCTTCTTCTTGTCGACGCCCTTCAGATCTTCAGGGCACTTGAGATCGAGCTCGAGCACGTACTTCTGGCGATCGGTACCGACCATCTGGTTCGTGCGCGTGACCTTCACGTCGGAGAAGCACTTCTCGCTGCGGAGCGTCGAGGCGATCGACTGCGCATCGGGGATCGAGCCCACGATGCCGTGCACGACGACGTGACCCTTCTGCACGTCGAGCTCCTCGATGTCGTGAACCATCGACTGCGGGATGTCCTCCGAGAGCTTCACCATCACGTCGAACGCGTCGGCGTGCATCATCGGATCTTCCTCGCTCCCCGTTTGCACCATCAAGAGCTCCGTGGCGCGGTCGGCGCTCGTCGTCTCTTCGCCGAGGACCTCTTTGGTGACGGTGCCGAGCGCGCCTTCGAGCGCCGTCTTCTCCTTGCCTGTCGCGTAGAGCTGCGAGCACGCCGAGAAGAGGAAGCTGACGAGGATCACCGTGCCGAGGCCTGCCATGACCGGGATCTTCTCGCGCACCCACGCAAAGCCGCGCTCGAACGTGAGCGGACCCTTGCGAAGATCGAGCCCCATCGCGCGACCCGTGAGCCCGAGCGCGAGACCGACGGCGCGGGCGTAGCGTGGAAGCTCCTGGATGCGCTCGAGCGCGAGAGGCTCGGCCTCGATCGCCGCGGCGGGCAGCGCCGAGACGGTGGTCTCGAGCTCGCCCGACAAGAACGATTCGGCTCCTGAGACGAACGCGCCGCCGCCGCACAAGAACACGTGCGTCGGAGAGTCGCCGCCATCGGCCCGGTAGGAGGCAAGCGTGACGCGGATCTCGCGCGCGAGGCGCGAGGCCGACTGCGGAAGACCCTCGGTGCCGAAGTTGATCGTGCGCGAGAAGACGGGCTCGTTCGACTTGAGGATGAGGACATCGCTCGACGTCGTGCCCAGGTCGACTACGACGACCGACTTGGCACCAGCGCCCGCCTCGATCAGCGCTTGCGAGTACGGCAGCAGGTTCGCGAGCGGGAACGCGCCGACGCCGACGCGCTCTGGCTCGGTGCCGAGCGCAACCTTGACGATCTCGATGCGCTCCTTCACGTCGCTGATGCGCGCGACCGCTGCGAGGACGGGGATCATGCCGAGCTCGGCGCCGGGTGCGCTCTTGAGCACGCGGAAATCGAAGACCGATTCGGTGATGTCGAACGGGACCTGGGCCTCGAGCTCGAACGGCAACACCTCGGCGAGCTGACGCTGCGCGCTCGCGGGGAGCATCAACGTGCGAACGGCGGCCTTCTGCCCGTCGAGCGCAATCGCCACGCCGTCACCGCTGCCCGGCTTGCCACCGAGCGCTTGCAAGACCGCGGACTGCACGGCAAGGGTGAGCGATCCCGCCGTTGCGACGTCGGCGGAGCCAAGGCCAGCGAGCGTCATCTTGCGGTACGCCGTGCGCACCGCAGCGACCTTCGCTGCCTTCTCCGATGTCGATTCCCAGCCACGTCGGCATTCGATGTCTTCCCTTCGGTTCTCTCTACTCGACCCGGTAATAGACGACGGTGCCGCCGGTGCTCGGCATCATCGCCGCGTTGATCGCGCCGGTGTCACCGCCGGTTGGCTTCGTTTGAAGCTGCGACGCCGCGGGATTGCTCCCGAGCCCCGCGTTGGGTCCGCCGAGGTTGCCTGGCAGCGCGGGGCCAGCGAGCGGCGCGGCGGTGCGGAAGTCGACGACCGCATGGACGCGGATGCGTGTCTCGCGCTTCACGCCCTTCTTCACCCCGACCGCGTAGATGCTGAACATCTTGCTCTCGGTCGTGATGCTCTTGCTGAACTCGCTCTCGGACAAGAACTTCACCGGCTTCATGCCGATCATCGTGAGCATCGGGCCCATCTGGCCTTCGCCCTTCATCATCTTGATGAAGTCGTTTGCGTTGCCGAACAGCGGGGCGCCCATCGTGATTCCGCGCGCCATCGTGACGCCGGTGAGAAAGCTCGAAGCCTGCAGTGGGTTCGTGCAGACCTCCGCGGTGGGGGCGCCAGCGCACACCACGCCGAGCAGTGTCTGTGCGTTGGCCGTGTTTACGTTGATCGCGCCCTGGCCCCACACGGTGACGACGCGCTTCTGCGGCTTCTCGGGGTCCGGATCGACGAAGGTCGACCAGAAGTCGTCGCCCACGCCGCGCACCATGTGCAGCTCCTCGAGCGAGTCGTAGGGTGCGTTCTTGCGGCGGTAGGGGGTCTTGAGGAGCTGGTAGAACGCGTCCTCGACGGCGCCGCCGCCGCTGCCTCCGCTCTGCGTCATGTCGCAGTTGAAGGTCGACTCGTCGACGTCGGACCAGTCGATGAGCGCGGAGCAGATTTGCAGCCGATCGTGGCGCTGGCCAAGCGTGTCGTTCTGCTCGAACAGCGGGTTGAACTGCGGGCCTGCCATCAGCCCCATCAGCTCCTTCGCGAGACGGATGTGAGCGATCTCGTTCGACGCGCCGAGGTTCACGTTGATCTTCGAGTCCTCGTCGACGATGACGAGCTCGAAGTGACCCTCGGGCATGCCGAGGTTCTTGCCTTGGGAGAAATCGAGCCCGATCGCGCTGGTGGTCTCGTTGCTCGCTTGCTCGTCGTTGAACATGCCGAGGATGCGATCCGAAAACTCCCAGACGGGGAGCTGCGGCGGCGTCTTCTTCATGAGCATGAAGAGCGGCGCGACGGCTGCGCGCACGGTCGGCTCGCTCGCGATGAGCAAGCGCGACAGGTTGACCGCGCTCTTGGCCATGTACTCGGCCTGCACGCCGTCCTTCTCCGCGACAGCGCCCGCGAGCTCGGTGCTCGTGTCGTCCTGGAACTCGGCCAGCATCACCGTGAGCACGGCGATTGCCCCGAGCACCATGATCAACGCGATCCCACCCTCCTTGGCGCGCTTCCTCGCGCGCGCGAGCGCTCTGTCCTTGCGCGTGCTCATCGTGGAATCCCGAAGGAGAGCGGTTGCTGCATCGGGAGCACGACCTTCGTGATGAAGATCTTGTCGACGCTTGCGGGGACGTTCGCGAGCACGAGCTTGATCTCGATCTCGAGCGGAAGCCGATCGAGCTGCCCGGTGGCGCCCTGCGTGGTGTCCCAGTTTTCGGTCCAGAGACCGGTCGCAGGATCGAGGAAGCGAAGGTCGAAGCTTTCGACGTCCTCCGCTAGCACGTTGACGATACCGCCACGCCGCGGATCGAAATCGATCGGCGTCTGTTCGCGACGGACGAGATCCATCTTCCCCGGCTTGTCGGGATCCTTCACGACGAAGTAGCCGACCTCGGCCTGATCGGAGTCCTTCGCCGCAGCCTCGGTTCGGCGGTGCGCAAAGGCCGTGAAGTCGACGCGGTCGTATTGCGCCGAATTCACGGCGACGAACGCCGTCTTGCGCGTCACGAGCGACGGGTTCGTCGGAAGGTGGAGCGAGAGGAACGAGGACGTCAGCTCGCGCGCCATGCGGAGCACGGCGCCCCTGCCCTGCCGCGAGCGCTCTGCGCGGATCGATTCGCCACGCTTGCCGCGCGACATGGAGTCGAACGCGCCGTAAATGAGCAGCGCGATCATCGCGAGGATCGCGAGCGACACGATGATTTCGAGCAGCGTCATGCCGCGCCCAGCCGCAAGCCGGCGCGAGCGCTGCACGTGCTTCACGCGCTGGACGTGCCGCAAGTGCTGAAGGCGAGAGCGACTCACGGCGTGCTCCCTGTGCCCGCGCCGGTGCCGCGCGCGGGGCTCGCGCCACCCAGACCGGTGCCCGTGCCGGCGCCCGGCGTGGCACTACCAAAGGGCGATGCGCCGGCGTCTGCCGCGCCCGCCGCGAACCCTGCGCGTTGCGGGTTGGTCACGTACTGGACGAGGAGCACCTCGCGGCTGACGGGGCCTTCTTTCCACTTCACGGCGACCGTGATCTTGCGAATGCTCGCCTCGAGCATCGGCTTGAGCGACGGGTAAACCATCCCCATCACCATGTTGAGCATGCCGCCCGCGCCGCCCACGGCGCCGAGCTGCGCCTGCATGCCGCCCGCGCCGCCGTCGAAGTTGAGGCCACCGCCGCCGGCCGGGTTCACGAGCGCGGAAGGATCGACGCCCGGAGGCATGCCCGGGATCGCGGGCGGTGGTGTCGACGAGCCGGACGCGCTGCCGCCAAGTGACATCGCGCCACCGTCGCCGAGCGAGTTGGAGGGCGGGTTCGGGAGGATCACCTTCTCGACGCGCGTGTCGCAGGTGAACTTGCCGGAGTCGTCGCCGCAGCACATCTCGCCGTCGCGCAGATCGTCGATCTCGGGGTACCCGAGCTTGAGGAGCTTCTCCTCGATCTCGGTCATCTTGCAGCGCCCGTAGTTGGCGGCGTTCGCCATGTTCGCGGCGCGGCTGTTGCTCGCCGCAAGGCCGCCTTGGGCCGAGAGAATCACGGTGAGCGAGAGCCCGAGGATCGCAATCGCGACCATGACCTCGAGGAGCGAGAAGCCCCGGCCGCCGCGGCGCTGCATCGGTGTGTGGATCCGCGCGCCGCTCATGGCTCCTCACGCTCCGACGCGCTCTTGTCGTCGGTCGGGATCTCGAGCGGGATCGAGCCCTCTTTGATCGTGATCTTCCCCGTGAGCGGCGCGGTGAGCAGCGTCACCGTCTGGTACTCTTCACTCGTCTCCCCGATCTTGAGCTGGATCGACGCGCGCTCGGTCTGTCCACCCGACCAGAAGTAGAGGTAGGCGCGGCCCTCGGTCTTTGGCTCGGCGTCGTGCAGCGTCTGCACCGAGGCGAACTTGATGCCGCGCGCGAGCTCGCGCACCGTCTTCGGTCCCTTCGCACCTTGATCGACCGTCGCGAGATCGTTCGTGCTGATGGGATGAAACGAAGGGCGTGGCGCCTGCGGACCTTTCACGATTCGGTCGCCCTCGGCAATGGCGGCTTGCTCGATCGGCGTCTGGCCTTCGGCGCCACCGGTGCCCGTGAAGTCACCCGTGCGCACGAGCATCGGGAGATCGGCCTCCTCGAGCCACATGCCATTCGACTCGAAATCGAAGACGAGCCGCGTGCTCTTCGACGTGACGGCCGCGCGCGTGTAGCCGACCTTGATCGCGCCGGTGACGAGCGCCGCCGATCTACGCAACCGCGCGCTCGCAAGCTGCCCCGTGCCGAGCACGACCCCGCCCAGCACCACGGCGATGATCGCCATGACGATGAGGACCTCGATGAGGGTCATCCCTCTCGAGTGCGCCCGCCTCGGCAACGGCAACGTAACGAGGCGGTGGGCGTGGTGTGGCAAGGGGCACATGGTTCACTGCGGCTTGGCAGCCTCGGGAACGCGGATGTCGTCGGGCGTATTTTCCTTCTTGTCGGGACCGAAGCTGACGACGGTGACCTCGCCGTCTTCCATGCAGTCAATCTTGAAGGGGCCGTCCCACGCGTCGGTCGTCTTCGACGCCGAGCTGAGCTCCTTCTCCGCCTTGAGTCGATCGGCGGTCGGGCACTCGCTCGTGTGCATCAAACGCCACGACTCGACGACCTGGTGGAGCGCCATGGCGCTCGTCTTGGTCGAGTCTTTCTGCGCCTGCTGGAACTTCGGGATCGCGTACACCGCGATGCCACCGGCGATGAGTCCGACGATCGCGAGGACGATCAGGATTTCGATCAGGGTGACGCCACGCGACAGCGCGCGCTTGAGAGCTCGGTATTTCGATGTCGTCTTCATTCGCTTTCCTCTTGTAGGAGCTCGCGTGCAGAGTCGCACGCTCACATCGTCCTCACTTCGTTCGTCTTGAAGAACAGGCAGCCCATCGTGGGTACTCCGACGCTGGAAAGATATTTCATCATTGGACGGTCCTCATTGAACTCTATCGAGGCCGCCGTAGATGCCATCGGGACCGTCACTCGAGAGATCGAAATCGATGTGCTCCGAGGCGGGGCGCCGCGACGGGCATTCGAGCCGAAGTGGGTGGCCCCACGCGTCGTGCGGTAGCTCGCGCGCGTAGCCGGAGCGCACGACCTCGACGAGATCGGTAGGGCATTTCCCAGCGTGATCGGCGCGGTACGAGCCGACGGCGCGGCTCGCCGAAGTGATGCTCGCGCGCGTGGAACGCACACCGGCCGCGTGCTCCTCGCGGCGATGGATGACGACGATTGCGACGACCGCAGCCACGGCGAACAGAACGATCTTTGCGCGAGCGCGTCCGACGAAGCCAAGCAGGCCTCGCTTCCGCTCCCACGGAAAGAACACTCGCGATTCGAAGCGGCGCGCCACGGAGCTCAAGCTCTCTTCCTTGTGCTGGCGATCATTGGACGAAGTCGTTCATCTGGATGAGCGGCATCATGATCGAGAAGGCGATGAAGCCTACCCCACCGCCCATGAAGACGATGACGAGCGGCTCGAGGAGGCTCGTCAGCGCTTGCACCTGTGTTTCGACCTGCGTGTCGTAGGCCTTGGCCACGTTCTCGAGCATCGACTCGAGCTGCCCGGATTTTTCGCCGACCGCGATCATGTGCGTGACGATGGGCGGGAACTCGCCGCTGCGCTTGAGCGGCGCCGCAATCGAAGCGCCTTCGCGAATCGACGCGATGGCCTCGTCGATGACCTGCTCGAGGCGCGCGTTCTCGAGCACGTTCTTCACGATATCCATCGCCTTGAGGAGCGGCACACCGCTCTGGAGCAGCGTCGCGAGCGTGCGCGCGAAGCGAGCGACGCTCAGCATGCGGATCAGTTTTCCGAAGATGGGGACGCGGAGGAGGAACGAGTCCTTCCAGATCTTGCCGGTCGGCGTCGTGATGTAGATGAGGAAGCGCGCGAGCAAGAAGCCGACGACGATGCCGAGGAGGATCCCCTCGCCGTACGCCATCACCGACTCGACGATGAACCCGATGAGGACGACGACGACGCACAGGATCATCGCGAAGACGGTCCAACCGCTCATGTTGCGCTTCTGACCCACGTTCTCGCGCGTGACGACCTGCTTCGGCACCGCGAGCGACTTGCGGATGCAGACCATGGTGCCGAGCGAGAACAAGAACCCGAGCATCTGGTTCGACGAGAGCACCTTCGACACGAAGATGAGGAGCGCGGTGTACCAAGGCAGTGCGCGATCGAGGCTTGCGAAGATGCTCGTCACCTGCGGAACGACGGCGACCATCATGACGCTGATGAGGCCGGCGGAGCTTCTCGGTCGCGGCAGCGCACGACGCGGACGTCTCGCCCTCGTCCTCGTGCTGCGT
>CAXSGV010000145.1:0-10673 GCA_964236615.1 uncultured Polyangiaceae bacterium
CGCAGGCCCACGCTCCGCAGGCCCACGCAGTACCCGCGCAGGCCCCGGTCCCACAAGCACCCACCGCACAGGCCGCCATCGCGCCACCACCCGCAGTCGCACCGCCGCGCGCGCCGGCGCCGAGTGGGCCGCCGCCGAAGCCGATGCAGGCGATGCTTGGGGGCTTGCCACGTGGCCTCGTCTACGAGCCGACGGCGCAAGGTCCAGGGAACGGCAAATCGTTCTTCATCTTCTTCGGCTTCATCGCGACCGCGGACAGCGATCTCGCGATGCGCATGACGGACATCGATCACCTCGGCGCGCACCCCGAACCGGCAGGTACGGTGCCCATTGGTGTCTTCTGGGGAAGCCACGGCGAGGACGATGGCGCGATCGGCGCGTTCGACGGCACCGACGTGATGCCCGAGCAGATCGCACCCGAGGTCGCACAGAAGGCCACGGTGAAGCTCTTCGTCATGAGCGCTTGCTACGTCGGCAACCACAGCGCGCGCTGGCAGAAGGCGCTCGGGCCACAGGCGCTCGTCATCGGGTGGGGCGCGCCGATCACCAACGAGCGCGCTGTCGACTTCCTCACGCCGGACGATTCATCGACGAAGGACTT
This sequence comes from uncultured Polyangiaceae bacterium, assembly GCA_964236615.1. Classification (GTDB taxonomy): domain Bacteria; phylum Myxococcota_A; class Polyangia; order Polyangiales; family Polyangiaceae; genus CAXSGV01. The sequence goes on from CAXSGV010000145.1 coordinate 602, forward strand.
CGACGATCTGCTCGTCCGCCACCTCGGCGTGCAGCGAGTCGCCGCCGACGGTCCGCTTACGGAGGTGAAGGAGCTCGCAGGCAAGCACGAAGAGCGCCTCTGCACCCTGCTCATGCCGTTCGGCGATCTCGTCGAAGCCGCAGCCAAGCGCATGAAGTGCACGATGCAACGCGGCAAGCGCGGCGAGGGTTACTTCATCGTCGGGACGCCGCCCTCGAAGGATTATCCGGACAAGCCCCGCGCACAGAACGTTCGCGTCGCCCCGGTGGGCGTCTCGGACATGTGGATCATCGTGAGCAGCCTCGTCGGCCCGTACTCCGACGCGATCGATCTCGCGCGCGGCATTCGCGCCGTGACGCCGGCGCTCCACATTCGCGTCGCGATCGGCAACATCAGCCCGCCCGACTCCGACTTCGTGATGGTCGAGACGCTCTTCCGCCGGCGCCGCCTCGATCCCTACACCCTCGCTTCGAACATCCGCATGGTCGGCACGTACGCCGACAAGCTCGAGGATCTCTTCTTCGGCAGCGACCAGCGGTAGGCCCGCGCCGTTACTTGTCGTTCACCACCGGTGGCGCGATCGGAGCGAGGGTCGCCGCGGCTGTCGTGGCGGCAGCCGCATCCGGCGAAGCCACGCGTGATGCGTCGATGCCCGCGTCGGCGAGACCGGTGGCGACTGCCGCGGGCTTTGCCGCACCGAGGGCGCGCAGCGTCGACGCCGGACGCGCGCTCGTCGTCGCGCTCGCCGGAGCAACCTTCGTTGGGGTGGCAGTCACCGCGGGAACGGCAGGCACGCCCGCGTCGAGCGCGAGCACGAACGTCCCGCTGTCCGGGCTCCGCGCCATCAGCGCAAACGCGATGACCGCGACCATCCCGCCGATTGCGAAGAGCGCGCCCACGACGATCCCCCCGATCACGAGCGTCGACGACGTCGAGCCGTCGGACTCGCGCCCCGACAGGAACATCGGCGACGCCTCCCGCGCGGGCGGCGGAAACGGAACCGTCGGAGCGTGCGCGGGGCCCGGCCCGACTTGCGCAGCAGGCGCGGGACCCGGTGCGGTTTGCACAGCAGGCGCGGGCGCAGGCATCACCGGCGCCGCGGGGATTGCAGGCATCGCCGCCGTCCTCGGCGCGCTTCGTTCGCCTCCGAGCCAGGCTTGAAGCGCCGCGGTCATCTCGTCGGCCGACTGAAAGCGGTCCGATGGCGCCTTTGCTAGACCCCGCTGCACGATTGCGACGAGCCCCGTGTCGACCTCGGCCCGCAGCGACGCCATCGCGGGCGGATCGGTCAGCACGATCGCAGCGATGAGATCGGCGTTGCCTGCACCCTCGAACGGGCGACGACCGGTAATTGCATGGTACATGCATGAGGCGACCGCGTAGAGATCGGTCCGACTATCGATGTCGCCACCGCGCGCTTGCTCCGGCGCCATGTACGAGAGCGTCCCGAGGAGCGCGCCGGTGTTCGTGACGTCGGGCTCGTCGAGCAGCTTCGCAATTCCGAAGTCGAGCACCGTGACCATGTCTTGAACGGCGGACGACGACGACAGGAAGATGTTGTCGGGCTTGATGTCGCGGTGGACGATCTGTGCGGCGTGCGCGGCGGCGAGCGCGGAGAGCACCTGCGTGAAGATCCGCACGACGCGCTCGAGTGGCAGTGGGCCCGACTTCCGGAGCACGTCTTTGAGCGACGCGCCCACGAGGCGCTCCATCACGAGGAACGGCGGATTGCCGGGCTGGAAATCGGTGACCTGCACGATGTGCGGATGCCCGAGCGCGCCCGCGGCCAGGGCTTCGCGTCGAAAGCGTTCGACCAAATCGGGGAGCTGCGCGAGGTGCTCGTGGAGGACCTTGACCGCGACCGCGCGGCCGAGATCTTCCTGCACCGCCTCGTAGACGGAGCCCATGCCTCCCGCGCCGAGGAGCTCCCCTACGCGGTAGCGACCACCGAGGAGGGTGCCAGGCGCGAGTCGGGCCGTCATCGCCGGGCGATGGTACCGCGCCTCAGTACCGCCAAGGGAAGCGGCGATGCGAATCGACGCGCGGGAGCTGCCGGGGCGGGACCTGCGGCAAGGCGCCGTGGAGCTGCGCGATCTCGAGCAGCCTGTAGACGCGCGCGCGGTGAGGCCGGAACGGCTCCAGGCAAGCGACCATCTCGTCGTCGCCGCCGCGCTTGCCGGTGAGCGCCATCGTGGTGACGAACGGCGCGCCCGAGTCGCCCACGAGGACCGCGTCGGCGTGACCGAGCGCGCGCATCGCGACGAGGTTCGCGGTCCATTTGCCGACGCCGCGAAGGTGCTGGATTTTCGCCATCGCGATCTCGGGCGTCATCGTTCGCAGCGATTCGAGAAACACCGCGTGGCGTGCGCCGTCGACGAACGGCGCCGCGCGCTTGAGCGAGAGGCCGAGGGGACGCAGCTCCCACGGCGCGACGCGCGCCATGACCTCGGGCAGTGGCGGCGCGATGATGTCCGTCGTGCCGACGCGCGGTCCGTAGCGGCGCCAGATCCGACGGCGTGTCTCCTTGGCTTCGAAGCCAGTCACGAGCTGCTCGATCACGGCACGCGCGAACATCTCCCAGACGGTCGGCGTGCGCGTCATCCGCGCACCGGGGAAGCGGTGGTGGAGAGCCGCGACGAGCGGGTGCTGGCGCGCGAGATCGTCGAAGCCCGAGGGGTCGTCATCGAGGCCCGCCATCCCCATCGCGCGCGCGACGGCGTCGTCGACGTCGCCTGCGTGCACCTCACCCGCGGCATAGACGTCGATCGCCACCTCGCCATGGCTCTGCACGAAGCCTACGGCGAGGCCGTCGGCGCCACCCCTTATCGGGCGCATTCGCCAGCGGCCGATTTGCATGGCCAGCTCGTACTTTCGCGCGCGCGTGTCGACGACGACGCGGGCGACCGGGCGCAAACTGGACGGAACCTCGTCGCGCTCCATCGCCCCCCATGGTAGCCGAAACAGGATGAGGCACGGCCTGGCGGTCTCCGTGGGCGTTGGCGTCGTCGCGATCGCGCTCCTCCTCTGGATCTTCGGGCGCCGCAACGATGTACCTGCGGGCGCCGACGCGGCCGCGAGCACGCGGGTCGAAGATCCCAACGGAACACCGTTGACGTCGCTCACACCCGAGCGTTTGCGCGAAGCCCGCAGACAGCGCGACGAGATGCGGCAAAGGATCTACGCGTCGTTCGGCCAGACGCCGCCACCCGACAATCCTGCCGCCGCGACGGACACCCACGGCAACCTCGGTCAAGGGGGCGCCACCGGGGCCGGAGCCTCCGGCGCCGCGCCGCCCCTCGCGGACGCGGGCGCGATCGATCGCGCGTACGTGCAGTCGCGCATACGTGAAGACTTCATACCGATGGCAGGCAAGTGCTACGAGGCGGCGCTCGTGAAGCAGCCGCGGCTCGCCGGTCGTCTCTCGGTGAAGTTCGTGATCGTGGGCGACGAGTCGACCGACGGCATCGTCGACTCCGCCGAGCTCGACGAGGCCAGCACGCTCACGGATCCCCAGCTCGTTCTATGCATGCTCGAGACCATGAAGTCGATGACGTTCAAGCCGCCGGAGAAGGGTGGCTGGGTCAGCGTCACGTACCCGTTCCTGTTGTCGCCGGACGGGCCGGACGACGGCGGCGCCGACTGATCCCATGGTGACCCTCTTTCGCCAGAGGCGATGGCGGATTGCATCGCGCGCGGTGGTGTTCCTCCTCGCGCTGCTCGCGCTAGCGACGTTCTTTTCAACGGACCACCTGGCGGCATTCGGTGGCAGCCCCGACGAGGCGACGCTCACCCGAATGCGCGCGTCGAAGCAGTTCAAAGACGGGGCTTTTCAGAGCTCCGAGCCGACGGGGCTCATGAGCGTCGGCATGTTCGAAACGACGCGCCACTGGCTCTTCGGCGACGAGCAGCGTGCGCCGCTCTGTCCCCTTCCCCTCTTCGTCGGCGGCGCGAGCCGGCTACGCACGCCTTCGGTCTCGGGCTTGCGCGTGACCTGGCTGGGTCACTCGACGACGCTCATCGAGATCGACGGGAGCGCTGTCCTGACGGATCCCATTTGGAGCGACCGTGCGTCGCCGTCGACGCTGGTCGGACCACGGCGCTTTCACCCGCCGCCGCTCGCGATGAAGGACCTCCCGCACCTCGACGCCGTGCTCGTCTCGCACGAGCACTACGATCACCTCGACATGGAGACGGTGCGTGCGCTCGCCGCTCGTGGTGTTCCCTTCCATGTGCCGCTCGGCATCGGCGCGCACCTCCTCGCGTTCGGCGTACCGAAGAAGCAGATCGTCGAGCACGACTGGTGGGAAAACGGCCGACTGCCGAGCGGGCTCGAGATCGTCTCCACTCCTGGGCGGCACTTCAACGGGCGCGGGGTCCCGGGTCGGGTGGGCGCGCTGTGGACGTCCTGGTCGCTCGTCGGCTCGACGCACCGCGTGTTCGTCAGCGGTGACACGGGGCTCACCGAGGCGTTCCGCGAGATTCAAAAGCGCGAGGGGCCGTTCGATCTCGCGCTGCTCGAAATCGGACAGTACGACCCTGCGTGGGGCGACATTCACCTTGGCCCGCAGGGGGCGCTCGATGCCTTCGCGATGCTAGGCGCCAAGCACCTGCTGCCGATCCACTGGGCAACCTTCGAGCTCGGGTTTCACGCATGGTCGGAGCCTGCCGAAACCGTGACCGCGCTTGCCCAGAAGCGCGGTGTGTCGCTCGTCATGCCGATGCTCGGGGAGCCGGTCGAGCCGACGGTGGCGGCGCGCGTGAGCCCATGGTGGCGCTCGCAGCCGCCCACAGCGCCGAAGTGCCCATGAAGCCCGTCGCTCGTCTTCCGGCCATCGATTGGATGCGCGGCCTCGTCATGGTCGTCATGACGATCGATCATTCGTCGGATGCGTTCAACGCGCATCACCTCATGACCGACGCCGTGTTCATGTACACGCCCGGCACCGCCCTTCCGGTCGATCTCTTTCTATCGAGATGGATCACGCACCTCTGCGCGCCGACCTTCGTGTTCCTCGCCGGTGCGGCGCTCTCGATGAGCGTGAAAAAGCAGATCGCGCGGGGCGTGCCCGCAGGCGCGATCGATCGCTTCATCATCACACGCGGCCTCATCCTGATCGCGCTCGAGCCCTTGTGGATGTCGTGGATGTTCGCGCCCGCTTCGGGGATGGTCCTTTTGCAGGTGCTCTTCGCGATCGGCGCGAGCCTCATTTGCATGGCGCTGTTGCGACGCCTCCCCTCGCGCGCGCTGCTCGCGGCCTCGCTCGTGCTCTTTCTGTCGACCGAGGCCATTGGACGGCTCGTGATCGCTGCCGGGGGCGGTCATCCGCACATGCTTGGCGGCATCTTCGTCACCGCCGGATTTTTTCCGCCGCTGATCGTCGGCTACCCCGTCTTGCCATGGCTTGCGATCATGATGTTCGGCTGGTGGTTCGGGCGTTGGGTGTCCGGCGCCGATCCCGCGACCGCGCCGCGCAACGTCCTCGTCTGCGGGCTCCTGTCACTCGGCTTGTTCGCAGTCGTGCGGGGCATGAACGGCTACGGAAACATGGGGCTCTTGCGCGGCGACGGCTCGCTCGTGCAGTGGCTTCACGTGAGCAAGTACCCCCCGAGCCTGACCTACACATCGCTCGAGCTCGGCTTGATGGCGGTTTTCCTCGCGGGCTTCCTGCGCCTGCAACGCGCGTCGGCGGCGCGGGGCAAGGACCCCGTGTGGACCAAGCCGCTGCTCGTCTTCGGGCAGACGGCGTTCTTCTTCTACCTCCTCCACGCGCACCTCCTCAAGCTCGCGGCGTGGGCGCTCGGAGTGCTTCACAAGGGCGGGCTTCGCGAGACCTACGTCGCGTGGGTGTGCGCGCTCGTCGTGCTCTACCCGCTCTGCGTCCTCTACGGTCGCTACAAGCGCGCGCACCCGGCGGGGTGGACGCGTTACCTCTGATCGCTATGTGGCGATCTCGAAGACCATGTCGGCGGCGCGGAGCCTCTCGACGAGGCGCATGCCCATCGCCGTCGCGGGCGTGAGCACGCCGGCGCGCGCGGGCAGATCTTTCTCGTCGAGCGCGAGGCAGAGAGCGGACTCCCCGATCATCTTCGCCGTCTCGCCGTAGCCGGGATCACTCTTGCCCACGATCCGCGCGTCGATGCGGTGGCCGCCGGTCGACTCTGCGACGTGACGCACGACGAAGAAGCCCTTCTCGCGCGCTGCCTTCGACGGGCCTTCGCCTGGCGCAGGGAGGAGCGTCCGCTCGAGCAGCTTGCGTGTGGGCGTGACCGTTGCGGCGAGGAAGAACGCGCCCAACCCTGCGGTGACGGCGGTCGCCATCGCGAAGCCCTTCGGCCCGCGACCGAAGCTCATGGCCTCGCTGTAACGAAACGACGGACCGTACGCGCGATCGAGGAGTGCGTTGGACCGGCGGACCACGCGGGTGTTGGTCGAGGCCATCAAGAACGGGCCGGTCCACATGCGGAGGTCGTCGTCGTACCGAACGCCGCGTGCGTCGCCGCCGTCGGGGCCGCGGTGCCCGCTGTCGCGCGGGTCGAGCGCGTACGGGTTGCCGAGCAAGCGACGCATCGTCTTGTCTTTCTTCGCGGCGGCGAGGAGCTCGAACATCGTGGTGATGGTGCCGCCGCTGAAGCCGCCGCTCGTCTCGCCGGCGAACATCTTGTCCCACGCGAGATCCTCGTTCCAGGTCCGTTTGGCGTGATCGTGCACCATCAACACGCCGAGATCCGACGGGAGTGAGTCGAAGCCGCACGCATGGACGATGCGCGCACCGCTCTCGCGCGCCCGAGCGTCGTTGCGATCGATGCTCTCGCGCATGAACGGAACTTCGCCGGTGAGATCGCAGTAGTGCGCGCCGTGAAGGGCGCACGCCGAGACGAGCGCGCGCCCGTACTTCATGTACGGACCAACGGTCGTGCATACGACCTTGGACTTTCGCGCGAGCTCTTCGAGCGACGCTTCGTCGCCGGTGTCGGCCACCACGATGTCGAGCGACGCGGCGCGTGAATCGAGCGCCACGAGGTCGCGTTTCACCGCCTCGAGCTTGTTGCGGTTGCGGCCGGCGAGCGCCCAACGAACCTCGGCGGGCGTGTGACGCACGAGGTACTCGGCGACGAGCTTGCCCGTGAAGCCAGTCGCGCCGAAAAGCGTGATGTCGTAGGTGCGCGCGCTCACGTCGCAGCCGCCACGAAGTCGAAATGAACGAACAGCGGCACGGCGACCGCGCCAAGGCGAGCGGGGAGCATTGGACGAGACTAGTGCGACTCCGCACGCACGCGCACCAAGGATTCGGCAAGGTCTACCCCCTCGGCCACCGCGCAGCCCGCTCACGCGCTCCGAACCGAGCTGCCGATTGAAGAACGCGAAGCGCTCGTCGTCTACATGCGGTCGCTCTGACGATTTCAAGCTCGAGGACGGCGCAACACCTCAACGGTGGTTTTGGCGGCGTTCAACGGGTAAGGTGCGCCCCGTACCGACCGACTGAAGAGGAACTTCCCATGTTCGAACGCCGTTTGACCCTCCCCGTTCTCGCTGCTGCCCTCGTAGGGCTGTCGGCTTGTGGCGGCACCACGCAGTTCGCGGGCGCGCAGCCCTTTCAGATCTCGGGCACCCCGCCGCCGCCGCCGCCGGCCGTCGTGAAGGCGCCCCCTCCGCCGGAGGAGCCCAAGCCGCCGCCGCGCGTCGAGCTTCGCGACAACAAGATTGTTTTCAACGAGAAGATTCAGTTCGAGGTCAACAAGGCCGTGATCAAAGAAGAGAGCTTCTCGCTCCTTCACGACATCGCCGAGGTGATCAAGAAGAACCCCCAGGTGAAGAAGATCTCCATCGAGGGTCACGCGAGCTCCGAGGGTGACGCGAAGAAGAACAAGAAGCTCTCCGACGACCGCGCGAAGTCGGTCATGGATCACCTCACCAAGAAGGAGAGCGTCGATGCTGGCCGCATGGCCGCGAAGGGCTGGGGCATCGAGAAGCCGATCGCGCCGAACGACGACGAAGCAGGCCGCGAGAAGAACCGCCGCGTGGAGTTCCTCGTCATCGAGCAGGACGTGACGAAGAAGCAGGTCGAGATCGATCCGACGACCGGCAAAGAGCGCGTCGTGGGCGAGACGAAGGAGACCCAGAAGGTCGACGTCCCCGCGGATGCCGTGGTGGATCCCAAGGCCCCGGCGAAGAAGCCCGACGCCACCAAGCCTGCCGATCCGAAGAAGACGGACGCGACCAAGCCTGCCGATCCGAAGAAGACCGACACCACCAAGAAGACAGACGCGACCAAGCCTGCGGAGAAGAAGTAATGAAGACCAAGATCCTCGTCGCTGCTGCCGCGCTCCTGTCGTTCTCCACGGGCTGCGGCGTTGCCGCTCGCTCGCCGGACATGTACCGCGACGACACCAAGGCCGTTCTCGAGAAGAAGAACGACGACATCCGCGCTTGCTACGACGCCGTTCTCAAGACGACGCCGAACGTGGGCGGCAAGGTCACCGTGAAGTTCTCGGTCGCCACCGACACGGGCAAGATCTCGAACGTGAACGTCGACAAGGCGAACACGACCGCGCCCGAGCCTGTTTCCTCCTGCGTCACCAAGACGATCGACGGCCTCGCGCTTTCGCCCGCCGACGTGAACGTCGGTGAAGGCACCTGGACCTACGATTTCCTCCCGGGCTCCGGCACCGTCACGACGACCAAGAGCTGATCTCGGTTCAATCTCGAATCGGCAGTCCTCAGGCCGTGCGCTCCTTCGGAGCGTGCGGCCTTTCTCATTGGTGTTCCGTGCTTCCAATCGCGGTCCCCCGTACACTGGCCGCCATGAGAGCTTCCACTTCGCTTCGAGTCCTTCCCATCGCCCTCCTCGGGCTGCTCGCCGTCATGGCGTCACCGATCGCGTGCACCGATGACGACACCGTCTACACGCCGGCGACCGACGGCGGCCCCGACGGCACCGTCGTCGGCGACCGCCACGTGGTCGTGCTCTTCACGTCCGACGAGCACTCGCACATGCTCAGCTTCAGCCCCGAGCTCGACGACTACCCACTCGCAACGGCACCCGGACAAGGCGCGCTCTCGGGCGGCGTCGCGCGCCGCGCCGCAGTGATTGGGAAGCTTCGCAAAGAAGCGGCCGATGCGAAGAAGGACTCCATTCTCGTGAGCGCGGGCGACAACCAGATGGGTTGCTTGCCGCACCTCGCGTTCGAGACCTCGTCGGTCGACTACAAGACGATGAAGGCGCTCGGCTACGACGCCACGACGTTCGGCAACCACGAGTTCGACTTCGGACCCAAGGCGCTCGCGCACTCCATTTCGGCCGCGCTCGCAGGTGGCGGTCTCCCGCCGGTCGTCGCGTCGAACGTGCACTTCTCCTCCGAAGCCGGCGACGACGAGCTCGCCGCGCACTTCAGCGAAGCGGCAGACGACAAGCCTGTGCATCCCTACAAGGTCATCACGACGGCGGGCGGCGTGAAGGTCGGCATCCTCGGCTACGTCGGCATCAACGCGGCTTACGTCGCGCCGAACAAGGGCCCGGTCCGGTTCTCCGCCGATCCCGATCCGCTCACCGCCAGCAACGTCCCCGCGAACCTGCCCGCGCTCTACGGCGATCTGCAACCCATCGTCGACAAGCTCAAGAACCAAGAGAAGGTCGACTTCGTGGTCGCGCTCTCGCACGCCGGCGTCGACGACTCCACCAGCGAAGCGGGGATCGCCGCGGGTGAGGACACGCAGGTTTGTCAAAACGTGAGCGGCATCGATCTCATCATCAGCGGGCACGCCCACAACCACGATCCGAAGCCGCTCAAGATGACGAACGGCGCGACGAAGAAGCCCTGCCTCGTGCTCAACGGCGGCGCGTTTGGCAAGGAGGTCGGCCGCGTCGACTTCACGATCCCCGCCGACGCCACGAAGGGCGTCACGTGGGACGAGGCTTCGCAGAAGATGGTCGCGGTCGACGACACCACCGTTCCCGAGCCCGCGATCGCGTCGAAGATCGACGGCTTCATCTCGGGCGTCGAGTCCGCAGGAAACGGCGGCTCCATTCTCGCCTCGTTGCTCTCGCACGCGGAGGGCGCCACCGTCGCCGAC
>CAXSGV010000145.1:10683-13417 GCA_964236615.1 uncultured Polyangiaceae bacterium
CCGATGCTCGGCCCACGAGTGCCGAAGGCCCCACCGTCGCCGACGATCCGGCCAAGGTAGGTGATCTCTATTTCCGCGAGCTCGCGAAGACCGACTTCGACGTCAAGGAGACGCACGCGCTCGTATGGCTCTCGGCCGATGCCATGCTCGCGCAAGCCGACGCCCTCGCACCCGGCGTTCCTGCGACGAGCGTCGCGGTGGAGTCCGCGGGCGTCATTCGCTCGACCCTCGCGAAGGGCAAGACGGGCGCCATCTCGGCCGCGGATGCCTTCAACGTCGTGCCGCTCGGACAGAGCCCGATCGACGGCTCGATCGGCTACCCGCTCATTCGCGGCAACATCTCGCGCATCGAGCTTCGCGGCGTCCTCGAGCTCGCGCTCGCCAAAGGCCAGACGACGAGCGACTACGATCTCGGTCTCGCCGGCGTCAAAGTCGAGTTCGATCGCACGCGGCCGTCACCGAGCGGCGCGGGCGAGCTCATCGATCCGACCAAGGGCAAGGTCATCCGCATCCTGCTCGACACCGACCACAGCGATGGCTTCGAGCAGTACGACACCGTCATCTACGATCGCAACGGCGTCCCTGGCGGCGACTCGCAGCTGATCAGCATCGTCACGTCCAGCTACATCGGCCAGTTCGCTGCCGGCGCCGGGGTCGAGGTCAAGAGCACGGGCGGCCAGCCGCTGCCGCTCGCCGACGCGATCGTGAAGCGCACCGACGGCTCGCAAGTGAAGCAGGCCGAGGCCTTCATGCGCTTCCTCGTCACCAGCCCGGGCAAGAAGCTGCCGAGCACGTACGACACAGCGTCGCCCAGCTACACGAAGCGCTGGGTCTGCTTGAAGGGCTGCTGAAGTCTTCGCGAGGCGGACACGCGTCACGTGCGCGTGAGGCTCGCCCATAGCTCGTTTGCCGAGAGCTTGGGTGAGCCTGCGCCGCGCTCCTCCGCTTCGTGGACGATCGCGACCATGCGCGCGTTGAGCGGTGCACGCGCGCCGCAGGATTCGGCGAGGCGCACGATCTCACCATTGAGCCAGTCGACCTCGGTGGGCCGCCTGCGCGCGAGATCTTCCCACATCGAAGAGCGCGCCTCCGGATCGATCTTCACCTGCGCCGACGCAAGCAGGCGCACGAGCGGTGACGGCAAGCGCAGCACCAGCGGGAACACGGTGGCCGGCACCGGTCCAACGCGCGCGAGCGGCGTCTTCGCGAGACGAAGCACCGCGATTGCTTCGCTCATCGTGGCCGCGAGGATGCGCCGGTAGCCGCCGTCGAAGAGGAGCTCCTTTGTCGGGCGATCGCTCAGCGCGCTCACCGCGTTGTTCAAGTTGATGACTAGCTTCGACCACTGCATTGGCCGAATGTCCTTCACGAGCTCGAGCTCGAAGCGTGCGCGCGCGAGCAGCGTGGCGAGCGGCGCGAGGCGGCCCGGCTCCGAGGTGCGCTCGATCACGAGCGGTCCGCTCGTCGCTTGACGGTAGATGCCGTCGCCCTTCCCGACGACGTTGAAGCCGACGATTCCCCCGAGCACAGCGTGGTTTCGGAGCTTGTCGCGGAGCACCTCGGCGTTGTGGATTCCGTTCTGCAAGCTCACCACGAGCACACCTGGCGGAAGCACCTGTGCCAGCTGGGTTGCGGCGCCTGCGGTCTGTGCACTCTTCACACAACACAAGACGACGTCACAGGCCGCGAGCGTCTTGGCGTCGACGACCACGGCGATGCGGTCTTCGGGAACCACGCGGCTGCTACCGAGGCGCGCTACGGTGAGCCCGTAAGCCTCGAGCTCGCTCTTCACGCGCTCGCGGCCGACGAACACCACGTCGGCCCCCTCGGACGCGAGAAAGCCGCCCACGTAGCACCCGACCGCGCCGGCGCCGAGGATGCCGACTCGAAGACGCGTCATGCCGCGAACCTCGCGTGCAACGTCATGCCAGCAGTGGTACCGCAAAGAGCATGAAGCCGTGGGAGCTCTTGGGCCAAGCGAGCACACCGGAGGGCAGTGAAATCACGCTGACCAAGCGCGGCGGCGACTTTTTGATCATGGCCGACGGCAGGGATCTGATGTCGAGCCGCATGAAGGGCTCGGAGCAAGAGCTCGCGCGCATCGGCTGCGATCGCGCCGCCAAGCTCGAGGCCCCGTGCATTCTCGTAGGCGGTCTCGGCATGGGCTACACCCTGCGCGCCACGCTCGACACTGTCCCCGCCGATGCGGTCGTGGTCGTGTCCGAGCTCATGCCGGCGGTCGTCGAGTGGAACCAGGGCGCGCTCGGGCCTCTCGCGCAGCACCCGCTCCAGGACAAGCGCGTGAAGGTCGAGCTCGGCGATGTCTACGAGACCCTGCGCGACGGCAAGGGTCGTTTCGACGTCATCCTGCTCGATGTCGACAACGGCCCGCGCGCGTTCTCGCAGCACTCGAACGGCGGCCTCTACGAAAACGGTGGGCTCGAGATGATCAAGGCCGCGCTCAAGCCGGCAGGTGTCCTCGCGGTGTGGTCCGCCTGGGACGATCGCAAGTTCGAGCATCGCCTGAAGCACCACGGGTTCTCCGTGCAGACGCACCACCCGCGCGCGCGCCTGAAACAGGGTGGCCGCAAGCACACGATCTTCGTCGGTCGCCTCTAGGGAGGGCCCGTCCGCATATCGCGGAGAGAGCCGTGAAAAGGACGGGCACGGGCACGGGCACGGGCGCGGGCACGTGAGGCGGAGAGCGCTGTCGCGAAGTGGGGCAACTTGCGAG
>CAXSGV010000146.1:0-3039 GCA_964236615.1 uncultured Polyangiaceae bacterium
CCCCTTCCCTCTCCGACTGGGTGGCCACCGAGTGCGTCGGCAGCGCGAGCCAAGGGCCGCGGCCCGACGAGGGCGTGCGCGAGCGCTACGAGGAGCTCGCGGTTGCTCTCGATCACGTGGGTTACCTCACGACGCCGCCCCCGAAGAACGTCGCGCCAGCGGACCTCTGGGGGATGCTCGCGCCTCTGCTCGTCGACTGTTCGGGCAACGGGCACCGTGCGGAGGTCAACGTCGAGAAGCTGTGGAACGAAAATCTGCCGAATCGAGGCTGCCTCGGTCTCGTCGAGCTCCGGTCGCTCCGCATGGAGCGCACGCCGGAGCGCATGACCGCGATCGCCGCATTGCTCCGCGCGATCACGGCCCGGCTCGTCGTTGCGCCCTACGTCGCGCCGCTCGTCGATCACGGCCCACGGCTTCACGGGCGATTTGCGCTGCCATGGTTTCTCGAAGAGGACCTCCGCACGATCCTCGCCGACTTGCACGCGCACGGTCTCGGTCTCGGTCCGCTGCTCGAGTCGATGCTGCTCGAGCCGCGTGCGCCCATCGCGAAGGTCGAGCTCGGCGCCGCCACCCTCACCATCACGCCCGCGCTCGAGTTCTGGCCGCTCGTCGGTGACGTGGCTTCGCAAGAGAACGCCGGTGCGCGGATCGTCGACGCAAGCACCGAGCGTGTGCAGGTCCTCGTCACGGTGCCCGCGGGCGAGTCGGTCGGCGAGCTGTCGGTCGCGGGTTGGACCCTGCCGCTCAGTGAGCTCCCAGCATCGGAAGGCGTCGTGCGCCACATCGCGGCGGTGCGCTACCGCACGTTCGAGCCCAAGCCCGGGCTTCACCCGGGCCTCGCGAAGACGTCGCCTCTCGCGTTCGACTGGCGACGCCTCGGCGACGCGGTGTCGGTCGAGCTCCACGCGTGGATCCCCGGCGGCGGCATCTACGAAGGACTGCCTCATGACGCCGATGAAGCGCAGCGCCGTCGCGACGCCCGCGTGCTCGTGACCTCGTCGCCACCCCCGACGCCGGTGCGACGCACGGCGGACACGGGCCAAGACATCGTATGCCTCGATTTACGCAGGTTGCCGCCGTTGGAGACGAGCCATGTCTAACGTGAACCGGGCGCCGTCGTCGCCCGCAGGGATCCTCTCTGCTTACCGCGCGCTGCCCGGAGCCTTCGACGAGCTCTTCGACGCGCACGGCAACCCGCACCACCAGTTCCGGCGCGCGGTCGCGACCCTCGGGGCGTGCTCGTTCGAGGAGCTTGCGCGCTGCCAGGCCCTCGCGGAGCGCGCGCTGCTCAACCAGGGCGTGACGTTCTCCGTCTACAAGGACAACACCGGCTCGGAGAAGATCTTTCCCTTCTGCTCGGTGCCCCGAATGATCTCGGCGCACGACTGGGCTCGCCTCGAGACGGGCCTCGAGCAGCGCGTGAAGGCGCTCGGCATGTTTCTCGATGACATCTACGACGGTCAGCGAATCCTCAAGGAGAAGATCCTCCCCGAGGAGCTCGTGCTCGGCTCCAAGGGCTACCTCCCAATCTTGCGCGGCGTGCTGCCGGCAGGAGGCGTGCGCATCCACATCGCAGGGATCGATCTCATTCGCGATCCTGCCGGGGTGTTCCGCGTGCTCGAGGACAACCTGCGCACGCCATCGGGCGTTTCGTACGTGATCGAGAATCGCCTCGTGACGAAGCGCGTCTTCCCCCGCGTGTTCGATCAGCTCGGTGTGCAGCGTGTCGATCACTACCCGGCCCGGCTCGCCGAGACGCTGCGCTCGGTGTCGCCCGCGTCGAGCGACGCACCGACCGTCGTCGTGCTCACGCCCGGCCCCTACAACTCGGCGTACTTCGAGCATAGCTTCCTCGCGCGCACGATGGGCGTCGAGCTCGTGCAATCCGCCGATCTCTTCGTCGACGACGCGAAAGTTTTCGTGCGCACGACCCGTGGCCCGCGCCGCGTGCACGTCATCTACCGCCGCACCGACGAAGCCTTCCTCGATCCCGAGGTGTTCCGTCCCGACAGCGTGCTCGGCGTGCGCGGGCTGATGCGCGCCTACGCCGCGGGCAACGTCGCGCTCGCGAACGCGCCCGGCAACGGCATCGCCGACGACAAGGCAATTTATCCGTTCGTGCACGACATGATCCGCTTCTACCTCTCGGAGGAGCCGCTGCTCGCGCAGGTCGACACCTTCGTGTGCGCGCGCGAGGACGATCGCCGCTACGTGCTCGAGCACCTCGACCAGCTCGTCGTGAAGGCCGTCGACGAGGCGGGGGGCTACGGCATGTTGATGGGTCCACAGTCGACCGCGGCCGAGCGCGCCGAGTTCAAGGCCGCGATCGAAGCCAACCCCCGCCGCTACATCGCGCAGCACCGCGTCGAGCTGTCGACCTGCCCCACCTGGAACGCGGGCGAGCTCGTGCCACGCCGCGTCGATCTTCGTCCGTACATCCTCACGAGCCGCGATGGTCCCTGGGTTCTCCCGGGCGGGCTCACGCGCGTCGCGCTGGTGGAAGGGTCGTACGTCGTCAATTCGAGCCAGGGTGGCGGTTCGAAAGACACGTGGGTGCAGAAGCCGTCGTCGGTCGAGCCCGAGCCTCAATCCCAATCGCAATCGCAATCGCAGTCGCAGGGCTTCCAATCGCAGTCGCAATCGCAGGGCTCGCGCCGATGATCTCGCGCGTCGCCGATCATTGCTTCTGGCTGGGCCGCTACCTCGAGCGCACGGAGAGCACGGCGCGCGTGCTCAGCGTCACGCGGAACCTCGCGCTCGACTCGGAGCTGTTGCCTCACCAATGCTGGAGCCCCGTGCTCATCGTCTCGGGCGAAGGGCGCCCCTTCGTCGAGCGCCATGGCGAGGACGCGGTCGGCGACGGCGAAGAGGTGCAGAAGTACATGACCTGGGCCGAGGACAACCACGCGAGCATCCTCCGCTCCGTCGGCGCCGCGCGTGAAAACGCGCGTTCGATTCGCGAGGTCGTCAGCCTCGAAGGCTGGGAGGCGATCAACGAGCTTTACCTCTACGTCCGCAGCCCTGCCGCGCAGGACGACC
>CAXSGV010000146.1:3049-13382 GCA_964236615.1 uncultured Polyangiaceae bacterium
GTGCAGCTCGTTCACGGTGCCGTGGAAGGCACGATGCTCCACGAGACCCCTCTCGATTTCATGTGGCTCGGCGTCCTCCTCGAGCGCGTGGGTCAGACCGCGCGCACGCTCGACGTGCAGCACCACGCGTTGACGGCGTTCGAGCTCGCAGGGCGACCGGACGGAATGGCCGTCGCTGCGATGATGCGGCGCCAGGTCATCGAGACGGCCCTCTGGCTCTCCCTTCTTCGCGCCTGCGCGGGCTTCGAGACCTTCATGAAGCGCAACCAAGGCCTCGTCGGCGGAAAGGCCGTCGCGACCTTCCTCGTGAAGGAGCCGCTCTTCCCGCGAAGCCTTCATTATTGCGTGCACGCGGCCTACTTGAAGCTCTGCGCGATCCGTCCGACGGAGCAGCACCAGCTCCCCGGCGGCAAGGTGCTCCAGCGACTGCACGCGCTCGACGTATGGCTCGATCGTCTCGATCTGAGCAGTGTCGACGCCGAAGAGATCCACACGCTCCTCACGCACGTCGTCGACGAGACCGCCGCCATCTGCGATGATCTCGGGCGCGAGCTGCTCGGCCACGACGTTCACGCGTCGATCCCACCGCCGCCGCCCTGACCCATGCCCAATCTCCTTGCGATGTCGTTCGAGGGCGAGCTTGCCCCGTCCTTCGACCTTCGCTGCCTGCAGCCGGGTCACAAGCTCCCCGACGGTTGGGGCCTCGGCTACTACCCGGGTGGCGAGCCTTCCGCGCAGCTGCTTCGTGAAGCTGCGCCGCCGCACGGAAGCATTCGAAGCGAGCTCGTCAAAGCATGGCAGCACCTCGCGTCGTCCGTGCTCGTCGTCCACATCCGGACCGCGACGTGGGGCCACATCTCGGACGCGAACACGCAGCCCTTCAGCCGGAGCTGGGGCGGTCGCGACTGGCTCTTCGCCCACAGCGGCAGCCTGCGCGAGCGCATCGTTCCGGAAGACGCCACGCACTTCACGCCCGTGGGCTCGACCGACACCGAGCTCGTCTTCTGCGATCTCCTGAGCCGCTTCGCGCGCCACGGCTGGCGCAGCATCGGCGATGTCGAGCCGCAGGCGCTGTGGCGCGCGATGGACGCGCTCAACGCGCACGGCAGCCTCTCGGTCGTGCTCACCGACGGCCGCGACGTGGCGGTGTACGCCGATCGCAACGACGACGGCGGCCTTCACCTCTGGCACCTGCGTCCGCCGTACGGCAACCTCGTCGTTTCCGACGACGACCTCGAGGTCGATCTCACGCGGCGTGGCATCAAGAGCCGCAAGGGCATCATCGTCTGCTCGAGCCCACTGGTCTCGACGACCGAAACCCCGGCCGAGTGGAAGAAGCTCATACCCGGCCATCTCGCGATCTTGCGGCAGGGGGCGCTCCGCTCGGAGACGAGCGCGAGCACCGCCCTCGACCGTGTCACGAGCCTGCCGTCCGTTCAGCCAACGAATCTGCGCGTCCCGTTGCGTAGCGAAGTGAAGCGCTTCGACATCGTCCACACGACGTCGTACGGCTACGACAAAGCGGTCGAGCGCAGCACCCACGTTCTTCGCCTTCGCCCGGCCGACGACTCGCTCCAGCGCTTGCTGGCGCACGAGCTCAAGGTCTCGGTCGACGGTCAGCGCCGCGACTACGACGACGTGTTCGGCAACCGCGTGCGCCGCATGCTCCTCGAGACCACGTTCAACCAGCTCACCATCGAAGCGCGGTCGACCGTCGAGATCCGCGACGTCGATCCGTTGCAGGTTGCACCTTTACGCGCGCGCTCGACCATCCCGCTCGTGTGGATGCCCTGGCAGGGCCAGGTGCTCCAGCCCTTCTTGCTTCCGCCCGAGCTGCCCGAGAGCGAGCTTCACGAGCTCGTCGAGTACGCGATGACGTTCGTCGAGCGTAACGGCTACGATCTGCTCGATACGCTGCTCGACCTCAACTCGTCGATTCACCGCGAGTACGCCTACGTGCAGGGTTCGACGACGATCACGACGACGCCGTTCGAGGTCTACACGACCCGCAAAGGCGTCTGCCAGGACTTCACGAACCTCTTCATCTGCCTCGCGCGCCTGCTCGGCGTGCCCGCGCGCTACACCTGCGGCTACATCTACACGGGGCCGAAAAACCCGAACCAGATCCAGTCCGAAGCTTCGCACGCGTGGGTGCAGGTTTACTTGCCGGAGGTCGGTTGGCGCGGCTTCGATCCCACGAACGGCATCGTCACGCAGACCGATCACGTGCGTGTTGCAGTCGGCCGCAACTGGGTCGACGCTGCGCCTACGGCGGGCACCATCTACGTCGGCGGTGGTGGCATCGAGACGCTCACCGTCAACGTGCGCGTCGAACCCAGTGAGTCACCTGACCGGCGCCGCCGCGACTGACCAAAAAGGAAAGCCCATGGATCTCTGGCACACGAAGCCATTCGCCACCTACGCGCTGGTTGCCACGACCCTCTGCATCCTGATGATCATCATCGACAGTGTCGGCGGCGGCACGCGCGCCGGCTCGAAAACGACGCCAAACGCAGAGGACGCCTCCACGACCTCGAAGGGTGCGAAGGTCGTCCCGAGCGATCCCGAGAAAGTCGCCCGCGTCATGCGGGCACACCGCAACGCGCTCGCGAACATCGTCCCCTTCTTGTTCGTGATGTTCCTCTACGTGGCGCTCGGCGCGACGCAGACGTGGGTCCTCGCCCTCGGCGGCGCGTTCACGGTAGCGCGCGCCGTCCACGCGCTGGTCTACATCAAAGGGCTGCAACCCTGGCGCACGCTCGCGTTCAGCGTGGGCCAGGTCTGCACCATCATCGCCGCAGTCCAGGTCGTACGCGCGGCCATCGCGCTCATCTGAGCTTCAGGGCACGCTGATGATGTGCTCTTGCGTCTTGCTGCCTTCGGCCGTCGTGTAGTTCACGAGCACGCGGTAGTTGCCGGGGAGAACATCGACGCCCGTCTTCGTCTGCGCGCTGAAGGGCGTGGTGCCCGCACCGCAGTCGCGCACGAGGAACGGAACCCATGAGTTGTTCGGGCCCGGCGTGAAGAGCTGCCACGTTCCCTGGACGGTGTACTTTTCGCCGGTCTCCTTCGTGAGCGTGATGTCGTTCACGTCGATGCGATCGACGGGAACAGTGACGACCTTGCCCGGCGTGAGGTCGAGCGGTAACACCTGGTTGTTCACGACGTAGTCGTAGTGCATCGGCGCTTCGGCGGTCGTGAACGGGAACATCTTGAAGTCGTAGTCGACGTTCAACACGAACCCCTTGTGCGCGACGATGCCCTCGCCCGGCCCGTAGTAGGCGCGGTTGTTCTGGATGTCGTAGCCCGGGGGCTCGCCCTGGCCGGGGACGTCGGCCTTGTTGCGCTGCACGAGGTAGTTGCGGTTCGTGCCGCTGCACTGCCACGCGGCGTCGGGGAAGTCGCGCGTCGGGACCTTGACCTTCACGTGCGCGCGCTTGTCCGCGGGCGTGATGTCGAACGCGAGGTTCGATTTTCCGCTCACGGACTTCTTCACGTCGTCGAGCACGCCGACGCCAAACGAGAAGCGGTAGTCGCTCGGCACGGTGATGACGGGGTTCACGGGCGCGCCGTTCCACGGAACGCTGCCCGCTTGCGCGAACGCGATCTCGACGCCGGTCGTCGCAGGCGCAACTGGATCTTGCGTCCGGAAGACGTGGAGCGAAGGCGTCGGTCCGAAGTCACGCGCGAGCGTGCTGTTCGCCGTCGTGTCGTAGGAGACCTTGAGCGCCGCAAGATCGACCCGCGTCGTCTGCTTCTTCAAGATCTCGACGCCGCACTTTTGCGCGTTGGTCGCGTAGGGGCTCGTGACGACGACGCAGCCCGTGCCGGCGGTGAAGCGCGCCGCGGTTCCCGCGCTGACCGCGGTGTTGCGGTAGGTGACGGTCCACTGGTAGTCGACGGCGCCGAAGCCGGTCGGGAGCACGACCTCGAGGAGACCCAGGTTCTCGTCGTCCGTCGGGTCGATCCGCTTGGCTTGATCGATTTGGTCGCTGCCGTCGTCCTGGCTCATGCTGCAGCCACCGAGGCTGGCGAGAGCGGTCGTCACGAGAAGAAAAGCGGGAATCGTCGAAAGTCGTCGCATGGGGAATGTCTCCGTGAGGTTCGACGTGATGTACGCCGGGCACCGACAGAGCTTCCCTCGTGGGAGCTTTTTGGGTTTCTACTTCGAGGCGGCGGACGCTGCCTTCAGCGCGGGATCGTTCTTCTCGAGCAGGTCGATGACCACTCTCACGAGATCGTAACCGTGCACGGGTTTCGTCAGGTACTCGTCGCAGCCGCAGGATGCCGCCTCGCGAATGTGCCCGCGGTAACCATGCGCGCTGAGCACGACGACCGGAATGTGCTGGGTGCGCGGGTGCTTCTTCAAACGGCGCGTCGCTTCGTAACCGTCGACCATCGGCATCTGCAGATCCATCAAGATCAAGGCGGGCTGGAGCTCGATGGCGCGCTCGACACCTTCGACCCCGTTGGTCGCCTCGGCCACCCGAAGCCCCGCCTTGCGCAGGTACGTCGCGTAAAGGCCACGGACGTCCGGCGCATCCTCGACGTAGAGAACGAGGTAATTCATCTTGCGGATGGTCCCCGACTCGGGTCGGCGCGGAGGCGATGCGTGTTCGGCCATGATCGTTCCGATGCACGCTGGGTTGCGTGCCGTTGCGGGAGTTGCGGGAAAAGCTCCGCATTCGCACGGCTGAGGTGCGCGGGGGTTGCCTCATGCACGCGGGTAGTGAAATCTCGGGCGGCCCCCGCTGTGCCTTCGACCGCCTCCCCACTTGCGACCCCGCCCCGCACCGAGCCGCTCGTGCTCGTCGTCGAGGACGACCTCGATACGTGCGCCTTTTACACGGCGGCGTTGCAGGCGAACGGGTTCCGCACGACCGAAGCCGCTGACGGGCGCGCCGGTCTCGACAAGGCCTTTGCGTTCCGCCCCGCCGCCGTGGTGACCGATCTCGCGATCCCGCTCCTCGACGGTTGGGAGCTCATTCGCTGCCTCAAAGCCGATTTCCGCACCCAGGAGATCCCGGTGGTCGTGGTCTCGGGGTGTGTCCGCGAGATCGACAAGGCACGCGCCGTCGACGCGGGCTGCGATGCCTTCCTCGGCAAGCCCTGCGAGATCTCGCTGCTCGTCAGCACCGTCCAGAGCTTCGTGAAAAGAGACGACCCAACCCCGCTCGAGGAATGATGGGAGCACGTTCGCCGACGCCGATCGGACAATCCACACCGCACGTTCGCCTGGTCGAGGTGCTCCTCGTCGAGGACGACGAAACGCTCGCGCTGACGATCCGCGAAGCGCTCGAGGCCGAGGGCTGCTTCACCATCGAGAGCGCGTGCGATGGCCAGGATGCGTGGCTGCGTATGAAGGCGCGCCGCCGGCGTCCCGACGTGATCTTGCTCGACCTCATGATGCCGACGATGGACGGCTTCGGCTTTCGCAAGCGTCAGCTCGCCGATCCTTACTTCGCCGACATCCCCGTCATCGTCTCGTCGTGCGTCGGCGAAACCGCCATTGTGCAGATGAGCGGCGTCGCAGCGATCTTGCGGAAGCCCTACGGCGTCGACCAGCTCGTTCGTACGCTGCGGACGGTGTGCGATCTCGATTCGGGCTGAGATATCTTAGAAGCGCTCTTTCGGCTCTTCGGTCGAGAGAACCTCGACTTTCGGCAGGATCTCTTTCGCGAAGCGCTCACGCACCTCACGGGCGCGCGGCTCTTCGTCGCGCGATGGGATGGCAACGCCGACGATGAGGCACGACTGCTTGCCCCACGCGGAAACGGGGTACGCGGCGTAGGCAGCGGCGTAAGCGTCGCGCGCGGTGAGGGTGGCGGTCTTCGCGTAGACCGAGTCGACATCGACGACCTCGCGCCGCCACATGAACGCGCTCGGTGCGTCGTGCACGAGATCGACCTCGAAAGCTTCGACCCACGGATTCGCCCACGACTCGAAGCTCTTGGCGCACGCGCCCGGCACGAGGTTGTCGTCGACCTTCGTGATGAAGGCCGCGACGATCGCGTGGTGGTCCTTGCCATAACGAAAACCGACCAGGCTCGGCACGCCCCAAAACTTGACGCGCGTCCAGTGCTCGGCGTCGGGGAGCTGCACTTTCACGCTGTTCTGTTTGTCGGCGCGGCCTTCGAGCTTGCCGATCTTCAGCTGCTCGAGAGCCGCTGCATGACCGTCGCCGCCCTGACCGCCTTGGGCCGGCTTGCCGTCGTCTTTCGGTGGTGGCGCTGCGGCGACGGGGCGGTACGCGGTGCTGCCCGCGCTCGAGCACCCGAGGCTGCTGGCCAAGACGGCACCCAACAAGAGCGAGACGAGCGCAGCGTGAGGTGCGGGACGGGCCACACCAGCAAGCATTCGCCAGATCGCTCCGGGCCGCCAGATCCTGCTCCGGACGCGCTTCGCTATGACATCCATGCCAGACCCCTCGGCACACTGCACTTCACGCCCATGCGAGTTGGACGAGAGATCGCATCGAGAGCTTCCGGCACGGTCCATGCTCTACACGATTCGTACAATGGCTCCCCGCTGGCTGCTTGGATTCACCGTGCTCGTCTCGCTCTCCGCGGGTCTTGGTGCCTTGAGCGAAAGCTTTCCCGCGACCCACCCGGGCTTTCCCGGAAGCCCCCCCGCGATGAACGCCGCGCCCCAAGCGCCTTCGGACCAGAGGCCGCACACGCCGCCGCCGGCGATGGACGAATCGGGCTCGTCTTCCGTTCCGTCGTGAGCTGCTCGTGAGCTCGTTCAGGTAGGTCTTCAAGCGGATCTCGCGCACCTCGCCCCTGGATCCTTCTGATCCCGCTCAAACCGCAAAGCCGCTGCCGTGATCGCCCCGCGGCGGACGAAGGCCGATCTCAGTCCGTCCCGCCTCGGAGCCCGCGCCCCGAGGCGTAGTGCGCGGCAGCCGTCGTCAGCGGAAGCACACGGTCGTAGATGGCGAGCTCGTCGAGCACGCCATTGAAGTGCGAGGCTGCGAACGACTCCGCCCCGAGCAAGAAGGGCGCGTTGGTGACGACGCGGGGCGTCGGAGCCGCCGAGGTCGTCGTCACGCCGTCCACCGTCAAGCGGAGCGACGACGCGTCTTGCGATGCGACGATATGATGAAAGACGCCGGCTTGAATCGGCAGTACAGCGACCGTGTATCCCCCGTTGCGGATACTCTCGTAGTGGAGGTTCGCGGCTCCGCTCTCGAGCCGCACGAAGAGCCAGTAACCATCGACCTGGCCGCCGTCGTTCACGAGGCGCTTCGTGAAGAGGGGGCGGTACTCGCTGTCGATCACATCAGGCTTCGCCCAGAGCTCGATCGAGGACGGCGCGGCCAGCGCAAACTCGAAGCGGTTGTCGAAGCTGACGTCGCCGGACGATCCGTTCAAGCCGACCCCCGAGCTCGGATCGCCCACGATGGCGCCGGTCGCGCCGAGCGAGATTGGCCCTCGGTAGGTTCCGGGGGCGACGTTCGCGATCTCGCTTCGCGCCGCCGTGCCCGACGCCTCGCCGAGACGAAAGTAGGCGATCGGCGCGTCAGCCATGACGAGCGCCCGGTAGCTCGGGCCCGCGTCGGCTGAATCCGCGGCGTCGAGCGCATCGAGCACGTCGAGCACGTCGAGCGCGGCGTCGGTCGAGGGCGGCTCGGCGTCGTCGATGGGGGCTCGCTCGTCGCTCGCGTCTCGAGCACCGGCGTCCGCCAACCCGCCCGTGAGGTCGTCGAGCGATGTCGTCAGCGAGCACCCCACGACGAGCAACGCCACCGCCGCCAGCCGCCTCGGATTGGAGGCGTCACTCGCCACGCGTCTACGTGAAGCGTCGGCGGGCACGGCTCATCATCGAGGATCGACGCGAGAGGCACAACGGCGGTTCGCCATCTTTCGCGTCCGGTTTTTCCGGCGTCGCCGCGCGACCACGAGGATCGTGAACGCCGTCGCGACCGGCGCGCTTGCAAGGTGGTGCGCGCCGAACGCGGCGGAGCAACCATCGCCCGAGCCAGTGGCGCTCGCATCGGGAGCGGTCGCGTCACCGTCTCCGCCGCTCGCATCCGACGAGGACGCGTCACGCGCGCTGGGCCCGTCGCCGCCGTCACCGCCGTCACCGGAAGGGACGCCGCCTTCGGGCAACGGCACCACGGTCTGGTTGATCAGGATGGTGATGGACGCGGACCCAACGTTTCCGAACACGAGATCGATTGCGCGGTCGCGATTGAGATCAGCCGCGACGATCCCTGCGGGCGCGGGGGCGATGACGAATGGCGAGCCGACGGCGTTCGTGAACGCGCCCGCGCCGTTGCCATGGAAGACGTGGGTCTGGCCGGGGCCGTTGTCCGCGGTGGCAATGTCGAGGTGACCGTCGGCGTCGAAGTCGGCCACGGCGACGCCGAACGCGCGCACGCCGGCGGTGAGCGTGACCTGCTTCGTGAACGTTCCGTCGCCCGCGCCCGTGAAGACGAGCACGTTGGCCGCAGCCTCGTGCGAGCACCCGAGATCGAGCTTGCCGTCTTCGTTGAAGTCGCCGGCGGCGAGCCCGGTGGGGCCGTTGTTTGCCGCAAAGGGCGCGCCGGGCGCGATCGTGAAGTCCCCGGTGCCCGTGCCAAGTAGAACGGTGATGTTGTTCGCGGGCACCGTCGACGTGCCCTCGGCCGACGACGCGAGGTCGAGCTTTCCGTCGCCGTTGACGTCGCCGGCGACGAGGGACATCGGCCCGGCACCCGACGTATGAGGCGAGCCTGGCGCGCGGGAAAATGTTCCGTTGCCGATCCCGAGGAACACGGCGACGTAGGCCGCGTCGTGCGCCGTCGCCGCAAGGTCGAGCTTGCCGTCCTTGTTCAGATCGGCAGCGATGATCCCGTACGAGGTGTTGCCGGTGCCCGTGCCGAGGAGGAAGGGCGAGCCGGGCGCTTCCGCGAATCCGCCGCCGCCGTTTCCGAGCAGAACGTGCACCTGGCCGAGCTGCGTCGAGATCGCGAGATCGACCGAGCCATTGGCGTCGAAATCGCCCGTGGCGATCGCCTCGGGTGCCGTCGCGAGTGGAACCGACGTCGGAGTAGCGAAGCCGCCCGAGCCATTGCCGATCAAGATCGAGACGGAGTCGGAGCCGCGGTTCGGCACCGCGAGGTCGACGCGGCCGTCGCCGTTGAGGTCCGCGACGGCCAGGCGAATCGGGCTCGCGCCGACAGGGATCGTCGTGGGCGGACCGAACAAGGCGGCGCGCCCCGTTCCGGCAGAGGCGAGGCAGGCGAACGCCACAGCCGTTCCGGCGAGCCGGCCGCGCTTCATGGCACCTCCATCGTCATCGGAGACTTCGATGCGCTTCCGGCAACGGGGGGTGCGACCCGTTTGGCCGTTGAAAGAACGCGCTGGCTCGCGCCCCTCCCGATTTTGCGGTAAACGCTGGAAACATGAGCACTGCGCCCATCGCTTCCGCCCCCTCGACCTCCTCCTCCGCAGCGGCCTCGACCCCCGGCGCGGCCCTCTCGAAGAATCCGCACCCGCTGAAGTGGGTCGCCGAGATGGTTGCACTCTGCAAGCCCGACCGCGTCGTGTGGTGTGACGGCACCGAGGAAGAGAAGAAGCGCTTCACGGAGCAAGCGGTCACCGAGGGGATCCTGATCCCGCTCAACCAACAGAAGCTTCCTGGCTGCTACCTCCACCGCTCGAACCCGAACGACGTCGCGCGCGTCGAGCAGCTCACGTTCATCTGCACGCCCACCAAGGACGAGGCAGGCCCGACGAACAACTGGATGGCGCCGGGCGAGGCCTACCAGAAGCTCGAGAAGCTCTACGACGGCTCGATGAAGGGCCGGACGATGTACGTCGTGCCGTACGTCATGGGCCCGATCGGATCGCCGGTCGCGAAGGTCGGCGTCGAGCTCACCGACAGCATCTACGTCGCCCTCAACATGCGCATCATGACGCGCATGGGCCTTCGCGCGCTCGCGATGCTCGGCGACTCGAACGACTTCAACCGCGGTCTGCACTCGGTGCTCGACTGCAACCCGGAGCGCCGCTTCATCTGCCACTTCCCGCAAGACAACACGATCTGGTCGATCGGCAGCGGCTACGGCGGCAACGTTCTCCTCGGCAAAAAGTGCCTCGCGCTGCGCGTCGGCAGCTACCTCGGACGCAAAGAGGGCTGGCTCGCGGAGCACATGCTGATCCTCGGAGTCGAGAGCCCCGAGGGCGAGATGACCTACGTCGCGGCCGCGTTCCCGAGCGCGTGCGGCAAGACCAACTTCGCCATGATGATCCCGCCCGAGCGCTTCAAGGGCTGGAAGATCTGGACCGTCGGCGACGACATCGCGTGGATGAAGGTCAGCGACGACGGAAGGCTTCGCGCCATCAAC
>CAXSGV010000147.1:0-13259 GCA_964236615.1 uncultured Polyangiaceae bacterium
TTCACGTCGGCTCCTTCCGGCAGTCTTTCGTAGCGCAGTACGAGCTGCGTCCCCTCGTCGGCTTCGCCGAGGTAAACCGCAAACACGGTGCCTGCGGCGGTGAGCACCTCCCACTGGCCGCCGCCGCCGCCCGCGGCGAGGAACTCGGTGTGGCCTGCAAGCAATTCGCGCCACGCGTCGTCCGCCAACGCCTCGTCGGCCGTGAGGCTCCGCGCAAGGTCGCGGCTCTTCGCCGATTGCCGCGGATACTCGTCCGACCGCGGGAACCCGTCGACGCCCTTCCACTCCGGATCGAAGGGGAGCTCCTCGTCCGCTTCGCTTTCGCTTTCCTCGTCTTCGCCACCTTCGGCGTCGACCTCGCTTTCCTCGTCCTCGGCGCCGTCGCCGTAGTCGCCCGCGGCGTAACGCGCGTCGTGAGCCTTCTCCGCCTCGTACTTCGTTTTGGCGAGCTCGTAGCCAGGCAGAGCCGCGAACGTCGCCGCGAGCCGGTCGGCGTCGGCGGCCGCGCCGGCGTCACGGAGCTCCGACACGATTCGGTCGGCGTACCCATAGAGGTGCTCGAGATCCCACTCCGACAGCTCACTCATGCTCTCGAGATCGACGCGCGCGATCTCCTGAAAAAGAGCGGCGCGCGTCGCAGCGGGCTCGCGAGGAAACGCGTCGGCCGTCGAGAAGAGCACGTTCTTCCGCTCCCACATGCTGGTCGTGGGCACCTCCTTCTTCGCTCGCAAGACCGCACGCGCGGCTTCGTCGGCGCGGCCGGCACGCATGTGGATGGCAGCGATGGCGGCTAGATCGAGCGCGCGGTTCGCGCGCGCACGGTCTTCCTCGACGGCCCCGTAGAACTCGCCACGCTCCGTCGCGATGGCGCGTTCGAGCGCACGCTCGGCGATGACGTCTGGATCATCGGTCTCGAAGGCGCGCGCCAGCTCCGCGCGGACGTGAGGCGCGAGCGATGTCACGACGTCGTCGGACATCGCGGCGTTGCCCATCGCGCGGTACAACGTCGACTGTTGCGGCGCGCCGTCGACGCTGCGCGCGAGCGCGAGGCCACGCAGTCCGAGTGGTATGGCAAGGGCGTAGCTGCCGACGCGTGTCAGCGCCTCGCATGCGG
Organism: uncultured Polyangiaceae bacterium; assembly: GCA_964236615.1. Taxonomy (GTDB): domain Bacteria; phylum Myxococcota_A; class Polyangia; order Polyangiales; family Polyangiaceae; genus CAXSGV01. Next base: position 1,115 of record CAXSGV010000147.1, read on the forward strand.
CGACCGTGAACATGTAATCGGCGCGCGCTGGAAGCGGCGCACCGGCGGCGGCCGCGGCGTCGCGTGCACGGAGCGCTCGGTCGAGGATCGGAACGACGCGCTCCTCCCCGTACGACGCGTACACGAGCGCGCGCGCGCATTTCCCCGACAGGTCGACGACGCGCTCGGCGCCGCTCCCATCGAGCGCGAGCGCCTGCTCGAACGCATCGGCCGCGGCATTCAGGAAGGAGTCGCTGAAGTGGCGGAACGACTGCTCGGCGAAGAGCTCCCAGAAGACGGCGCGGTGCTCCGGCCTCCAATCCGCCGCGGGCCGAAACCGCTGCGCGACGTAGTCGTTGTACTCCAGCAGCGCGAGCGCCTCACCGTTCACGTCGTGCACGTGCACGACGTCAGGGCGCGCCGCGGTGGCGCTGTCGTCCGTGTCGTCGTCCCCGTCTTCATCCGCGTCCTCCGCGGCGATGACGACGAAGGGCCACAGCGGACCGTCCTCGTACGTCTCGCGATCGTCCTCGAAGAGCGCGAAATGAGCTCCGTACCGCAGTAGCGGAAGCAACGCGGCGTCGGCGCTCTCGTCGGCGGGGATCTTCGTAAACGCGGCGCGTACGCGCACGAGCTCGGCCTCGAGCTCGCGATCCCGTTCGTCGATGGGCACGGTCCGTGTGGTCGTCATTCGCGGAGCGTAACGTCCCGCGGCGCCCTCACGGAAGCCCCGCCAGGCCACGCCGAAAACGCGCTTCTTTCAGCGCGATGGCGCCGTCTTTCGAAGGACCCCGTTTCCGATCAGACCCACCGCGAAAGCGTGTCCGCCGGGCGCGGCCCACACCTTTTTCAAGATCCCGCGCATGCCCGTCGGCGACGAGCGCCAGCCGGTACCGTCGAACACGAGCGCTACGCCGTCGTTGCCGACCGCATACGCCTCGCTTCGACCCGCCCCGTGCACGCCCCAGAGAAGCGGGGTGTCCGGCGGGAGCTTCGAAGGAAGCCATGCTGCACCATCGAAGTGTCGAATCGATCCGTGGTTCTGTTTGTAGGGCCCGTCCCATCCCACCATCCAGACATCGCCCTTCGCCGTACCGTGCACCGCGCGCGCTGCCGTGGAGCCAATCGCGGGCGCGCGCTCCCAACGCGCCCCATCGAAATGCGTGGGCATGCTGCCGGTCGGTGTCCACACGTCGCGCGGGTCGGTTCCCCAGAAGCTTTGAATGTTGAATGGCGCGCCGGAGACAGGCGACCAACGCGCGCCATCGAAACGGAAATAGTTTGGACGGGAGGCAGCGATCCAGACCTCGTTCGGCCACGCGACGACGTCCAGCAGATCGTACCAGCCCACCATGGCGGGATTCGCGCTGATGCGCGCCACATCGATGCGCTGGCCCGTCCACGCCTTCCCGTCGAAATGCGCCACATAGCCGTAGAGACCCGCGGCCCAGATGTCGTCCTTCGCGACGACGGAGATGGCCGAGAGCGTCCCGCGCTCTCCCACGACCGGCACGCTGCTCCAAGTCTTCCCATCGAAGTGATGAATCGCGAATCCGACCGCCCACACGTCGTCCGCCGATGTCCCGCCGATCGCGCGCACGACTTCGTCGTCTTGCGCGGGGTCGGCGAACGAGTCGAACACCCACTCGGCAGGGCCCGACGGCGGCGCGGTCCGCCGGTGGCACGCGGCGCTCAGCGCGAGCAGGAGGGCAGACACCGCGAGGCTTCCGTTCGGGCGCGGGACTCTCACGGTCTCAGCATAAACGATGGCGAGCTCGAACGAATCGGCGGCGCCGCTGCATCGAAGGATAGGTGACCAACCAAGCCGATGATCTCGTGCGCAAAGCCGCGAGCGCCCTCTCCGAAACGCACGGCACCACCGAGGAGCGCGGGCTTCTCGAGGCGCTTGCCGCACGCATGAAGATCGACGAGAGCTCGTTCGATCCCGCGCATGGCCTCGCGAAGATCCTGCCCGCGTCGAACGATCACGGAGAAGTGCGCCTGACGGCCGACGGCGTGTGGAAGATCGGGAGCGCTCCCGAGAAGGACTTGCTCGCGGTTTGGGGCACCCGCGACGCGCCGCCGCTCGCGCACATTTTGGCGGGCGTCCAGGAGCGCTTTTCCTCCGCGAAGGTATCGGCGCTCGTCACCGAGGTGAAAGAGTCACTTTCTCTGTGAGACCGAGAGCACGCGGCACGCACCGCCTCGGTGCCGCCACGTCAGCGAACGCCTACGAGGTAGTCCTCCCCTTCCATTTCGCGCTCGGACAGCTTCGCCGTTTTTACGTGGTATCGAGAGGTACCCAGATGAACCAACGAGAGACGAGCGTGGAGGAGCCCGGAGCGCGCGAGGGCGTCACGGCGCTCGTCGTCGAACGCCCCCGGCGTACGGCGCTCGTGACGATGCCTTTCTGGCAGCTATGGGAGCTCGGCTGCGCGGTGCTCGTCTACGCGGCGTGCCTGCTCGCGCGCGTGCGGCCGCGCCCACGCGATTTTCCCGGCAAGAGGAGTGGCGTCCTCGCTGCGAGCGGCGGCGCTCCTATCCTCCTCGTGCATGGGTTCAGCATGAACGACGGATCGTTGTGTTGGCTGGCCGAGCGCGTCGCAGCGCAAACGGGTCGCACGGTGCGCGTCCTTCGGTATGCCTGGCTGCAGCATCCTGACGAGGCGCTCGCTTTGATCACAGCCGACGCGAACGAGCTCGCCGAGTCGTCGCTCGGTGCGGATGTCGACGTCATCGCGCACAGCATGGGCGGTGCGCTCGTGCATGCCGCGCGCGCCGGCGGAGCGCGCATCGGTCGCATCGTCACACTCGGAAGCATCCTTCGGCCATGCTGGTACGCGCGGCTCCCGATTGGACCGATGCGGCACGCCATCACGCTCGAACGACCGACGTCGGGGCGCACGGGCGATCTCGCGATCACTTCGGACGCCGACCTCTTCGTGCCCGCGGCCTGGGCGACGCTCGACGCACCGGCGCGCTCCATCATCCTCGATCGCGTCGGGCACGCAGGGTTGCTGATCGATCGACGCGTGGCCGCGCTCGTCGCGAACCACCTGACGCCCGCCGTCAATCCGCCCATCGACGTCGTTTAGGGGACGACGCGATAGATGGCCGCGGAGCGCGCGGGGAGATCAAGGACGAGCTGACCATTCACGAGAGTGACGTTGGTCGGCGCGCCGTCGTCGAGGTCGTCTACCAAATGGCTCCCGGCCGGGAACACTGGAACGGGAATGTGCATGGTGCCCGTGCGTGCACCGCCGTTGCTCACAACGACGATTCGCGCGTCGTTACCGCTGCCGCGAGCGAACGCGTACACGTTCGGATTTGCGCGACCATTCTGTCTCCATAGCTCGCGGTAGGCGCCGTCGATGAACGCGGGGGTGGTCTTACGCATGGCGGCGAGCTTCTGCACACGCTGGAAGGTGCGAGCAGGAGTCGCTGGCGCCTGCCCCGGGTGCGCTTGTGCGCGCGCATTCCCATCGGTGGCCCAATTCGGCAAATCGCGCCGGTTGTCGGGATCAGCCCCGCCGTACATTCCAAGCTCGTCGCCGTAATAGAGCTGAGGGATCCCGGGCAGCGTGAAGATCAAATCGAGCGCGAGCATTTCCCGGCGCTGGATTTCGTCCTCGGGAACGCCCCACCCCGGTTCATTCGCGAATCGCGCGACGTCGTGGTTGTCCGCAAACAGCACCAGATCGAGCGCGCGATCCATTCCAAGCTTGTCGATGCCCGTGGCGACCGCGCTCGCGACCAGATCCACGGAGCCGCTCTTGGCGATCGCGTCGACGAGGGCGCCGCGCAGCGGAAAGTGAAACGCGGAGTCGAAGCCCGCAGAGAGGTAAGGGATAGCGGGATCGAGCGAGCCATCATCGAACGCTTCCGCCACGGTGAAGAGGTCTTGGCGTGCGCCACGCACCTGCCTTGGCCGCGGCGGTCTCGAGAGCGGCATCGGTCGAGGCCGGTGCACCCACGGGTGTTGGTTCAGAGCTGCACGCGGAGAGTGCGACGAACAAGAGGACCGGGACGACGGGGTGGCGCATGCGCATGGGGGATCTCCTTCGACTCCCCATGTGTAGCGAGCCCCGGCGTGGATGATGTCGAGCAGCCGTCATCTTCTGCGGCCCAACGCTCAACCAACGAAATTCACTTCTTGTAGATAGCGACCCAGTCGACCAAAAACTGACCAGTATCCGCGACGCCACCATCCGGCATTTCGGGCGCCATTTGGATCGTGTAGCGGTGCGGCGTCGTCGGCACGTCGTGCGTCACCGTCTTCACAACCACACCATCGAGATAATAAACAACCTTACCGGGTGTCCACTCCGTCGTGGCGATGTGCCACTGCTGAAAACCGACTTGGGTATTCGTCGAATCGGCAGCACCACAGGCGTTTCCACACCCCACGCCGTGGTGATTCACCGACATCGTCTTATCGAATGTTCCCTCGGGATAGTCGATCTCGCCATCACCCCAAATACCCGACACGGGCCACACCATGATCGCCGTGCCATTCCCAGCGGCGCCGACCGCCTTGAATCGCAACGTATAGCGACCGTACGACGTTCCGACGTACGCATTCGTGCATCCGCCGGGGGCCCACACGCCTGCCGCCCCCGTATGCCCGTCCAGCGTCACGACCATGTTGCCGCCGGTCGCAGAGACGTTGGCCTTCTTGTATTTCGTATTGTCATCGTACGGACACCAAGAGAGTCCGTACGTCGTCGAGAACCCGTTTCCCGCTGCGACGTCCGTCGAGAAGTCTTCCGCCAGCGTTTGCGTCCACCCCGGCAAATCGCCCTTCGGTAACGCGGTGGGGGATGTGCTCGCATCACCAGAATCCGTGCTGCCGTCCGGGCTCGGCGTTCCACTATCGAGGGCAATCGCTCCGGTATCGACGAGGCCGGTATCGTTGCTTCCGACACCGCCATCCGATGGCGTGACGACCGGATTACTTGTCTCGTCGGATGAGCTGCATGCGACTCCGACAATCGCCGCACCGAGGAGCGCGCATGCCGGCAATCGCCACCCAAGGAGATGTCTCATGGGACATGACTAGAGGAGGCAAAGCGCGCGTGCAATGTAGGAGCCTCCTTCTCACCGGACGGTTAAGACGAAGACGATCAGCCGCGACTTTCTACGGCCTTGGTCGCGTCGCTGTGGGAGACATAACGAACGAAGCTCGCGGGAAGGTCCCGGCGCAGGCCGAGGAACATCCAGGGCGGGGACACGCGCCCGTCCAGAATGGCCAGGTCCCGTGCGAGCTCCGCTTCCCACTTGGCCTCGTACGCGTCGTCTGCCCCGAGGTACTGCGGACCGGCTTCCATTCGCGTGTCGAGCGCCGCCATGAATGCGAACGCTGCGATGGACTCGGCGACTGCGTACTGTAGCTGGTTGCGCTCGTGGTCGAACAGCCAGACCTCGTTTCTCGAACCCCGCCCGTTCTCGCGCACGGCACAGAACAAATCACCGTTGGGCGCGTGGCCAATGCAGGTCGCGTCGACCGACGGTGGCACCGGGCCGTTGGGATCCGGCGCGCGCTCAGTCTCATCCTGCGCCGCTTCCTCTTCTTCTTCCTCTTCGTCGGAATCCGAATCGTCACGCCCGGTGGGAATTTCGTAATTCCCGCCGAGCTGCCATGCTCCAATTCGCTCGTAGCGAAGGGTGCAAGTTCGTTGAATCTGGCGAATTCGGCTTAGCTCGTCGGTCACCGGGATGTCGACCCAGTCGGCGAGCTCGTAGGCGGACATGGCGCGCTTGGAGCTGGCGCTGATCTCCTCCAGCTTCGAGGTGAGAAAGGCATCCATGATGTGCTCCGCATCGGCCGGAGCCGTACGAGGAAGCTGCGCGTCGTCCATGGCGCCGAAAATTAGCTCAGAGTCGCCGACTTCGCCATTTGATGCGCGCCCGAAAGCACGATTCCGTCCCCCTACGCATTCAAGATCCGCTTAAGGCGCTCGACGCGAGCGTGCAAGTGGCGCGCGTCAAGGTCGTACCTATTATATACATCTTCTTTATTGTCTATTATTGGCAATATCGATACACGAGCCGCGCCCTGGCGCTACCTTCACCGGAATGAGGCTTCGAGCTTTCTCCTGGGCGGTCACCGCATGCTCTCTCGTGCTGTGCGCGTGCAGCAGCTCTCCCGCTGTCACCTCGCAACCCGAGCTTGCAGGGGGCGCCGACGCCCAGGACGGCGGCTCGGCAGATTCTGGACCCAAGCCGGCCACGGACGCCGAACCCTCGCGCGACTGCGGCGCTCAGGGCGACATCGATGTACGCGTCGCGAATTGCGCGGCACGGCGTTGCACGAAGGCGGCGTCCATTGTCGATTGTGCCGAAGCCCATGACGTAGCGTGGGATCTCGTGACGAGGCTCACCGGCATCCCGCGTGGCGAGGTGTGGCGCGACGGCGTCACGGGTTTGCTGTGGGGCGAAGACTCGAACCTTCCCTGCACTCAGCCCGAAGCCATCGATCGTTGCGCGAATGCAGTCGTCGCCGCAGGCTCGACGCTCGGCCTATCCGGAGAGCCGCGCCTGCCGACGAAGCAAGATTTCGAGGTGGCGGAACAGCACGGGATTGGTGTGGTCATTCCGCACTTCTCGGCCGTTGCCTTTTGGTCGTCGACGCCATTCGGCGCGGACGAGGCTTGGTACGACTCGGAGGGGGAGCTCAGGCACATGAGCAAGCGCGCGGTAGACGAGTACTTCCGCTACCGCTGCGTCATTGACACGCGCCGGTAGCGTCGACCGACCGTACCCGCTCACTGCGGCTCAGGATTCGACGGTGACGCCCTTCCAGAACGCCACGTACCCGGTGATGTTCGCGGCGGCCTCCTTCGGCGTCGGGTAGTACCAGGCCGCGTCGGGGTTGCGTTCGCCCCCCACGACGACGTCGTAATAGCTGGCCTCGCCCTTCCACCCGCAGGTGGTGTGCGTTGCGCTCGGAGAGAAATGCGCCGTCTTCAGCGACGTCGCGGGGAAGTAGTGATTGCCTTCGACGACGACGGTGTCGTTGCTTTCGGCGAGGACGGCTCCACTCCAGGTAGCTTTCATGACGCCGCATGTAGCACGCGTCACGCTCGTCAGCGTCGGGCGGCAGCGTGCGCGGCAATCCGCTCAGGCGTGAGCACCTTGTCGTAGATCGCGACCTCCGCGATGCGACCGACGAAACAGTCGGTCCCGGTCAGCGTGCCGCCGTCGGGGATCGCGAGGTCGCAGCCCACGCCGAAGTGCACGAAGTTAGCCGGATTCAACGGGAACGCCGCGCCCGTCAGGACGTTCTTCCCGTCCACGTAGAGCGACACCGTGTTGCGATCGAACGTCGCGGCGAGGTGGTAGTAGACGCCGGCGACCGGGATGAACGACGTCAGGGTCGGTGCATTCACGTTGCTGCTGCGCATCTTGAGGGCGCCCGCGACGTCGTCGATGTAGAGCGACGCGAGGTCGACGGCGCCCGCCGAATGGAACGCGAACACATAGCCTTCTGCACTAGGCGCGAGCTCCGACGCGGCCCAGCCCTCCATCGTCATGCCCGTCCACGACGCAGCGCTTGCGGCAAGCGCGTCTGCGGTGACGCGCGCGCCGGCGCCCTTCGTGAAACGGAGGGCGGCACCCGAAGGACCGACGGGGCCCTGAGCCCCGCGCTGGATCACCCCGACATGCTTGCCGGCGAAGCGATCCATCTCGTCTTTTGCGGTGTCTCCGGTGAGCTCCTTGAACCGGTAAAAAGCCACAGGCCCGTCGCCCTTCACGAGCTCGCCGTAGTCAATCGCAGGAGCATCCAACGCTGACGCGTCCGCGGCGGCCGCATCTACCGCACCGCCGTCGAGCGCGACGCGAACGTCGAGCACAGCGGCGTCGTTTGCGTCGCCGCCGCCGGTGAGGTCGCCCGTGTCCGTGAGGAGCGAGCATGCGACGGGCGCCTCGAACGCGGCAACGAGCGCCGTCGTGAGGAGCAGGTTTCGTGCTCGTGCGCTCATGGGTACGTGGTCTCCTTCTTGTCGTGCGCCGCGCGGAACCAAAGCCGTGTTGAATGTACGTGCTAAGGCTTCCGTAGGTTGCCCAAACGCCCCCGAAGGCGAGAGAGATGCTCGGGGGTGACGCCGACGTACGACGCGACATGGCGCTGGCTGACCTCCGCCTCCAGCTTGGGGTAGCGCTCACGGAAACGTCGGTAACGCTCGGTTGCGTCGAGCGCGAGGAGCTCGTACTCGCGCTCCGCCTTCAACAGGTAGAGGCGCACCGTTGCCGCGTGCAGCAGGTCCCGCCACGCGCTGCGGGCCGCGACTAGGGAAAGCAACCGCTCCCAGGGCAAGCACACGACGCGCGTCTCCGTCTCCGCAAAGGTGCCAGTGCGCGCCGGCCCTCCGCGGAGCAAGTCGGAGAGCGACCCTGCGAAGTCGCCCTGGAGGCCAAACCCGCGCGTCCGCTCGGCTCCGTCGTCGAGCGTGAACGACTCGCGCAAAATCCCCTGCCGAATGAGGCCCACCGAGGAGGCGGTGGCTCCCGTTGCGAGGAAGGCATCGCGAGGCGCGAGCTCGACGGCGTAGAGATCCTTGCGAGCCTCGGCGAGATCGGCGTCCTCGAACGCAGTGAGGGCTCGGAGCGTCGCGGCCCAGAACACGACGTCCGTCTCCGATGCGCTCTCTCGCTTCGTCACGCGCACTCCGTCTCCGCGCCGCGAGCTTCAACCTGCGCGCGAGTCTTAACCTAGCTCAATGCGTGTGGCGCGGCGTCACGCCAGCTTGCTCGCATGCAACGCGCCCTTCTGCCATCCGCATCACCCAACCACCCTCACCTCCGTTTCGAAGAGACGCCTCCGGAAGTCCGGAGTCGCTTGGCGCTCGCCTCGCGCGAGCCGAGGACTTCGGTTGTCGTCAATGGCGTCGCCCTCGCCGTACACGACAGCGATCCGACAGGAGCTCGCCCCGCGATCGTGTGCCTCCACGCCATTGGGCACGGCGGCAACGACTTCGCGAGCTTCGAGCGCGCGTTCGCCGACGACTACCGCATCATCACGATCGATTGGCCAGGGCACGGTGCTTCCGCAGACGACTCGGAGCCGGCGAGCGCCGTGCGGTACCGCGCTCTCCTCGCCGGAGTCGTCGCGCACCTTGGTCTCGCACGCTTCGTCCTCCTCGGGAACTCGATCGGCGGCGCTGCGGCCGTTGGCTACGCAGCGAGCCATCCCGAACGTGTACGTGGGCTCATCCTCGCCAACCCTGGCGGGTTCGACCCGGGTGGCTTCTTTGCAGACCTCTACATCCGCATGCTCCAACGCCGTTTCCGCGCCGGGGTCGCTGGCGACGCTTCGTACGCCGCGTGGTTTCGTAACTTCTACGAAGGGATCTTGATCACGCCGGAGTCGGAAGCCGAGCGGCGTGCGATCGTGGCAACCGCCTACGAGATCGCGCCCCGCCTGCTCGAGGCATGGGAGAGCTTTCGGAGCGCCGAGGCGGATCAGAGAGCGCTCGCCCCCCGCCTGACGATGCCCGTGCTCGTCACGTGGGCCAGCGAGGACGCCGTCGTTCGATGGTCGCGCAACCGCACGGCGATTGAGGCAATTCCGAACAAACGGATCGTCATGTTCAAGGCCGGACACAGCGCATTTCTCGAAACGCCGGACGCCTTCGAGCACGAGGCCGCGCTCTTCCTCCGCGCGCTTTGCTGATCCTCACCCACGACGAGCTCCGCAACCTCGGACCGCTGCCCGCGGTAGAATGGGGTCGTCGATGACGCCCGAGCCGATCCTTCGTTCGCAGATGGTGCCGGTGTTCCTCGCCGTTCATCGTGCGGCCGGCGGCGACGTCGATGCCCTCGTGCGCAAGCTGGCGCTGCCCGCTGGCGCGGATGCCATGCGTGAGGTCGACATTCCACTCCGCAAGCTCGACGAGCTCTGCCAGGCCGCGGCTGCGCAAGCGGGGGATCCGAACCTCGGGCTTCACCTCGCGATCCGCTTGCCGCACGGGAGCTATGGCTTGGTCGAGTACATCGGACGCAGCGCTGCGACCGTCTACCATGCACTCGAGCGCTTCATTCGCTACAGCTCGCTCTTGAACGACGTGGTGTCGTTCGGGCTCGAGCGACGCGACGACTGCGCGACCCTCACGCAGCGCGTGCCGGGTCATCCGCTTTGCGTGGGGCGACAGGCGGGCGAGATGTTCGTCGCGCTGGTCGTCCGCTACATCCGCGAGATAGCCGCCACCGACTGGAACCCCGTCGGCATCGCGTTCGCGCACGACGCACCAGCCGACACGTCTGCGCTCACGGAGTTCTTTCGCGCGCCGCTGACGTTCAACGCGGGCGAGAACCGAGTCGAGCTTCCGCTGTCGCTCCTCGAACGTCCGATCGTGAGCGGCGATCCGATGCTCTTCGGAGTTCTCGACGCGCAAGCCGCGCAGCTCTTGGCCTCCCGTCCCAAGAAAGCCGATCCCCTCGCGAAGGTTCGGGAGCAGATCAAGCGCGCGCTCGATGACGGCCAGCCTCAGCTCGATGGCGTCGCGCGTGCTCTGCGTCTCAGCCCGCGCACGCTCCAGCGCCGTCTCGGCGACGAGGGCGCGACCTTCCAGCAGCTCGTCGACGAGGTGCGCGAGGAGCTTGCGCGAGTGCACATCAAGAACCCCGCTCTCGCGTTGGGCGAGGTGGCCTACCTGCTCGGTTTCTCCGAGATGAGCTCATTTACACGGGCGTTCAGGCGGTGGACGGGCGTGACGCCGAGCCGCTGGCGCTCAGAGCAGCGCTGAGCGGCGGTGCGGTTGGCGCGTTCGGTCAAATCATTTGGCGCCCTCGGTCCGGCGCGACGCAGCGAGGTCGGCCACTGTCGCTCTCATGCAAACCAAGCTGTTCGCCGCCCTCTCGACCGTCGCCATCTCGCTCCTCCTGGGTTGCAGCGCGCCCGCTGAAGCGGCGCCCGATGGGACCGAGGCGCAGAGCGACGAGCTGTCGGCCGCAGCCCCGCTCGGCGAGACGCCGGCGGGGAGGCCGACGCGCTACCCGCTCGTGCTCGCGCACGGCTTCATGGGCTCGGCCAACGGCTCCCTTGGCTTTCACGCGCTCATCAGCGACGGCCTCAGCGCCGACGGGCACACCGTCTACCGCGGGTCGGTCGCGCCGTTCGGCACGGTGCACGAACGCGCGCTCATGCTCGCGAAGGACGTCGACCGCGCTCTCTTCGAGACCGGCGCACGCAAGGTCAACATCGTCGCGCACTCGATGGGCGGCCTCGACGCGCGCGAGCTCGTCTCGGTTCTCGGCTACGGCGACCGCGTCGCTTCGGTCACGACGATCAGCACGCCTCACCGCGGCACTGCGGTGGCCGACGTCGGCCTCGCGTTGACCTCGGGCGCGCACGACGCGGCGCTCGACGCGTTCGCGGAGGCCGTCGGCATGACCTACAGTGAGGTAGCCGGAGACGCGCACGTCCGCGCCGCGCTCGCCGACATGGCCGAGGCCAATGCGCCCGCGTTCAACGAAGCACACCCCGACGACACGCGCGTGTACTACCAGTCATGGGCTGGCGTGAGCAGCGTCTTCGGCATCCCGAACCCGAGGGACCGCGGCGCGTGCGACGACGATCTCCTCGCCCATCCCGGTCGCGCCGATCGCATGAACGGGATCCTTGTCCTCAACGCGGCGTTCGTCGCGCACGGGAGCCTTTCCAACGACGGCCTCGTCCTCGTCTCGAGCGCGAAATGGGGAACGTTCCGCGGCTGCGTGCCGGCCGATCACGCCGACGAGGTCGGTTTCATGCGGCCCACTCCTCTCGACCCGCACACGGGCTTCGACGTCGTTCGCTTCTACCGCAACGTCGCATTCGAGCTCGCCGCGCGCGGGTTCTGAGGCGGGCCGCGCTCGTCGACCTCAGGGCGGAAGGTTCAGGGCGGAAGGTTGGTCGAATTTCCGATGAGCGATGTGTTGCCGACGCTGGACGGTGTCCAGCCGGTTCGTCCCGCTTCGAGGACGTCGATGGTGTTGCCGAAGACCGTCCCCGCTTTGGGTCCCGCGGTGAAGAGCACGCCGTAGCCGTACACGCTCATCGTGTTGCCCGTGATCGAGACGGTGCGGCCACCGTCGATGCGAACGGCGGGGGCATCGAAGCCAGGCGAGTCGCGGTAGATGCTCGAGCCCGAGAGCGCCAGAGAGGCGGTTGCCGAGCGCACCCAGA
>CAXSGV010000148.1:0-13235 GCA_964236615.1 uncultured Polyangiaceae bacterium
ACATCGTGACCTGGATTGCGCGCGCGACGCAGCGGTAAGAAGACATGAGCGATCGCCCGCGAAAGACGATCGCGACGCGCATCCTCGCTTCGTTTGCGGTCACCGTGCTCGCGTTCGCCGTGACCGTCGGCTGGAGCGTCGTGGCACAGCGGCGCGCAGCCAAGGGGAGCGAGGAGCTCGCACGCGGATTCGTTCCTGTCGCGCTCAAGCTCGGTCAGCTTCGCGCCACGCAGGCGACGATTTCGACGCTCGTCGATGGCATCCCCGACGAGCGCAATCCGCTCTCGACACGCCTCTTGCTCGAGACGCTCGCGAGTGTGCGGCGGGCGAAGTTCGTCGAGACGAAGAGCGCCATCGAGCAGGGCCTCGCGATCGTCGGGACCGACGAGTCCAAGGAGCTCGCCACCGCCTGGGTTGCCGATCTCGGCGCCGCCGAGACCACGCTCACGGATGACCGCGCCGAGTTCGATCGACTCTTTTCGGCGATCGACGCCGGCGACAAGGACTCGGTGAACTCGGTTTTGGTCTCGGTGGGCGCCATCGAGCACGCGGCCGACGCGCGCCTTCACGCGCTCGCCGATCGGGTGACGTCGTCGATGGATCGGATCTCCGAGGACGCACGACGCCGCGAAGAGCGCGCGATCTATGCGCTGATCGCGCTGGCGGCGCTGACCCTTGGGGTCGGCGTGGCAGTGTCGATTCACACGCGACGCCTGCTTGCGCCACTCGGCCGCGTCACGGAGCGCGCGCAAGCGGTCGCACGCGGCGATCTCACGGCGCGCGAGGTCGTGCCGACCCATGACGAGATTGGCGAGCTCGCCACCGCGTTCGAGCGCATGGTCGCCGCCGTCTCGCTCGCGCAGAGTCAGGCGCTGTCGAACGAACGGCTAGCCGCGATCGGAAAGATGGCCGCTCACGTCACGCACGAGATCCGAAACCCGCTCTCGTCGATCGGCCTCAACATCGAGCTGCTCGAAGAGGAGCTCGCGGCGGGCTCGAGCTCCGACGCCATTCGCGGCGAGGCCGGTTCGCTCTTGAAGGCGATCTCACGCGAGGTCGGTCGGCTCGAGCTCTTGTCCGAGGAGTATTTGCGCCTGGCGCGACTCCCCTCCCCGCGCATGGAAGCCGAGGACGTCGCGGCGTCGGTGCGTGAGGTGATCGATTTCGCGCGCCCCGAGATCGAGCGCGCCAAGTGCACCGTCGTGCTCGACGCCGAAGCCGAGCTTCCGCCGGCGCTGTTCGACGAGTCGCAGATACGGCAGGCGCTCTTGAATCTCCTGCGCAACGCGCGCGAAGCCATGCCCACAGGCGGCGAGATCGTCGTGCGCGTACAGGCTGACGGCATGAGCGTCGTCGTCAGCGTCGACGACCGCGGCGGCGGGATCCCGGACGACATCCGCGCGCGCGTGTTCGATCCTTTCTTCTCGACGAAGGGCGAAGGCACCGGCCTTGGCCTGGCCATCACGCGCCAGATCGTCGCAGCGCATGGCGGCACGGTCGCATGCGACGCGCGCGAAGGCGGCGGCACGAGCTTTCGCATCGCGCTTCCCATCGCGCCGGCGCGCGCTTCCGGACCGCTCAGTGCATCGACCCGCGCCAGTCGCGACGGCGTGCCGCGGAGCACGCCGCAACCCTCGCTGGGCAAGACCTGAGCAAAGACCTGAGCAAGACGGACGTCCCCCCATGGAGCCGGCGCGTGCGCCCTGCTATGGCTCGGGCATGCGTCCCGACAACCGTGCCCTCGATGCGCTTCGCCCCGTTGAAATGACCGCGGGGTTCCACCGCCCCTCCGAAGGGTCGGTGCTCTACAAGTGTGGCTCGACCGTCGTCCTGTGCACTGCGTCGATTGACGCGAAGGTGCCTGCGTTCCTCGAAGGCAAAGGCAAGGGATGGCTGACGGCCGAGTACCAGATGCATCCGCGCGCGAATCCGCGACGCGAGAGCCGTGATGGCCGCGGCAGCAAGGGTCTCGGCGGTCGCACGATGGAGATCCAGCGACTGATCGGCCGCGCTCTCCGCGCCGCGGTCGCGCTCGACAAGCTCGGCGAGAAGACGATCACGATCGACTGCGACGTGCTCGAGGCCGACGGCGGGACCCGCACCGCGTCCGTCACCGGTGGTTTCGTCGCGCTCGCGCTCGCCCTCGGCAAGCTCCAGGCACGCGGCGATCTTCCCGTACGCGTTCTGCGCGAGCCGGTCGCAGCCACGAGCGTCGGCTTCTTGAAGAACGCCGACGGTGAGTCGATGGCGCTCGATCTCGTCTACCTGGAGGACTCGAAGGCGGAGGTCGACCTCAACGTCGTCGCCACCGCGTCTGGCTCGATCGTCGAAGTGCAGGGCACCGCCGAGGGCGAGCCGGTTCCGCGCAAGCACATCGACCAGATGATGGATCTCGCGCTCAAGGGCATCGTCGAGCTCACGAAGATTCAGCGCGCGACGCTCGCCTCCGCCGGCGTCGACCTCGCCGCGCTCACGATCGTGGCCGGCCAGCCGTGAGGCATTCCCTCGTCGTCGCGACGAGCAACCGCGGCAAGCTCGAGGAGCTCCGCTCTCTCCTCGCGGGTCTTCCGCTCGACGTGCTCGCGATCGCCGACGTGATGAGGACGCCGCTCACGATCGTCGAGGACGGCAAGACCTTCGCCGAGAACGCCATCAAGAAGGCGCGCATCGTCGCCGAAGCGACGATGATGCTCTCGCTCGCGGACGACTCCGGGCTCGAGGTCGACGCGCTCCACGGCGCGCCAGGCGTGTATTCTGCACGCTTCGCCCACGAGCGCGCGACCGACGCCGAGAACAACGCCGCACTCCTCTCCGCGCTCGACAAGCTCGTCGATCCCGCCGACGGCGGCCTCCCGCGCACCTACAAGGCCCGCTTTCGCTGCGCGCTCGCGCTCGTCGATCCGTACTCGAACGACGGCGCACCGCGTGTCGTCCAAGGCGTCTGCGAAGGCAAGGTCACCCGCACACCGCGCGGGTCGGGCGGCTTCGGTTACGACCCGCTCTTCGTCGTCGACGGCCTCGAGCGCACGATGGCCGAGCTCACGGAACCCGAAAAAAACAAGCTCTCCCACCGCGCCCGCGCCTTCGCCGGCGTCCACCCGCTACTGGCTTCGACGCTACGCGACCGCAATCTGCAAATAGCTGCAATCTGCAAGTAACTACTTTCCGAATACATCGAAATGCGCGCCGCACCCGATGCCGACGATGAGGTAGCCGCGCTGGGTGAGGATGTTGTCGTTGTTGCGGTAGGTGGGCTCTTTGATCCCGTCCTTCGAGCCGTCCGCGCTGAAGCCGACCGTGCCCGAGGTGTTGTCCATGGCGCCGCCGGAGAGGTGAGCCATCGGTGAGATCACGAAGAGCGTGGAGATGCGAATCTCGGCGCCGAGGCCGAGGCGAAAATATTCGAACGCGCTCATCTTGTAGGTCTGACCCGCGTTCGAGACGCTGACGGTGCGGATGCCGACCGAGAGCTCGGTGAGAAAGCCCGCGCTGTCGACATCGCCCGCGGTGTAACGGAAGCCGAGGCCGTACATGTCACTCGCCGACGTCGCGTCCGAGCCTGCGAAGCGGTGCCCTTGCGCCACGAAACCGTGCTCGATGAAGACGTAGGGGACGTAGCGCTTGCCGAGTCGAACGCCGACGTCGAGCTCGACCGCGAGGCCGTTGCCGATGAAGTTGCCGGTCGACTCCTTCTTGCCCTGCTCGTTGTCGTAGAAATAGCCGCCGTAACCCAGCGCCCCGAGGCTGCCGCCAGCCCACAGCGAGAACTTCGGGGCGTGCGTGGGATCGACCGGTGCTGGGACCTCGGACGGCTCTGCAGGGGCCGGCTGCGCGTACGCGACCGGCGGTGCTTCCTCGGCGAGCGGAGTCGCAGGCGCTGCGGCCGGCGGTGCTTCGAGGGGCGCGCCCGCGGGCGGAGACGAGGGCGGCGGAGACGCGGGCGGAGGCGTAGCGGGAGCCGTCGAGCCAGGCTCGCCGGAGGCGGGAGGCAAAGGCGGAAGTGGCTGCTGGGCGCGCGCATCTTCGGCGACGAGAAGCCCCAGCACCGCGACGACCCCAAAGGTTGCGCGAGCACGCTGCGTCATGGCGGCATGATAAGCCAGCCGCTGGTGAGCGCTCTCAAGGAAATCGGCCGCTACGGCTCCGTTGGCGTCGAGTTCATCGTCACGCTCGGCGTCGGTTTCTTCGGCGGTCGCTGGCTCGATCGGCGCTTTCAAACGGGCGGCGCGCTCGCGTGGGCCGGGCTTCTGCTCGGCATCGTGCTGGCGTTTTACGTGCTCATCGCCACGTCGAAGCGCATTCAAGCGCAGATGGAGAAGGACGACGACGCCGAGGCCAAGGAAGCGGAGGCGGAAGGGGCACGGGCTGCTCTTTTGAATCCGCCGACCCCAGAAGAAGAGCGTGGGCCCGACGTTCATGGCGACTCCGGTAAGCCTCCTCGCGATGAGCGCTGATCTCGTCCCGCCGAGCCCGCGCGCCGAAGCGATCCGCGGCACGCTGTTCGTGCTCGCGTTCGCGGCCGCGCTCACGCTGGGCACCGCCATCTTCTTCAGCCGCAGCGCCACGAAGGCGGTGGCCATGGGCGGCGTGGTTGCGGGCGCGAATTTCTACGCCATGGCGCGGATGATCGCGAGCGTCCTCGGCCGCGAGACGGGCCGCGCTGCGACCGCCTGGCGAGCCGCGAGCCCGCTGAAGCTCCTCGGGTTCCTCGGCGTGGTCGGAATCGTCCTCGTCCGCCACCTGGTCGATGCGGTGCCGTTCCTCTGCGGTTACGGGGCGCTGCTGCCCGGTCTCTTCACGTGGGCTTACGTCACGAGGCCCGTCGATGGGGACGGCCGCGGATGAACTGCCTAAAAATTGCGCCCCTGTGGCATTGAGATTGGTGTAGACGAGACCCGCGGCCATGCCCGAACACACCTCCTTTTTCAGCTATCTCATCGCCATGTTCCCTGCGATTGGGGAGAACGCGAAGAAGCTCGGGCACACGTTGTTCGGGCACCCCGTCACGGCCCACAACATGGAGCCGCTGCTGGTGAGCCTTTTCATCGTGCTCCTGCTGGCGGCGCTGGCCTTCATCACGCGGTCGAAGATCGCGAGCGTCGACGAGGCCGTCATCCCCGAGGACAAGCTCACGCTCCGCACCGTCATGGAGCTCGGGGTCGGCTACGTCTACGACTCGATGAAGGACATCATGGGTCCGCGCCGGGCGAAGCAGTACTTCCCCGTGGTGGGCACCTCAGCGTTCTTCATCTTCTTCTCGAACGTGCTCGGTCTCGTCCCGGGCTTCGCGCCGCCCACCGCGTCGTGGAACATCACGCTCGGCTGCGCGCTCGTCGTCTTCGTGGCCTTCAACTACTACGGCCTGAAAGAGAACGGCGTCGGGTACATCAAGCACCTCGCCGGGCCCGTCTGGTGGCTCGCGTGGCTGATCCTCCCGCTCGAGCTCATCTCGATGTGCCTCCGCCCGCTGACGCTGTCGATTCGACTCATGCTCAACATGTCGGTCGATCACCTTCTCTCGGGCATCGTCCACAGCCTCTTCATGTGGATCCTCCCCTTGTTCGTGATGGGCCTCGGCGTCGTCATCGTCGTCGTTCAGACGATGGTCTTCATGCTCCTTTCCTCGGTCTACATTGGCCTTGCGACGGAGCACGAGGAGCACGACGAGCCCGCTCACGATCACAAGAAAGAACACGCCCACGCCTGAGCGGCATTCATCTACAGCCGCTTTTCAGCCGCTTTTCAGCAGGGGTCGGCCCCTGATACTCGCCAGCTAGCAGCACCCAACCTCGAAGCTCACGATCGCCTCACGCTTAAAAGGAGTCCCGGAAGATGTCGACCACGAAGAAGCTCGGTACCTCGGCCATTGCAGCGATGGTCGTCACCCTGCTGTCACACCCGGCCTTTGCTCAGGTCGCCGAGACTGCGGCCAAGGCCGGCACGACCAACGAAGACGTCAAGATGTGGGGCACGATCGGTGGCAGCCTTGCCATCGGGCTCGCGGTGCTCGGAGGCGCGCTCGGTCAGGGTCGCGCAGCCAGCTCGGCCCTCGAAGGCATCGCGCGCAACCCCGGCGCGGCCGCCAAGATCCGGACGCCGATGATTCTCGGCCTGGCGCTCATCGAGTCGCTCGTTCTGCTCGCATTCGTCGTCGCGCTGATGATCATCCAGAAGATCTGAATCGCACGGTCGAGCAGCTCGCGCAGCTGCTTGCCGTAGATGCGGCGCTGACGGTCTCTTCACGAGGCGTCGGCGCCGCTTCTTATTTTGTTTCGCTTGTTGCGCTCGCTTCGCTTCGCCCGCTCACTTCTGTTTGAGGCCGCGGCGCAGATCGAGCAGCGCGTGCCCGGCCCAAACGAAGGCCGCAAGCACCATGAGGACGATGGAGATCTCGTCGTGGTTGCCACGCGCGAGGAGCATCGTGCCGCTGCCCACCAACGCCGCCACGACAAGCCCGCTGTAGACGCGGCGACCGAGGCGGTCGTACACGGCGGGAAGCCCGGGATCGACCGTGCGCAGCGCCAAGCGGCCGAGGCGGAGATCGTCGAGGACCTCACGCACCTGCATCGGCATGTCGTAGCCGGCTTTCGAGAGCTGCCCGACGCCGCGCAGAAGCTCGTTGCCAATCCGCTGCGGCGAATAGCGCCGTTTGAGAAGCTCGAGAAAATGCGGCGCCGCTTCGCCGAAGACGTCGAGATCGGGATCGAGCTGCTTGCCGATCCCCTCGATGGTCATCAGCGACTTGCCGACGAGCATGAAGTCGGGCGGGATCTCGAGGCCGTACTTCATCGCGCCGCCGGCGAGATCGCGGATCATCGCCGAGATCTCGATCTCCTTCAGCGGGCGGCCCAAGTACTTCTCGGCGAGCATCGAGACTTCCGCGCGGTACTCGCGCATGTCGACCTTCTTGGTCGGCTTGCCGATGGCGTAGAGCGCGTCGGCGACCGCGTACGTGTCCTTGCGGACCGCGGCGACCATGAGATCGATGGTGAGATCGCGGAGCTCGGGCGACAGACGCCCGACCATCCCGACGTCGATGAGGCCGATGATCGGGGCCTCGGGCGTGCCCATGATGATGACGTTGCCGGGGTGCGGATCGGCGTGAAAAAAGCCGTCCTCGAAGATCATCTTGATGACGAGACCGGTCGACTGCTTCGCGATCAGCTTGCCGTCGAAGCCCGCGGCCACCGCGTGATCGATCTTCTTCCCATCGAAGAACTCGAGCGTGAGGACGTGCTTCGAGCTCGCCTGCTTGTAGACCTTCGGGAACCGGATGTGCGGCTGCGACTCGAAGTTCTTGGCGAAGCGCTCGGCGTTGTCCGCCTCGATCATGAAGTTGAGCTCGCTCGTGATCGAGCGATCGAACTGCTGCACGAGACCGATCGGCGAGTAGACCTTGGTCTCCGGAATCGCGCGCTCGATGGCGGCTGCCATGATGTGGAGCAGCTCGAGGTCGCGCACGACGGTCGCGCCGACGCCGGGACGCTGCACCTTCACGACGACGTCGAGGTTGTTCACCGCGCCGGTCTCGTCGGCGACCGCGAGGACGGCGCGGTGCACCTGGCCGATCGAGGCGGTGGCTAGCGGCTTTTCGTTGAAGCTGACGAACACGTCGGTGAGCGGCGCCCCGAGGCTCTCCTCGATGACGACCTTGATCTCGTCGAAGCTGACCGGCGGGACCTCGTCCTGGAGCTTCTTCAGCTCGGTGATGAGATCGGCGGGGAGAATATCGCCGCGTGTGGAGACGATCTGCCCGAGCTTGATGAACGACGGACCGAGATCCTGAAGAACGAGGCGCGCGCGAACGGCGAGCGAGATCTTCTGCTTCTCTTCGTCGCCTTTGGTTCGCTCTTCTTTGAACTCGGCGAGTGCCTCGGTCGACGCGTGCCCGTCACCCTCTTCGAGCAGGGGCACGGCAGCGGCAGCCGGAGAGGCTTTTACCCTCCGGCCGAAGCCTGCGCGCGCGACGATCTCGCCGAATCCATGCCGGACGAGGACCGCCGATATCTCGCGCAGCCGCCCGAGATCACGGACTGCGGAGACGATGTTCAAGCGCGTTCTCTACTCGCCCGAATCAGCCGGGAGGCGCGTCGGTGGGGCCGGTGTCCGTCTTGATCGAGCCGTCCGAGGGGGGCGTGCAGCCCTTGATCTCGCAGCGGTAGACGAGCGGCACGGCGCCGTCGCCTTCGAGCGTTCCGCCGGTGCAGAAGCAGATGTCCGTGTTGTTGGACGTGTTGCCCGGGCACTTGAAGCCCTCGTACGCGCACTGCTGACCCTGGGTCTTGCAGCTCGCGTTGTCGGCCGCGGACTGGCTGGCAGGGCAGTCGGAATTACCGCCGCCGGGCGGCGTGCACTTGGGGTGGTCCACATCGTCGATCGCCTGGCCTTTGGGGCCCACGCAGTCGAACTTGCCGGCGGTGCAGGTGCAGCGCGCGGTCTCCGCGAGGAACTGCCCGCACGGGTACGCGATCGTGCAGATCAGCGCTTCCTGCGTGCACGCCTTGCCTTGAGCAGCCGCGACGGTGACGGGGCAATCTTGTGCCGCCGCGTCGGGCGTCGTGTTGTCGACGGCGTCGGAAGAGCAACCGGTGCTCGAGGCGCCGATGCCCCAGATCATGGAGCCAGCGATCGTCGTCAGAGCGAGGGCTTTACGGATGCGCGACAAGGTAGACATCAAGGAATCCTCTTCTTCGGGAAATGGGGTGACTCAATATCGCGGGGCTGGCGAAAGCTCAAGCCTCCTCAACGGATGGCTTCAGCGGACGCGAACGGCAGTACCCTTTTCGAGCGCCGTCGGAAACACCGCGCTCCACCCCGCAGGCAAATGCGGGAGCGTCCAACCAAAGAGAAAGCGTGCGTCGAGCGGCGCGAGGTTCACGCAGCCGTGGCTGTGCACGCGACCGAAGTCCTTGTGCCAGAAGGCCGCGTGGAGAGCGACGGCCTTGTCGAAAAACTGCACGTAAGGGACATCTTCGATCGAGTAGTGGCGATCGGCGTCCTCCTTCTCGAGGTTATCCATGTTGGTCGTCGCGAGCTTTACCCAGACGCGGTGCACACCCTTCGGCGTGCCGGTCTCGCTCGTGCTCGCACCACGGCCAGTCGAGACGATCGTCGCGTAGACAGGCCGCTTGCCTTCGAAGGCAACGAGCGTCTGGCTCGCGAGATCGACGTCCACCCAACGCTCGTCGCTCGCCACTTCGGGAGGCGGCGGCTGAACGCTCGGTCGCGAGAGGTCGCGCGCGAGCACCCATTTTTCGTGCGTGGCGTCGGGATCGTCGTCGCTGATACGGAGCATCGCCGTCGCGCCGGTGCCCTTTTCCTCTTTCACGTGCACGAGCTGGAAGCGAAGCAGGGTCGCGACGATCCCTGCGTCGGCTCGCGCGGCTTTGCGCACCTGCGCGCGATCGCTCGTCACCCACGCCAGGTCGAGCAGGCCGTCGATGCTCTCGCCGTGGAACGCGGGCGGGTGTGCCGGCGCGAGCTCGCGCATGGCTACCCAGCGGCCATGGTTCGTCTTGCCCCAGCGCTCGCCGAACATCGATCGCTCTTCGACGACCGCCACCGAGAAGCCACCCTCGAACTCCTGATCCGCGCCCGAATCGAGCGCGTGCTCGAGGTCGGCGTAGCCGTTGGCGCCGTCGCGGCCGACGAAGAAATAGCGGAATGGAAGGCCGTCGGCGGCCGGTGCGCTTGCCCAACGAGAGCGCTCCTGGATCGACCACGGAGGATCGGGCGACAGATCCGCGAGATCGGAGCAGACCCACGCGAGGGGTCCGACGTTGAGCCAGCGACCGTTGCAGCTCGCCGCACGCTTCGCGCCGTAGAGCGGAAGCCGCGCCGAGGCGATCAGCGTGCCGCGGTGGAGATCGGGCTTTCCCGGTGCGGACGCGATCGGGACCTCCGCGCGCTTCGGGAGCACCGAGTGCGCCCACGTCGGAAGGGGGAGGTCGTCAGCATCGCTCCACGGAGGCAAGGCCGTGCTCGTCGGAGGCAACGTCGGGCTCGGCGTGCTCGGCGCGGTGTCGGCGAGCGCGCTCGACGCGAGCATCACGCTCGCCGCCAGCAACCGCACGTGTCCACGCCCCCGCATGCGGAGGTTGTACGTCCTTTACGCGCTTTGCGGCAGGCGCAACTTGAAGGTCGCGCCCTTGCTCGTCGACGTGACGCTGATCGTGCCGTCGTGCTCCTCGGCGATCTTCTTCACGATGGCGAGGCCGAGGCCCGTGCCGCCTTTCTTGCCGCTGGTCACGAACGACTGGAAGAGGCGGTGCTCGATCTCCTTCGGGATGCCCGGGCCGGTATCCGAGAATGTGACGACGAGCGTGCTGTCACCGTCCTTTTCCTTCTCGCGGGCGATCTTGATCGTGAATTTGCCGCCCTTGTCGGCCATCGCTTCCTCGGCGTTGCGCGCGAGGTTGTGCACGACGCGGAGCATCTTGCCTTCGTCGAATCGAGCGGTTCCCTTGTCCTCGACGTCGACCACGAGCTCGATCCCGTGGCGCGTGAGCTGCGGCGCGAGCTGGTTCTTCACGTCGTTGAAGAAGTGCTGCAGGTAGACCTTGCGAATGAGCACCGTACGCTCGCCGCGCGCGAACTCGAGGACGTCGCGCTGCATCGCGCTGATGTGATCGAACTGCTTGAGCACGAGCTCGGCGAACTCGTTGCGTTTGGCGGCGCTGGGCTCGTTTTGCATGAGCTGCACGTAGCCGCTGATGACGGTGAGTGGCGTCTTCAGATCGTGGATGACGCCCGACAGCAGCCGGCCAATCGTCGTGAGGCGCTCCTCGCGCTCACGCTGCTCGCGCGCGAGCTGCAGCCGAACGGCGGTCGATGCGTTGGCCGCGATGAGGAGGAGCAGCGCGCGGTCCTCGTCGTGCCGTTTGTTGTAGAGCGCAATCGATCCGAGAGGTCGATTGTCCTCGCCTTCGAGCGGGACGATGAGCGCCGAGGTCACGGCGAACCCCGTGGCCTCGTTGAGCACCTTGTCGCTGCGGCGATCGCGCTCGGCATCGTTCGTCATCACGACCTCGTCGTGACGCATCGACCAGCCGACGAGCCCCTGCCCCTCCTTGATGATGAAGCGCCGCAGCTTCTTGTGCTTGTCGTCGACGAGGTGGAACGTGATCGCGCCGTTGGTCTCGTTCTGCACCGCCACGCCGGCGCCGCGCGCTTCGCACGAGCGCATGGCTTCGCCGAGCACGGCCATGAAGAGCTCTTCTAGCGCCGCGGCGCGCGCCATCGCGCTCTCGAGTGAGAAGAGCAGCTTGAGATCGCGCACGCGGTGCTCGAGCTGCTCCTTCGTTTCGATGAGCTGCATGTTCTTCTGGATGGTCGAGAGAAACAGGCGCGAGTTGTCTATGGAGACCGCGGCCTGCGTCGCGAGCGCGGCGAGGAGCGCAGCGTCGTCCTCGGAGAACTCACCGCGCCGCTTGTTGAGCACCTGAATGACGCCGATCGTGCGGCCGAGGTGGTTCTTCAGCGGGCACGCGAGGATCGAGCGCGTGCGGTAGCCCGAGAGCATGTCCCACTCGGGGTTGAACCGCGCGTCCTTGTAAGCATCGCGCACGTGGAGTGGCTTGCCCGTGCGTGCGACGTGACCGGCGATGCCCGCACCGACCTTCAAGCGGATCGAGCGGACCTCTTCGCCCTGCACGATGCGCGAGATGAGCTCGTCCTTGTTCTCGTCGAGAAGGTAGAGCGTGGCGCGATCGGCTTCGACCGCGTCTGTGAGCTTCGACAGAATGAGCTCCAGCACCTGATCGAGATCGAGCGTGGTACCGAGCGCGAGCCCGACGTCGCGAAGCGCCGTGCCGACGCGCTGCTCGCGCGCGAGCGCCTCTTCGAGCTCGGCGATCCGCGCCGCGTCTACGCTCGAAGCGACCGGTGCCGCTGCCGGTGCCGGTGCCGGTGCCGGCGGTGGCGGTGGCGGTGGCGGGGCGACCGTCGCCACGGGCTCGACTCGCGCACGCGACCGCGAGCGCGGTCCGCTTGCGGACTGCACCTTGACCGCGCGGGACGCGGACGGGGCTGTGGTCGATTTGGGCGGCACGGCCGTTCATCGTACCCTTTTCGCCCCTTTTCTCGGGACAATGGTGGAGGCGAGCTGCAAGCCCTGGACGGTCGTCTGGGACGTTTGTGGGGACGATTGTGGGCAAACGGTGCTAGATCGCGGCGCGTGCGAAAAACGCTGATCGTCACGCCGACGTACAACGAGAAGGACAACCTCCCGCGGTTCATCGACGCGGTGCGCGGGGCAGCCCCGGAGGCCCACATCCTCATCGTGGACGACGGATCGCCCGACGGCACCGGCGACATCGCCGACGCGATAGCGAAGAAGGATCCCAACGTCCGCGTGATGCACCGCGCGGGCAAGCAGGGCCTCGGCACCGCGTACGTCCAGGCGTTCACGAAGGGGCTCGGCGAAGGCTACGAACAGTTCTTCGAGATGGATGCGGACCTCTCGCACGACGTGAAGTACCTGCCCGGCTTCTTCCGCGCGCTCGACGACGGCGCGGACGTCGTCATCGGCTCGCGCAACATCCCGGGCGGCGGCGTCGAAGGCTGGGGCCTCGGCCGCCACGTGATCTCGAAGGGCGGCAGCATCTACTCCCGCACGATCCTCGGTCTCCCCGTGAAGGATCTCACGAGCGGCTACAAGGCGTTCTCGCGCCGCGCTCTCGAAGCCATCGATCTGCCAACCGTGCGCTCGAACGGCTACTCCTTCCAGATCGAGATGACCTTCCGCGCCATCCTCCGCGGCATGAAGGTCAAAGAAGTCCCGATCGTGTTCGTCGATCGCACGGCGGGCGCCTCGAAGATGAGTCGCAAGATCTTCCTCGAAGCGGTCGCCGTCGTCTGGAAGCTCCGCGCCGACGCGCTGATGGGCAAGCTCTAAGCTCGACCCGCGGTCTCCGCACGCATCTCACGCTGCGCGCGCGAGACGAACTCCGGGTACTTGAACGTCGCGCGATCATGGAGCCTGTCGCGTAAGCATCCGAGAGTTTCCACGAGCTCGCGCATGGTTGTCTCGAGCGCCGCGATAGCCGCCTTCGCATTGAGATCCAGGTTGCGAGGCCAGAACGAGCGCACCCTCCGGTGCACGACGCCGTTCACGAGCAGCGCGCGCATCGCCTCCGCCAGGCGCTCCATGCCCTCCTTCGTCAGTTTGACGCCGCACGATCTCCCCTTCTCGTCGCGAAGCCGCACGACCAACCCGAGCTGCTCGAGCGAAGTCA
>CAXSGV010000149.1:0-3283 GCA_964236615.1 uncultured Polyangiaceae bacterium
AAGAACTTCCCGATGACACCCTTCATGAAGATGACGGGCAGGAAGATCGCGATGACCGCGAGCGTCGCCGCGAGGGCAGCGAAGGTGATCTCCTTCGTACCTTCCGACGCAGCGCGCTTGCGGTCCTTCCCCATCTCCGCGTGGCGGAAGATGTTCTCCATGATCATGACGGCATCGTCGACGACGAGACCGACGGCGAGCGACAAGCCGAGCAGCGTGAACGTGTTGAGCGTGAAGCCGAGGAAGTAGACGACTCCGATCGTGCCGAGCAGCGACATCGGAATCGCCAGCACGACGTTCAACGTGCTCGAGAGCGACCCGAGGAAGAGCCAACACACGAACGCCGTGAGGATGACCGCCATGATCAGCTCGAGCTCGATCTCGTGCACCGATTCCTCGATGAACACGGTCGAGTCGAAGAGGATGTCGACCTTCATTCCTTCGGGAAGACTGGCCTGAATCTCCGCGACTTTGTCGCGCACGCCGGTGGCGACGGAGACCGCGTTGGTGCCGCGCTGCTTGAGAACGCCGAGCGCCTGGAACGGAACGCCGTCGAGCCGCGCGACGCTGGTGGCGTCCGCGAAGCCATCTTCGACCGTGGCGACGTCCTCGAGGTAGACCGGCGCGGGCTTCGACCGTTTGACGACGAGGTGCCTGAAGGCGGCGAGATCGACCGCTTCGCCGAGGAGGCGCACGTCGAGCGCGCGGCCGCCGGTCATGATCTGGCCGCCCGGAACGTCGACGTGCTCGCGCGTGATCGCGCTGATGATGTCGGTGGCGACGACGCCCTTCTCGGCAAGCTTGCTCGAGTCGAGCCAGATGCGAACGTTGCGATCGACGACGCCGTTGAGCGTGATCTGCCCGACGCCGGGGACGGTCTGCAGACGCTCTTGCACCTGGTAGCGCGCCGCATCGGCGAGCGTCTGGCGCGAGAAGGGCCCCGACACACCCAGCGTGAGGATCGCGGTGTCGTCGGGGTTCGATTTGGTGACGCTCGGCGCCTGGACCTCTTTCGGTAGCGAGCGCTGCGATTGAGCGACGCGCGCCTGGATGTCCTGCAGTGCGAGGTCGACGTCGCGCGACATGTCGAAGGTCGCTGTGATGCGGGCGCTACCCGCACGCGCCTGCGAGGAGAGGGACTGCACCCCCTCGACCTGCGAGAGCGCTTGCTCGATGGGCTCGATGATCTGCCGCTCGACCGACGCAGGCGACGCGCCCGGCCACGAGAGCGAGATCGAGATGTTGGGGTTGTCGACGTCGGGGTACTGGCTCACGCCGACGCGCGTGAGCGCGACGATCCCGAAGAGCACCATGGACGCCATCATCATCCAGGCGAAGACGGGGTTCTTGATCGAGACGTCCGTGATGTTCACGGTGTGGCCGCGCTTCCTGCGGGCCGGCGAGCCGCACCACCCTCGCGTCCGGCGCCGCCTTCACGCCGGCCGCCGTCACCGGCGAAGAGCGGGATCTCCGGCGCCGATGCGTCGAGCGAGTCGACCTTGCTCGCCTTCACCTGGGCGTTGTTCGTCAGCGCCTCGACGCCACGCACGACGAGAAGCTCGCCGGCCGCGAGGCCGCTTCGAACCTCGACCCACCCGTCTTTCGTATTCATGCCGAGCGTGACGACCTTCTCGATCGCAACCGGCCCCTGGACGACGTAGACGATGTAGCCGTGGTCTGTGGCGCGCGTCGCCAAGCGTGGAATCACCGGCGCCTGGCGCGTCGCGCCGACGTCGATGGTGACGTCACAAAAGCTGCCCGGCCGGAGCCAGTACTTCTTCGTGTCGGCGTTCACCTGCGCGGTCACGCCGACGGTGTGCGTGGTCGGATCGGCCGCAGCTGCAACGAGCGAGATCTTCGCTTCGTAGGCTTCTTGCGTCTCGCGCATCTGGAACTTCACGGTCATGCCAGGCTTGAGGCGGGGCGCCTCCGAAGGCTCGACTTGAAAGCGCAAGAGCAGCGGATCGGACCGAACGAGCGACGCCATCATGTAGCCCGTGTTCACGTACTGGCCGGTCTCGACCGTGCGCGTTTGGATCGTGCCTTCGATGGGCGCACGCACGAACGCGTCGCGGAGATTGAGCTGGGCGATCTTCACGGACTCCGCCGCCGCGGCGGTGTCGGCAGCCGAGGTGAGGCTCTTCGTCTTGTAGGTCTCGAGCTCTTCCCCCGGAATGAGCCCCGGGTGCTGATCGCTCGCGCCCTGGCGGCGCGCGACCATCGCTTGGGTGTCGGCCTGTGCGGCCTTCGCCTTGACGAGCCCCGCGTTCGCGCTGTTCACCGCGAGCTGGAAGCGCTCGGAATCGATGACGACGAGAACGTCACCCTTCTTCACGTTCTGGCCCTCCTGGAACTTCACGCTGTCGACGACGCCGGAGACGCGTGAGGTCACCTGGACGTGCTCGAACGCGTCGATCGTGCCCGGTGCCTGCAGGATGTAGTCGACCGCCTTGGCCTCGACAGCGAGCACGTCGACCGCGTAGGCCGCGCCGCCCCCGCCCTTGGCACCACGAGCCCCGCCGCCTGCGCCCGTCGTCACGGGCTCGTCCTTCTTGCAAGCGACGGCGGTGACGGCGAGGACCGGAAGAAGCGCTACGAGCACGAAGATGCCGATCCGTTTCATGGTGCCCCCACTTCGGCGTCGATCGGCCCGAAGCCGAGCGCGAACCGAAGATCCAAGTACGCCTGCTCCATCGCGAGCTTTGCCGACTCGCGTGTGACCTCGGCTTCGAACTGCTTGTCGTTCGCGTCGTTGACCTCGATCGCGCGTGCCAGACCTTGCTGGTAGAGAATGTTCGTCTCCTCGGTGTTCTTCGTGGCCGCGGTCACGGCTTCACCCGCGGCGGCGAAGTTCGTACGCGCCGCGCGCAGCGCCACAAGGGCAACCTGGACGTCGTTCTGCACCGAGCGCCGTAGCAGCTTCTCGTCGAGCTCCGAGCTCTCGAGCTGAGCAACACGTTGCCTACGATCGGCGTAACGCTGGCCCGCATCGAATATCTGCCAACTCAAGTTGAGGCTCACGGTTTCGTCCACGGCCTTCTCCGATCCCAGCGGGTCGGGCACGAAGCGCATCTGGCCCGATGCGCTGAGCGAGGGAATCAGTCTGTAAAACGGCTCTTTCGCCGAGATACGCAGCGCTTCGGTCCGCTCGTGGAGTGATCGAACGTCGGGCCGGCGATCTTGCGCCGCGGCGAGCGCCTGCTCGCGCCGATCGAGCGCGTTCTTCACCTGGCTCGATTCGTTTTGCTCGTAGCGCTGCGCGGCGCGCGTCGTGTTGTCGGGG
>CAXSGV010000149.1:3293-9747 GCA_964236615.1 uncultured Polyangiaceae bacterium
CGCCAGCACGGCGAGGATCACGCCCGAGCCAACGCCCGTGCCCCACCACACGCCGATCAGCGAGGAGAAGTCGGTGCCGGCGCCGATGGCGGACTCGGCCTGGACGGCCACGGAGACGTCGTTGCCCAGCGCGACCTTCGTGCCCACGAGGAACGAGAGCGCGATGTACGCCTTGGCGGCGTTGCCTTCGGCGTTCGCGATCTGGCTGCGCGACGTGGCGACTTGAAGCTGCGCCTTCGTCACGTCGTTCGAGCTCGCGAGCCCCGCATCGGCGCGCGCTTGCGAGGAGTCGAGATTGAGCTGAGCCGAGTCCGCCTTGCGCTTGGCCGAAACCACGACCGACTCCGCGGTGAGCGCTTGCACGAACGCTTTGGCGGTTTCGAAAGCGAGCTGACGCTTGTCTTGCAGGCTGCCCCACTTCTCCGCCTCGAGCGAGTGACCCGACTGGGCATACTGCGGAAAAGCGCTCGGCGTCAGCAGCGGCTGCGAGAGTGTGAGCGAGCCACTGGTCGTGATGGCGGGTGAGTTGCCGGGCGGATCGGGCTTGTAAGTGCTCGAGCCCCCGGCGACGAGCGTCGGGAAGAACGCGTCACGCGCCTTGTCGCGCGCCCCCTCGGCGACCTCGACGCGAAGCGGCGCTTTGCGCGCGCGCTCGTTGTTCTGGAGCGCGAGGTGAACCGCATCCTCGAGTCGAAGGGGGTCGGCCGCGGCGACCGCGGGAGCAAACAAGACGACCGCGACTGTCAGTGCGCGATGAAGCTGCCTCATCGCCGGGATGATTCGCTCGTCGTTGGGGTTGAGCAAGCGTTTCGTCGACGCCGGTAACGAAACGGTTACACTTGGGTCGTGCGCCTCGCGGTTGCTCTCGTTCTCACGGTTGTGCTCGCTGCGGCGTGCACGGGCGGCAACGACGACTGCACCTGCGCGGTCGAGAACGCGGGCGTACGGCGAACGCTCGTGTGCGGCGAAACTTCGTGCGTCGCGGGCCTCAGCCTCGCGTGTATCGAGAAAGAGAACAGCGTCCCTCGCGGCGCGTGCGCCGAGCCAGCACCCACACCGACGGCGACCACGACGCCGGACGCCGGCACGACGCCGCCGCCCGACACGAGCTGCGACGAGCTGCGCACGTACTGCAGCTCGAGCTGCTCGAAGCCGGCCACGGTCTCCGCCGACTGCCAGTCCACCGCGAACACCGGTGATCCGAGGGCCTGCGTCGCCTGGCAATCGACGAACGCGGTGCTCTGCCGGCCCTAATTCAAAACACGCTCGGGTACTCTCCGGGAGATGACAGGCAAGCAGAAACGCGTGGCGCTCTTCTGGCCCGGTGACGCACGTGACAAGCCGAACGAGCTCGCGCTGCCGAGCATCACCGAGGCCACCGCACAGCTCGAGTCCGCGCTGAAGAAGCTCGGTCGCGCGCCCTACCGCGTCGAGGGCTACCTCTCGAAACCGCACCACGCGATCGAGAAGCTCGCTCCGATCGACGATCCCATGGTCGGCGTGTGCGTTCACTGGTTTTACGGGCCGCACACGACCGACGGCGTGGTCGGGAAAGACAACCCGCTCCTGCTCGCCTCGAACTTCTCCGGGCAGTGGCCCGGCCTCGTCGGCCTCCTCAACACTGGCGCTTGCCTCGAGAGCGTCGGGCGCGCGTTCTCCCGCGCGTGGACGTCCTCACCCGACTACACGAAGGACGACGCGTTCATGGCGCGCCTCGACGAGTGGTGCACCACGGGGAAGATCGTCTACGCCGAAGACCAGATCGCCTACCACGCGCCGATCTCCGCCGACGCCTCGGCGCGCGCCAAGCGTGTTGCCGCCGAGATCAAGGCGCGGCGCGTGCTCATCCTCATGCTCGGCGACACGTCGATGGGCATGATCAACGGCTACTTCGGCCCGCGACTCTTGAATCGGCATGGATTCACCGAGCACAAGGTCGACCAGGCGTGGATCATCGATCGCGGCCGCCGCATCGACCCGAAGCGCATCGACGCCGCCTTCGCATTCGTGTTGGACAAGGGCATGCAGTTCCACTGGGGCAAGGGGCCGAGCATCGGTGGCACCGAGCTCGCCGCGCCCGACTTCGGCGAGAACGCGACGAAGGAGCAGCTGCGCGACTACCTCGTCGTCAAGGATATGGTCGACGAGTTCAAGGCCGACTGCATCGGCTGGCAGTACCAGCTCGGGCTCATTCCGCTGCGCCCGCCGTCGGATCTTGCCGAAGGCCTCTTCAACGCGACCTGCCGCCCCGAGTCCAATGGGGACACCATCGCGACGGCGACCGAGGCCGATCAGGGAAACGTCGTCCCGATGGAGATGCTCAAGCGCCTCCTCCAGGACAAGGGGCTGCACCAGGCGGTCATGTTCCACGACGTGCGCTGGGGCAAAGAGCACGACGGCCGCTTTCTCTGGGTGTTGCTCAACTCCGGCTCGTGCGGGCCTTACGCCTTCAACCACGATCCCGACTCGCTGAAGGGCGCGCACTCCTTCCGCCAGCCCGCGCTCTACTTCCCGACGCCGGGCGGCACCGTCACCGGCGAGAGCCTCCCCGGGCAAATGACGTGGGCGCGCGCCTACGACAAGGGCGGCGTCCTCTGGATGGACATCGGCCGCGGCGAGGTCGTCGAGCTTCCGGAAGACGTGCGCGATACGTGGTGGGAAGGGACGACGCGCCAGTGGCCGTTCATGGCCGCCGACATGGGCATTTCGCAAGAAACCCTGATGGCGCACTACCTGTCGAACCACGTTGCGGTGGCGTACGGCGACGTGTTCGACGAGATGATCGCGCTGTCGCAGGAGCTCGGCTTCCGCGTGCGCGTTCTCGGCGGTGGCAAGGGCGCCGCCGTATGACCGACGACCTCGTCACCGCCGTTCGGATCTCGGACAAATTTTACCTGGGCGTCGACGTCGGCACCCAGAGCGCACGTGCGGCGATCTTCGATTCGCGCGGCAACCGTCTCGGAATGGCAGCATCGCCGATTCAAGTATTCCGCCCGCGCGAGGATTTCGTCGAGCACTCATCCGACGACATCTGGAACGCGTGCGGCGTGGCAATCCGCGCCGCGCTCAGCGAAGCCAAGGTCGCGCCCGAGGCCATACGCGGCATCGGCTTCGACGCGACGTGCTCGCTGGTCGCGCTCGACACCAACGACAAGCCGGTGAGCGTGAGCCCCACCGGCAAGGACGCGCAGAACGTCATCGTGTGGATGGATCATCGCGCGATCGATCAGGCGAGCCGCATCAACGCGCAGAAGCACGACGTCCTCCGTTACGTCGGCAGCAGCATCTCGCCGGAGATGGAGACGCCGAAGCTCCTCTGGTTGAAGGAGAACCTGCCCGCGTCGTGGAAGCGCGCCGCGAAGCTCTTCGATTTGCCGGACTTTCTCGCGTACCGCGCCACCAAGGTCGACGTGCGCTCGCTCTGTACGACGACCTGCAAGTGGACCTACGTCGACAAGGACGGCGGCTGGAGCGACTCGTTCTTTCGCGAGACCGGCCTCGCGGATCTCGTCGACGAGAAGTACGCGCGCATCGGCACACGCGTGCGCCCGATGGGCGAGCGGCAAGGCGTCCTCACGGACGTCGCTGGCAAAGAGCTCGGGCTGGCGGCAGGTACGCCGGTCGGCGTCGCGATCATCGATGCACACGCCGGCGGCCTTGGGATGCTCGGCGCCGGGTCCGCGCGCGGCGAGCCCGACAAAGCGGCTGCGTGGGGCGACCGCCTCGCGCTCATCGGCGGCACGTCGAGCTGCCACATGGCGGTTTCGACGAAAGCGAGCTTCGTGCGCGGCATCTGGGGCCCGTACGAGAGCGCGATGATCCCGGGTCTCTGGCTCAACGAAGCAGGGCAGTCCGCGACCGGAGCGCTGCTCGACCACACGATCTTCACACATGCGCGCGGCGACGAGCTGCGGCGCGAGGCGAAGGCCAACGGCACCACGCCCTACGCGCTGCTCGATGCGCGGCTCGAGGCTCTCGCGCTCACGCTACGAGGCGGCGACGACGACTTCCCCGCGGCGATCACGAAGGAGCTACACGTCCTGCCCGATCACCATGGCAACCGCTCGCCCCGCGCTGACCCGAACGCGCGCGGCATGGTCACCGGGCTCAAGCTGGACGACAGCGTCGACGCGCTCGCGCGTCTCTACCTCGCGACGATTCAGGCGATCGCCTACGGCACGCGGCACATCATCGGCGAGCTCAACGACTTCGGCGGCTACCACATCGAGACGATCGTCGCCTGTGGCGGCGACATGAAGAACCCCACCTTCGTGCGTGAGCACGCGGACGCGACCGGCTGCCGCATCGTGCTTCCCAAGGAGCCCGAGGCGGTGTTGCTGGGCTCGGCCATTCTCGGCGCGGTGGCCAGCGGTGATCAGCCTTCGATCACCGCCGCGATGGCCGTGATGAGCGCACCCGGAACCGTGGTCGAGCCCGCCACCGGGATCGTCCGCGCGTACCACGATGCGAAATACCGCGTATTCAAGAGGCTCTACAAAGATCAGCTCGAGTACAAGAAGCTCATGACGACCGATCGCGATCGCCGACGGAACGCGGCGCCGGTCGAACGGCGAGGATGACCGCCGTCTGCCGTCTTGCGTCTGCCGTCTGCCCGATCACCCGGAAGAACACGCCGAACCGAAGAGGAGCACTCTGCGAATGAGCATGCGATCGAGCTTCATGGCGGCGGGGATCACTGCGGTGCTTCTCGTGGCCGGCGCGGGATGCAAGAAGGACGGGGCCGTGACCGCCGGCGGGGGAGACGGCGGAGAGAAGACGGGCACGGGCACGGGCACGGGCACGGGCACGTTGAAGCTTCGGATCGCCGTGGTGCCCAAGGGGACTACCCACGAGTTCTGGAAGAGCGTGCATGCCGGGGCGGCGAAAGCGGCGGGGGAAGAGAAGGTCGAGATCATCTGGAAGGGGCCGCTGAAAGAGGATGACTTGAAGGCTCAGATCGACGTCGTCGAGAGCTTCACGGCGGAGAAGGTGTCGGGGATCGTGCTCGCGCCGTTGAGCGACAAGGGGCTCGTCACGCCGGTGAAGCGGGCGCGCGAGGCGAAGATTCCGGTCGTCGTGTTCGACAGCGATCTGCAGGGGGACGAGCACGCGAGCTTCGTGGCGACCGACAACTACGCCGCTGGCAAGATGGCGGGTGAGCACATGGTGAAGCTGCTCGGCGGCAAGGGGAACGTCATCCTTCTTCGTTACCAGGAAGGGTCGGCGAGCACGTCGAACCGCGAGAAGGGATTTTCGGACGCGCTCAAGGATCAGAAGGACATCAAGATCGTCAGCGACAACCGCTACGGCGGCGCGACGACGGAGAGCGCGTTCACCACGAGCGAGAACTTGCTCGGCGCACAGAAGGCTGCGGCCGGCGGCGTGAATGGAGTGTTCACGCCCAACGAGTCGACGACCGTGGGGATGCTGCTCGCGCTCCGAAAGACGAGCCTCGCGGGCAAGATCAAGCTCGTCGGCTTCGACAGCTCCGACAAGCTCATCGAGGGCGTGAAGGCCGGCCACATCGACGCGCTCGTCCTGCAGGATCCCTTTCGCATCGGTTACCTGTCGGTGCAGACGATGGCGAAGCACCTTCGCGGCGAGGCGATCGAGAAGCGCGTCGACACCGGCGCCAAGCTCGTCACCAAGGACAACCTCGAGTCGCCCGAGATGAAAGAGCTGCTGCACCCCGATCTCGAAAAATGGCTCGGTAAGTAGCTTGCTGGTCGTCCGCGGGGTCGAAAAGGCGTTTGGCGCGACCATCGCGCTCGCGGGCGTCGACCTCGAGGTGCGTGCCGGCGAGATCCACGCCGTCGTCGGCGAGAACGGCGCGGGAAAATCCACGCTCATGGGGATCCTCGGCGGCGTGACCGCCATGGACCGCGGGATGATCGAGCTCGGTGGTCAGACCTACGCCCCGACCAGCCCGGGCGCCGCGCGCGCCAGCGGCGTCGCGATGGTGCACCAAGAGCTGTCCTTGTGCCCGCACCTCACGGTCGCCGAGAACATCGTGCTCGGCGTCGAGCCGACGTTCCTCGGATTCCTGTCGAAGAAAGAAATTCAAAAGCGCGTCGAGGAGGTCCTTCTCCTCGTGTTCGGACCGGCGGACAAGCGCGTCGTTCGCGCCGGCGATCGCGTGCTCGACCTGTCGACCGCCGATCGGCAGCTGGTCGAGATCGCGCGCGCGCTCAGCGCGTCGAACGTCGGCGGCGGACGCGTCCTCATCCTCGATGAGCCCACGAGCTCGCTCGGCGCGGACGAAGCCACGCGCTTGATGAATCTGCTTCGGACGTTGCGCGCGCGCGGGCTTGCGATCGTCTACATCTCGCATTTCCTCGAAGAGGTCCGCGCCCTCGCCGATCGCTACACGGTGCTGCGCGACGGCAAGACCGTGGGAACGGGCTCCACGGCCACTGGCGACGAAGCGGCGTGGATGCAGAACATCGTCACGCTC
>CAXSGV010000149.1:9757-12883 GCA_964236615.1 uncultured Polyangiaceae bacterium
GGAACAGCTCGCTCATGGTAGGGCGTAGCGTGAGCGAGCTGTTCCCGCGCTCGGTGCGCAGGCCCGGTGAGCGGATCTTGTCGCTGCGCGGCGTCGCCGGCGCCAAAAAGCCGCGCTCGGCGTCGCTCGATCTTCATCGCGGCGAGGTGCTCGGCATTGCGGGGATCGTGGGCGCCGGCCGCACCGAGCTTCTCCGCGCCGTGTTCGGACTCGATCGCGTGCGGTCGGGCGAGATCAAAGTGAACGCCTGGGTCGGACCGCGCTCGCCCGCCGCGAGCCTCGCGCACGGCGTCGGTCTTCTAAGCGAGGACCGCGCACACGAAGGGCTCGCGACCAAGATGTCGATCGCCGACAACCTCACGCTCTCGCATCTCGACGGTCTCGGTCCGCGCGGCTTCATTCGCCCTGCGCAACAGAACGCGGTGACCGCAGAGTGGATGCAGAAGCTCGGCATCAAGGCCTCCGGTCCCGCGCAGGCGGTGCGCGAGCTCTCGGGTGGCAACCAGCAGAAGGTCGCGCTCGGTCGGCTCCTGCACCACGGCGTCGACGTCCTCTTCCTGGACGAGCCCACGCGCGGGATCGACGTGAACAGCAAAGCCGAGATCTACCGCCTCATCGACGAGCTCGCCTCGAACGGCAAAGCAGTGCTCCTCGTGTCGAGCTACCTGCCGGAGCTGCTCGGGATCTGCGATCGTGTCGCCGTGATGTGCAAGGGAATGCTCGGGCCTGCGCGCCCGACCGCCGAGCTCGACGAACGCAAGGTGCTCGCCGAAGCGATCGGTGCAGCACCGTGATGGCGAAGGCGAACATGAAGGCGATGGCGCGTGCCCCATGGTTCGGGCCCGCGCTCGCTTTGCTCGTGCTGTACGCGCTGTTCGCGGCCCTCGCGCACGACACGTTTCCGACGGCCTCGGTCCTCGCAACGATGGTGCGGCAGACGTCGGTGGTCGCCGTCTGCGCCGTGGGTATGACGCTCATCATCGTCACGGGCGGCATCGATCTGTCGGTGGGGTCGGTCGTCGCCGTCACCACCGTCGTCATCGCGAGCATGCTGCGCGCGCACCACAGTCCACTGGTGTCTGCGGCCGCAGGCATCGCCGCCGCGGCGGTGTGCGGCCTCGTGAACGGCACGTTCGTCGGCTGGTTGAAGATGAACCCATTCATCGTCACGCTCGGCTCGATGAGCGTGGTGCGCGGCATCGCAAAGGGGCTCGCGAACGAACAGAAGATCGACTGCGATCCGCAGTGGCTGGAAGCGTTGCTCTCGCCGGTCCCCGAAGGCCGCGCGTGGATGCTGTTTCCGTGGGGCGTCTGGATCTCGCTCGCGATTGCGATCGTGGTCGCGCTGCTTCTGCGCACCACCAAGGCGGGGCGTCACGTCTACGCCGTCGGCTCGAACGAGGCGACGGCGCGCCTGTGCGGCATTCGCACCGGGCTCGTCAAAGCGAGCGTCTACGTCGTCGCCGGCCTGCTCGCGGGGTGGGGCGGCGTCATGGAGCTCTCGAAGCTCACGATGGGTGATCCGACGACCTCGGCCGGGCTCGAGCTGAAGGTCATCGCCGCGGTGGTGATCGGCGGCGGCTCGCTGACCGGCGGCGAAGGCTCGATCGCTGGCTCGGTCGTGGGCGCGCTCTTGATGACGGTCATCGAGACGGGATGCACCAACGTGGGGTTGCCGAACTGGGTGCAGGAGATCGTGACCGGCATCATCATCGTCGTCGCCGTGGGGCTCGATCGCTTCCGCCACGCGAAGAAGTAACCGCGTATTGTCGGTCTCATGCGCCAAGTGTGGATCACCAAGTCGGGTCCTCCGGAAGTTCTTCAGGTCCGTGAGGCGCCGGATCCCACGCCCGAGGCAGGGCAGGTCCGTATCCGCGTTCGCGCGGCGGGAATCAACTTCGCCGATCTCATGGCGCGCGTCGGGCTCTACCCGGACGCACCGAAGATCCCCTGCGTGGTCGGGTACGAAGTGTCCGGCGTCATCGACGCGATCGGCAGCGGCGTCACGTCGTTCGCCGAAGGCGATCGCGTCTTTGGGATGCCTCGCTTCGGGGGCTACACCGACACCCTCGTGATCGCTGAGAACCAGGTCTTCAAAATGCCGACGGCGATGACCTTCGAGGAGGCTGCTGCTCTGCCCGTCGTCTACCTGACCGCGCACCACATGATGCTCTTCACGGGCAACCTGCGTCCGAAGTCGCGCGTCCTCATTCACTCGGTCGCGGGCGGCGTCGGCCTCGCCGCGATCCAGCTCGCGAAGACGCGCGATTGCGAGATCTTCGGCACCGCTTCGGTCTCCAAGCATGACTTCGTGCGGGGCCAGGGCTGTCACCACCCGCTCGACTCGTCCGGCGATTACATGAGCGAGCTCCGCGCGCTCACCAAGGACAAGGGGCTCGATTTGATCCTCGATCCGGTCGGCGGCAAGAGCTGGACGGAGGGCTACGACCTTCTCGCGCCGGCGGGTCGCCTCGTCGCGTTCGGCCTTTCGTCGGCATCGTCGGGCAAGAAGCGAAACCTCTTCCACGCCGCGATGCAGGTCATGGCCGTGAAGAAGTGGAGCCCGATGAAGCTCATGGACGACAACAAGACCGTCTCGGGCTGCAACATGGGGCACCTCTTCGGCCAGGTCGATCTGCTCGCCGAGCAGTTCCAGTCGCTCATCGCGATGTACGAAAAGGGGCAAATCAAGCCGCACGTCGACAAGACGTTCCCTTTCTCCGAGGCCGCGGCAGCACACCACTGGATCCACGACCGCAAGGCGATGGGGAAGGTGCTTCTCCTTCCCGACGCCGCCTGAAGCGTACCGCTCCAACGCATCCGAACACCGGCCTGGCGCATCTATAGGACTCCACCCATGCGCGCTTCAAACCCCACGCGAGGTCCGCTCCGCAGCAGCATCGTGTGTGCGGCCGTGATGGCGGCGCTTTTCACGGTTCTGTCGTGCCGCGACGCGACGTCGATCACCGTCGAGGTGTCGACCGACCTCGCGTGCGACGGCACCGCAAACCTCGAGGTCGGCATCGCGGCTGGAAAGCTCGACACCCTCGAGACGCGGCCGTTCGTCACGACACGCACCTGGTGCCAGCCCCAGGGCGGCCGCATCGGCGCGATGGTTCTCGTCCC
>CAXSGV010000149.1:12893-13198 GCA_964236615.1 uncultured Polyangiaceae bacterium
AGGACGAAGAGGTCGCCGTCCGCGTCGTGGGTGCGGTCGGTCGAAGCGCGAGCAGCTGTGGTGAGATCGTCGGGGGTGCGGCCAGCTTCCAGGGGTGCATCGTGGAGCGGCGCGTTCTTCGGTACCAGCCGCACGAGAACCAGATCGTTCCCGTCCTCTTGTCGGCAGCGTGCGCGAACGTACCGTGCGGTCCCACGCAGACGTGCCGCGCCGGCGTGTGCGTCGGCGCCGTGGACACACCGACCACGACTCCCGATGCCGCCCCACCCGCGGAGGATGCAACCACGCCGCCGCCGCCGCCGCCC
>CAXSGV010000150.1:0-13157 GCA_964236615.1 uncultured Polyangiaceae bacterium
CGAAGGGTTGCTGGCTCGAGCGGTCGACGTTGACGTACGTAGACGTTGACGTTGTCGCCCTCGTTGACGTTGTCGCCCTCATTGACGGCGACGACGACGTGGACTTGGACGTTCGCCACGTTGACGCTCAGAAACGGATCAAGACATCGCTGACACTTTGTGGTGGAGCGGGACGCCCCTGACAGCGCGCCACGGTTTTGTCGTCAGGCTGCCTTTGTCGTCCTCCTAATGTTGCTCGCGCGCTTCAGACGTCGCTCGAGATGCGCCCGCGCGACGGTGGCGATGAGCGCGTTAGCTGGAGGCACGTCGATGACACCGAGGCCGAGGTCACGGAACCAAAAGCGATAGGTCGTGCCGCCCGCCGAGGGGCTGTAGAACGATGCGTCTTTAACGTCGTGGGTCGTCCAGTTCCACGTCGTCGTCGTCGTCGTCGCCATCAAACGAGGACGTCAACGTCACAACGTCACAACCACGACAACGACAACGACAACGTGGTGTGACCGAAGTGCACCGCGATCAGCTCCGCGAACCAGTCAATTCGTGTGTCGGCGTACTAGTCTCGGCGGATGTTCTCCGTCCTCTTTGGTCCCGCGCCTCCGCACACGCCGCTCTCGCGGGACACGACGTGGATCGGTGTACTGTACATACTCATCGGCGCGGTGTTCTACGCAGCGCCCAACCTGCTGCACGTTCTCAACGGCAACACGTTCCGGCCGGGCGAAGAGGGGCTCACACGAACGCTCGGCGTGCCGCTGGCCGTCATCGGCTACCTCTACATCATGGGCGCGCGAACGCGGTCCGACATGTTCGGGCTCGCGACGGTGCTCGACCGACTCCTCATTCCCTTCCTGCTCGTGCCGCTCGTCCTCCTCGGCAAGGTCGACGCTGGCCTCGGCCTGCCCTTCTCGATCCTCGATCCGATCCTCGGCACGGGTGCGTACGTGATCTGGCGGCGGCAGAGATCGTGAAGCGACTCGCGCTCGGAGCGCTCGCGCTTGGAGCGCTCGCGCTCGTCACTGGCTGCAGCCGCTGCGGTGCTTCAGACGAGCCGCGGGTGGTGGGCGACGCGGCGAGTGACGCTGCAAGCGAGTCGCCCCTCGATACGGCGAAGGTGGAACGCGCGTACGAGGAGCTCTTCGCAGGTCACGTCGACGTGGCTCGCAAGCTGTTCGGCGAAATGGGCTCAGCGAAAGCGCTGACGCCCGACGACGTTGAAAGGGGCATGTCTTCGGCGCGCACCACGCGGCGTGGATTCGCGTACTGGCATGGCGATCTCGCCATCCGCGGACGCTACCTCGTCGCGCGCGGCACGACCGGGCTCGTCGCGATCAAGAACACCGAAGACTTCAACGACCTGATGACCGTTCGTGGCGACGTCGTGGCGGCGGTCGACGACGGCACCAAGCTCGTCCTCGCGACCGAAACCTTGCTGGATCGGCCCATGACCCGCAAAGGCGAGACGCTCACTGTGCATATCGATGTTCGAGTCGTCGACCCCGCCGCGAAGACGACGAGCACGGCATGCTCGCTCGGAGACGCGTCCCCTGGGATGCTCGATTACGGTCCGGAGGCGCGCCTCCTCGCCCATGGCTCGCGCTTGCTCGTCCGCGCGTCGAACCCGTTCGCGGACGTCATCCTCTGCGCGCTCGATCCCGCGCGCGTGGTCGCCCGCTTTCCTACGCAGGGCGACCACACTTGGGTGATCGATCGCGGCGAGCAGCGCCTGTTCGTCTCCGGAATTCCCACCGCCGACGACGAGATCGTCGAGCATGCCGAAGTCGACGTCCTCTCGGGCGCGGTGCAGCGGCTGCGCGCGAAGGAAGAGACCGCAGATGTACCCGGTCGCGCCATGCTCCTCGCGGCCGACGGCGCAACGTTGCTCGTCGGAAGCCACGCGCGCCTCACGTTGTTCTCGACGAAGCCATTCCAGCGCGTCGCTTCCATGAAGCTGAGCACGGAGTTCGGATCGTTCGACTCCTCCTACAACTTGACGCCTCGTCTCACGTTGCTTCCCGACGGTACGACGGTCGAAGCCGTGCTCGAATCGACCGAGCGTGTGCCGCCATCAGGGCAGGAGGTCGAGACCGAGCACGTGTGGCGGGTGTCGTTCGCCACGCGCAAGCTCGACGAGCCGACAGGCCAATCGACGGCGCGCGCGACGGCGGTCAGCACGACGGCCGATGCGACGCCCACCGCGGGCGCCATCGTCGCT
Organism: uncultured Polyangiaceae bacterium; assembly: GCA_964236615.1. Taxonomy (GTDB): domain Bacteria; phylum Myxococcota_A; class Polyangia; order Polyangiales; family Polyangiaceae; genus CAXSGV01. The sequence continues at coordinate 2,213 of CAXSGV010000150.1, forward strand.
GCGCGCATCGCTTCGAATCTCTGCTCGGTCGGCGGGCTGTTCGTTCCGAAGGCCGCGTGCCCGTCACCCGCTGATGCGCACCGCCCCTGAGAACATTTGCCTCGACGTAGAGGAAATGCGGTCGCGAAGGACGCTCCGAATGCGCAAAAGGCGCGTCGCTCGCGTCGGCCCGAAGGTTGAATAGGGCACCGCGGCGGTCCTCGGCGGTCCGCGCGAAAGGAGAGCCGCGATGTTGGCATTGACCTACCGAGGCAAAAACCGCGTCCGTGTCGAGACGAAGCCTGAACCGAAGATCGAGCACCCGAACGACGTCGTCCTGCGTGTCACGCGCACGGCCATCTGCGGATCGGACCTTCACCTTTTGCACGGCCTCATCCCCGACACGCGCGTCGGCTGCACCTTCGGCCACGAGTTCGCGGGCGTCGTGGAGGAGGTCGGTCCTTCCGTCGCGTCGCTGTCGCGCGGCGACCGCGTCGTGGTGCCGTTCAACATCTCGTGTGGGACCTGCTTCTTCTGCACGCGTGGGCTGACGGGCAACTGCGAGAACACGAACCCCAACGCCGGCGTCGCTTCGGGCGTTTACGGCTACTCGCACACGACGGGCGGGTACGAGGGCGGGCAAGCGGAGTACGTGCGCGTCCCGTTCGCCGATGTCGGGCCCATGAAGATCCCCGACGACATGACGGAAGAAGAGGTTCTGTTCCTCAGCGACATTCTCCCGACCGGCTACCAGGCGGCGGAGATGGGCGAGATCAAGCCTGGCGAGACGGTCGTCATCTTCGGATGCGGCCCGGTCGGGCTCTTCGCGCAGCGATCGGCGCAGCTGCTCGGCGCTGGCCGCGTGATCGCAGTCGACCATCTGGACTACCGCCTCGAGTTTGCGCGCCAGTACAACAAGGGCGTCGAGACGGTGAACTTCCGTCAGGTGGGGGACGTCGTCTCGCACCTCATGAAGATGACGGACGGGCGCGGCGCCGACGTTTGCATCGACGCCGTCGGCTGCGAAGCGAAGGGCTCGCTCGCACAGACGATCTTCGGCGTGAAGGCCAAGCTCATGGCCGGGTCGGCGACCGCAATCAACTGGAGCATCGCGACGGCGCGCAAGGCCGGCAACGTGGTCATCATCGGCGTCTACGGCCCGCCTTTCAACGCGGTCGACATCGGCACGGCCATGAACAAGGGGCTCACGATGCGGATGAACCAGGCGAACTGCAAACGCTACATGCCGCATCTGCTCGAGCACATTCGCGCAGGCCGCATCGACGCGAAGGGAATCATCACGCACCGCGTTCCGCTCGAGCACGCCGCCGACGCGTACGACCTCTTCGAGAACAAGAAGGACGAATGCATCAAGTGCGTCCTCATTCCCCCGAAGGCCGCGTGACCCCCGAGGAGACGACCATGACGATACCGATGACGAACATCGCAGACACGTCCGAAGCGCTCGCGGTCGACGCCGATCCGAGGCGGCGACCCGGCGTTCCGATGGAGAACGATCCGCCCCGCCCCGTCGGCGCGGCGCACTGGACCGAGCCCGAACGGCAATCGGATCCGGGCAACGTCCTCAAGCGAAAGGGCTTGCCGCAGCTCACACCGGTGTTCGGAACGGCAATCCCGCCGCGGGGGCTGTCCGGCGTGATGCGGCGTGCTGCCTACGAGATCCCCGAGCACCACACGAGCCACTGGCTCGTGCTGCTTCTCGCCGATCGCGTCGATGCGATGGAGCACCGCCTCGTCCGCGTTCTTCCGTTTGCCTTGCCGGCGGTAGCTGCGCTCGGCGTCGCTGCATTTGCGATGAGGCCCAAGCGTCGTCGCTGGAAACTCTGACCCAAAGGAGAAATCGATCCATGGCTACCCAAGCACGTCCACTCGCTGTCATCACAGGAGCTTCCACAGGAATCGGATTCGAGCTCGCCAAGCTGTGCGGCGAGCAAGGCTTCAACCTCGTCGTCGTCGCGGACGAGCCGGAGATCGCGCAAGCCGCGGTCACGTTGCGGGCGACCGGCGCTACCGTCGACGCGCTCGTGGCCGACCTGGCCACCATCGAAGGCGTCGACAAGCTGCTCGCCGTCGTCGGCGGCCGTCCAGTGGCCGCGCTGCTCGCGAACGCGGGTCGCGGCCTCGGTCACGGTTTCCTCGATCAGGATTGGAAAGAAATCCGGCGCGTGATCGACACGAACGTCACGGGCACGCTCTACCTCATTCAGAATGTGGGCCGTGAAATGCGCCAGCGGGGCGAGGGCCGCATTCTGATCGTTGGATCGATTGCCGGGTTCATGCCGGGCACTTTCCAGGCGGTCTACAACGGCACGAAGGCGTTGCTGGATTCTTTCTCGTTCGCTCTGCGCGCCGAGCTAGCCGACTCGGGCGTGACGGTCACTTGCCTCATGCCCGGCGCAACCGAGACCGAGTTCTTCGAACGCGCCGACATGCTCGATACGAAGGTGGGCGCGGGGAAGAAGCAGCCGGCCGACGAGGTCGCGAAGATCGGCTTCGAAGCCATGATGCGCGGCGACGGGGACGTGGTCTCCGGCTGGCAGAACAAGCTGCAGGCGGCGATCGCGCACGTCATGCCCGCATCGGCGCTCGCCGAGATGCACCGCAAGAAGGCAGAGCCCGGCGGTGCGGCCAAGAAGAGCTGACGCAAAGAAGAGATCAGCTGGCGGGGCGCGCGACCTCGAGCGGGCTGGAGCACGTCGCGGTGGCAAGATGACGGCCGAAGGCTTTCATCACCGCGGCGTGCACGCGCGCCTACGTGGCCGTGTAGACGTACCAAGGCAGGCGCGGACGGTAATCGTGGATGGCGGTGACGAGCGTGCGGCTGTCGAGCACTTGGCGCAGCTCGAAGCGCGCGCGGCCCCCGTTCGTCGCGCGCGTGCTCGTGAGGAGCCCACCCGAAACGTAGAACAGCTGACGATCGGGGTGGCTCCGATCGCCGACGTACGTGAGCTCGAGAAGCGCGTGCTTCATCGAGCCGAAGTAGAAGCGACACGTGCGATCGGGATCGACCTCGACGCGCAAGAGCCCGCGAAGCCCACGCGGTAACCATCGCGCGTACTCGTCGGCGGCCCACGCTGCGTCACAACCCGCCGGGAGTCGCATGCGCTGCACCGACCGCACGTGCGGACGCTCGCGAGCGCGGCCTGCGGTGACCGACGGTGCGGGCTCTGTTGCGCTGCTCGCACGCTTCGGTGGCGCCGACGCGAGCGCTTGCTCGAGCGCGGTGCGCACCGGCGTGGGCGTGAGGCCTGCCATGTCGGCGAGGCGGTGATCACGTGCGACCATCTCGTGGCGAAGGCTCTCGACCAGCGGGCCGACCAGTGTGCCTGGGGCGCCCGTGATCAGAGAAACCCAAAGCCGCGAGAGCGCAGGCGTGAACAAAGGCACGGGCACCATGGGCCGGCGCACCCCGATGAGCTCGGCCGTCAGCGCCATGAGCTCGCGGTACGACATGGCCTCGGGCGCGCCGACATCGAATATCTGCCCGAAACAAGCGGGCTCGCCGACGGCGAACGCGAGAAGCTTCACGACGTCATCGACCGCAACCGGCTGCATTCGCGTGCGGGTCCAGGACGGGCACACCATGGCGGGCAAGCGCCTCACGAGCCGCTCGAGGATTTGGAACGAGGAGCCACCGCCACCGATCACCATCCCCGCGCGGAGGACGGTGACGGGCACGCCGTAGGCGCCGAGTGTCTTCTCGACCTCGAGTCGGCTCGCGAGGTGAGGCGAGAGCGCGCTGTTCTGCTCGGGGATCAACCCGCCGAGGTAGACGATCTGCTCGACCCCCGCGAGCTTCGCGGCGCGCGCGAAGTTGTCCGCGCAAATCAGGTCGAGATCCGCAAACGAGCCCTGCGTGAGCCGAGCCGTTGGCAGCATGCTGTGCACGAGGTACACGGCGTACTTCGCGCCCGCGAGCGCGGCCTCGGCCTCGCGCAGGTTGAAGAGATCGGCGCGCCGCCACTCCGCAAAATCGGGGGCTGCCTCACGCGGGATCGCACGCGAGATTCCTGCAACGCGAAGCCGCTTCGCGAGCGTGCTCGCGAGGGCTTTGCCCACGAAGCCACTCGCGCCGGCCAGGGCGACGAGCGGCCTCGGCGGTTCAGTTTCGAGCACGACGTTCATCGGGAAGACACGTCGCGTACGATGCTCAGAGGTTGCCCGCCGAGTCGCGGCAGAACATGTGACCATCGCAGTGCTTGCCGCCCGAGCACGAGGTGCCACAGGAGCCGCAGTTGTTGTCGTCGGTCTGGATGTTCACGCAACGCCCACCGCAACGACGCGTGAGGCCCGGCCCGGGGCAGGGCGCGTCCGCGGCCACCACGGCCTTCGTCGTACCACCACCACCACCACCACCTGCGGTCGCCGCTGCGGTCGCCGCCGCGCCGCCGAAGCCCCGCATGCGCGAAGGGCCGACGACCTCGTCCCAGCTGCTCTCGTAGCCGTCGTAGTGAATCTTGTACTTGTCGGTACCGGCGATGCCGATGATCGATGCGGCGTACCACGTGCCCTTCCACAGGACCTTGCCGTGCGCGCCCACCTTGAACGCGACGGGTGCCGCGCTCGCAGTCTCCACCGGGGCGGCGGTATCGAGCGCCGTGGCCGTATCCAAAGCGGGATCGGTCATGGAGAGGTCCACGCCGGCGTCCTTGTTCTTCTTCTTCAGAAGCGAGCAGCCGGACACGTACGCGAGACACATCACGCCCATGAAGATCGGAAACGCCTTGTTCATGGCGGCGAGGATACCGCAGGTCAGTGCGTCACACGCCAGACGCAATCCCCACCGTCATCGGTCACGAACAGGGAGCCGTCCTTGGCTTGCGCGACTGCGACAGGACGGCCCCACACCTCGCCGCTGGCGAGGACGAAGCCGGTCAGGAAGTCGACGTATTCTCCGGTGGCGTGCCCGTCGATCATGGGCACGAAGATCACTTTGTAGCCGGTGCGCAGCGCGCGGTTCCACGAGCCGTGCTCGGCGGCGAACGCACCATTCTTGTATTTTACAGGGAACCTGTCGCCCGTGTAGAAGGTCATGCCGAGCGAGGCGGAGTGCGGCTGAACGAGGACGTCCGGCACCACGACGCGCGCCTTGAGCTCGGCGTGCTTGCCCTCGTGACGTGGGTCTTGATTGGGGCCGATATAAAACCAAGGCCACCCGTAAAAACCGCCGTCCTTCACGCTCGTGATGTAGTCCGGCACGAGATCATCACCGAGCTCGTCGCGCTCGTTGACCGAGGCCCAGAGCTCGCCCGTCGTGGGGCTCACCGCGAGGCCGACGGCGTTTCGGATCCCTGTCGCGTACACCCGCTCGTTTTTGCCGTCGGGTGTGAACTCGAAAATGCGCGCGCGGCGTGCCTCGGCCTCGTCATCGTCGACGTTCGATCGCGAGCCGACGGATACGAACATCTTCTTCGCGTCACGTGAGAACACGAGATCGCGCGTCCAGTGACCGCCCCCACGAAGACGTCCGCCGCCAGAGATGTCGTCGACGAGCACCTCCGCGGGGCCGCGCGCTTTCGTGTCGCCGGCGCCATACGGAAACCGAACCACGGAGTCCGTGTTCGCGACGTAGACGAAGGTCGGGTTGTCGGGAGGGTAGAACCCGACGCCGAAGGGCTGGTTGAGCCCCTCGGTGTAGACCGCTGTCACCTCCGGTGTGCCGTCGCCATCCGCGTCGCGCAGCACGCGTACGCGGTTCGCTTTCGATTCGACGACGAAGAGATCACCGTTCGGCGCGACACGCGCCATGCGTGGGTTCGTCAGCCCGCCTGCGAAGAAGCTCACGGTGAAGCCCGCCGGCACCTTCGGCAACGCGCCGGGCGGTCGCGAGACGAGCTTCGAGCCGTTGTCGACCGACTTCGTGGCGTTGGGCGGTGGAAGATCGGCAACCGTGATCTTCCGGCGGACGCCGGGCGCGTCCATCGTGAAATCACCGAGCGCCGCGCGACCGACGAGCAGCTCCGTCGTCGAGGTCGGCTTCGGCGGCGTGGGCAGCGCGGTCGTCGATGGCGCGGGCTTGGTGCCACGTGAGCAGCCGGCCGCGAGCATCACCATGGCTGCGAGCATCGCGACAGCTGCGAGCAGCCGCGCGGCCCATTCGTTCCGAGAGAGGTTCATCGCCCGAGAGGGTACCGCAGCGCGCACGTCGTGCTCTGCGCCCTGAACCTTCGCGTGACCACGCGCATGGCCTCGTTCCTGCACTTGTTGAGGCGCATGCTCCGTCATCGCTCTCGCTTCGCAGCCATTCACCACGCCGCAGTGTCGCTCGTCGGCGCGGCCCTGGTCGCGTGTGGCTCGTCGGGCGAGAGCGCAGCACCGGCCGAAGCCGCGCTCGTCGACGCAGCAGCCGAGGACGGTGGCGCGCGCGGTGCGGACGCCGAAAGCGGCGAGCCTTCGCGCGACGCCGGCACCCCGCTCGACGGAGACCTTCCGCGCGCGGACGCCGGCCCCGCGAAGAAAATCTTGAGCCCCGTTCCTCGGGCGTTCGCCGATCCCTTCGTGCTCCACGACGGCGCGACCTACCACCTCTACGCGACGCGGAGCCGCGGCAAGAACATCCCGCACGTCACTTCGACCGACCTCACGTCGTGGAATTTCGCTGCCGAGAACGACGTGCTCCCGGTGCTCCCGTCGTGGGCCGCTCCGGAGGGGATCACGTGGGCGCCCGGCGTGCTCAAAGTGTCCGCCACGCGCTTCATCCTGTTTTTCGCGAGCAAGCGCGCGAGCTCCGGGCAGATGTGCCTCGGGCGTGCAATTGCGACGAGCGCGGCGGGACCCTTCGTCGACGCGCACGCGGAGCCGCTTTACTGCCAGGCCACGCGGTGGTCGATCGATCCAAGCCCCTTCGCCGACGCAAACGGCAGCATGTACTTGGTGTGGCGTCAGGACGTGGACGATCCCGCGCGCGCCTCGGCGATGAACGCGGTCTACGTGCAGAAGCTCGCGGCCGATGGCGATGACTTCGCGCCGGGCACCAACGCGACCGAGCTGATGCGACGCACCAACGGATCTTGGGAGGATCCCATCATCGAGAACCCGGCGATGGTCGTCGCCGGCGGCAAGCGCTTCCTCTTCTACTCGGGCAATCTGTGGCGAACCGCCAACTACGCAATCGGCTACGCCGAGTGCGCGAGCGCCGTCGGCCCGTGCACGAAGAAGTCCGCGGGCGGACCGTGGCTCGGATCGGTGGCGACCACGGGGATGACGGGTCCCGGTGGTGAAGAGGTCATTCGTACGACTGGCGGCGCAGTCGACGTCACGCCGGAGGGGGATCTGCTCATGACGATGCACGGCTGGCTCGGACCGAGCATCGAGTCCGCCGGCGCAGGGACCCCCGGCATTCGCGCGCCGTGGATCGCGCGTCTCTCCGTCGCCGGCGCTGCGCCCACCGTGCGCTGGCCTTGATCGACTGACTGCCGCTGACTGCCGCTGACTGCAGGTGCTGCACGTGCGATCGATTCGATCGCACCGCGCGAGCGCATGCGATCGGATCGAGCGCGGTAAGGAGATCGGGAGCCTGTCGCCGCGTCGGCTAGCTCGAAGGCTTGAGCACGTCCGGCGCGGGCGGGCCGGGGCGGCGCGCTTCGAGCTGGCGTGCAAGCTCGAGGACGACGTCCCACCGCCCCTGCTCGGCCGCTTTGCTGAGCGCGGTCGCGAGCGCGGTCGCGACCGGACCTTCGTGGAGGGCCTCGGCGACGGAGGCCGCGGCGGTCGCTACGTAACGGTCGGTCCCAGCCGCTGGATCAGGGTCGTCGAGCTCGGATGCATCGAGGGTCGAGGTGAAGGCTGCGCTTTCGCGCGATCGGTACTCGTCGACCGCGTTCTCGATGGCCGGGAAATGGCCGGTGCCCGCGTCGTCGCTCGGATCATCGAGCACGACGTCGTGCGCATCGCTCGCTTGGTAGTGACCGGTGCCGAGCTCGTTCGCGTCGTAGATGCTCGTCGCGCGCTCGATCGCGTCGCCGAGGTCTTCCTCGTCGTCGAAGACCTCGACGAGCTCCTCTTCGTCGTCCATCACGTCGATGGTTTCGACCTCCGACGACAGCTCGAGGGCGCGCACGATCTCACGGGTCTCGAGGACCTTGCGCCACTCGGGCTCGCCGGGGCGCGTGACGAAGGCCTGCAAGGGCACACGACCCGCGAGAATGCCGCGCGCGATCTGATCGACGGACACCGGACCGACGGGCTCCCCCGACTCGGACCACACGTAGAATTCTTGCTGCGTGGAAGGCAGCTCGTCGCCCGATGGAGCGAGGCCGCGGGAGGGCAGCTTGCCGTCCACCGCGCCAAAGAATCGAATATGGTTTCGCTTGCTAGGCAGCATGCGGGGGCGCGTCGACCGCACGCGGCCGACGTCGAGGCATCATACACGCGGGCGGCGAGGTACACCCCTCCGGATGACGAGGTCGATCCTGGGAGCAGAAGCCGAAGCGTTGGTGCAGGCCGTCGAGGCGCATTACGAGGGCGAGGGGCCTCCACCGCGCGCGACGTCGAGCGTTCGGGCGGTCGACGGTGAAGAGCGGATCCGCTTGGGACGGCTCTTTCTCGAGTGCGCGATTTGCGGCACGCGGCAACCTCAGTCGATGTCGCGCCAGGCACCCGAAGCGCGCCGCATCTGGGTTGCAATTCACCTCCGCTGCACGGAGACGTCCGAAGGCTAGGGGTGTCCCCTAGCTCTCGTCGAGCCATAGCCACGCACAAGCGCGTTGGGTGAGCGCGAGGAAGCTTCGTGCAGTCTTCTCGAACCGCATGGCGATGGCGCGAGAGCGCTCGAGGCTGTGGGACGAACACCTCGACGAGGTAGCGGTTTCCGTACAGCTCGCGGCTTGCCGCGGGCGTGCTCAAGTAGCTCGTCAGCAACGCACCCCTCTTCCGCCCGACGCATCTTGGTGTGCGCGAACGACAGAGCCATCGACGAGAGAGGCGACCTCGTCGACCTCCAACTGCAGCTCCTTGAAGATGGTCGCCCAGCGACCCTTCTTCGCCCAATTCAAGAATCGGTTGTAGACCGATTTCCAGGGGGCCGAACCGCTCGGGCAGATCTCGCCAAGGCAGGCCCGTTTTTGCGCGAAAGAGAACTGCTTCGATGGAAAGACGATCGCGCCTCGGGTCGCCTCAGGCCCAGCCTTTTGCTTCGGCAGGACGGCCTGCAAACGACGCCACTGCTCATCGGTGAGCGCGTGCCGCGCGCTCGAGCTCGATGATCATCCGCTGAACCGTCGACGGGGTAGTCGATGAACGCAAGGTACTGCCCTTGATGAATGTACGGTACCGCATCACGCTCACGTCTGAGGAACGCGACGAGCTTCGGAGCTTCGTTCAAGCAGGCAAAGGCGCGTTCCGCAGGTTGAAGCGAGCCCAGATCCTGCTCGCGTCCCGAGGCGGGCTCGGCCGACGCGACGATCGCCGGGAACATCTCGGTGGGCACGTCGACGGTCTACCGAACGAAACGACGGTTCGTCGAGGACGGGCTCGATGCCGCGCTCACCGAGCCCCCTCGTCCGGGCGCGGATCGGAAGCTCGCCGAGAAGGAGGAGGCGCTGCTAATCGCGACCGCGTGCTCGGCGCCGCCCGCGGGCCGAGCGCGGTGGACGCTGGAGTGTCTCGCTGGCGAGATGGTGCGGCTGACGAAGCACGACTCCTCTCCGCGGAGACGGTTCGTCGCCGACTCGCGCAAAACGAGCTGAAACCGTGGCTGAAGAGGATGTGGTGCATCTCCGCGACGAACCCCGAGCTCATCGCACGGATGGAGGACGTGCTCGATCTCTACGGCGAGAAGCCGGACAGCTCCGGCCAGTCGACGCCCATCGCTCGTGGCGTCCACGCCAAAGTGACCCAGCGGCGAGCCGCACTGACTTCGCACAGTGCATGCGTGACCTCGTCGACACGCACTACCCGAAGGCGGAGCGGATTCCCGTGGTCTTGGACAACCTCTCCACCCACACCGCGTCCGCGCTGTACGAGGCGTTCGAGCCCGCGAAGGCGCGCCGCATCCTCCGCCGGCTTGAGTTCCACTACACGCCGAAACACGCGAGCTGGCTGAACATGGTCGAGATGGAGATTGGCGTGATGGTGCCGGAGTGCCTCGACCGCGCGCGAGAGAAGCTGGGCCGCGCGTATCTGTCCGTCCGACCTAAGCCGGCGGTCCGCGCTGCCGCGTGATTGCGGTCACAACCTCTGCGTCGAGCTACGAGTGCCTCGACACAGACGCGTTGCGCGAAGCTCGCATCGTCGCTGGAGCCAGCACATCGTCGACTCAGAGCCCCCAAATCCGAGCCACTTTTTTTTGAGAACGAGGAACGCCGCACAGCACGTCACGCTCGAGCAACGCGATCACCTCGCATCCACTCAGCTTCGATGCCGCACGGAGCACGCGGAGCTTCTCGTCGATCGTCGACACCTTGCTCGAAGAGCTGCGCTTTGCAGTCGCCACGACCGGAAGGCTACGAGCGTCGCGAAGCCACTTGGAGAGGCGTCTCCTGTGAGACCCCGTCTCACGCGCGACCTTCCGCGCGCTCTCGACACTGTTGCCCGTGAGGCGCTCGACCATTTCGTACGAAGAGAGAACGGCTTCGTCATTCGACCACTCGCTGCTGCCCCGCTCTTCAACTTCGAGAGCGGCGACAACTACCCTGCCGCTGGGGGTGGGTCGACCCGCCAGGTCCGTGCCAGAGGAAAATGGTGAAGTGGGTTGCGTGAACGAACGCTTCGAGTAAATTATGCCCTAGTCAAGATGGCGATAAAACAAGCTCACGCGCGGCCACGAGCACGCCGCCCGAAGCCTGGCGAGCAGCTCGAGCTTCCGGCGCAGCCGCCGCCGCCTACCTGGGGCGGCAAGCGCGCGGGTGCAGGGCGCAAGAAGACGGGGCGCCGTGTGGGCGTCGCGCATCGCACGCGTCCCGAGCACAGCTGGCGCTTCCCGCTGCACGTGACGATGCGCGCGGTG
>CAXSGV010000151.1:0-11131 GCA_964236615.1 uncultured Polyangiaceae bacterium
CTCGCGACCGTGACCTGGATCGCGGTCGCCCCCTCCACGACGTGGTAGTTGGTCAGGACCTCACCGTCCGCGGTCAGCACGATGCCCGTGCCGGCGCCCGCCGTCGACGCGTACCAGCCGCGTGGGTCGGTGACGCTTTCGGTCGAGCACTCGCTGGCGCGGGAGACCCAGAACGTCGCGCCGGCGGAGCACGCGGTGCAGCATGGGGCCTCGCGCGTGCGGGTCGTCGACGTGCACGAGAAGCTCGATCTCTCGACCTACGGTGCCGAGGGCGGAACGGGCGCCGAGATCCGCTTTCGCGTCTCGTTTCTTCCGGCAAAGGGGACGGCGTTTCGCATCCACATCAAGGGTTTGAACTGCTTCGTCAAAGGGCAGAACGGGCGGCCCACGCCCGCGATCGTGGTCGAGAACGACGCGATCGTGAGCTTCCTCTCGACGGCGTGGGAGGAGCTCGGCCACATCCTGCTGTCCTTCGGCGAGCCCCAAAACCAGGGCAGACACCCCGGCCCGCCGCATCCCACGGCCCGCGTGTTTCGCATGGATCCGGGCGAGATGGTGGTACCGTCGACGCAAGCGGCCCAGGCGGTCGCGGTGTACATCGGTCGAGACCGCGACGTGATCATCTTGTGCCGCCGCTGACAGCGGCGGCATTCCCCGGAGGAGCTGCTTGAGCCAAAGGAACGCCCCGTCGGGTGCCAAGCCGCCGCCGCCGCTGACTGGGCTGGACGCGGGGGTCGAGGGCGCATTGAACGAGCTCGATGACAAGGATGTCGAGGATGGCTCGGTCGCCGTGCCGGAGACGCCGAACGCTCCGAACGCTCCGAGCGCCGCGCCTCCCGCGCCCAAGCGCGGATCGTTCTCGCGTCCGGCCACCCCGACCTCGCCTTTCTCGCCGCAGAACGTGCTTCACCAAGCGCTCGCCGAGCAGACGCGTCAAGCGACGGCGCGTGCGCAGAGCGCGGCGCCGCCGCGGTCGAGCGTGACACCTTCGACCTCGAACACGTACGCGGTCACGCCGCCCCCGCCACTCGCGAGCCCGGCACCGCTCCCTGCGGTGTCAGGCGCGATGTCGGGCGCTGGACCCAGCGGGCCGCCACCGCAGTCGAGCCCCATGAGTGGTCCCATGAGCATCGGTGGGCCGCTTGGCTCCTACGCGCCGGGGCCCCCGTCGCACTACCCGAGCCACACGCCGCATCCCCCCTCGAATCAGCAGATTTCCGTCGCAACCCCGTACAACCCGCACGGCTCGCAAGCCGCCATCCTCGCCGCGCCGCCCACGCAGACGCTGCCCTTGGGTGCGCTCGGGCCCATGCCGTCGTCGGGTCCGGCGGCCGTGCTGCGCACCGACTCCGCCGCGCCGTTTCGCGCTGCAGGCACGCACATCGTACGGTCGCGCGCTTACGCCTTCGTCCTCGACGCGCGCGGGATGCCGATCGAGGTCGGCTCCGGTCGCTTCGGCAAGGTCTACCTCGGCGAGGAGCGCTGGCTCGAATCGAAGACCGATTTTCGCCGCACCGTCGTCATCAAGGTGCTGCAGAAGGGCGTCAGTGAAGAAGACCTGATGCGCTTCCAGATCGAGAAAGAGCTGCTCGAGCGCGTTCAGGGCCACCCGAACATCGTGAAGCTCTTCTCGTCCGGCGAGGGCGAGGACATCGAGTTCCTACCCATCTCGATCCGCGACAAGGTCGAGAGCGAGTTCGTCATCCTCGAGAAGCTCGAGATGTCCCTCGAAGAGCGCCTGAAGGGATCGCGCGCGCTCAAAGGGAGCGAGACCGACGCGAAGGACGATCTGCTCGGCTGCAGCATGAATGAGCGGATTTTCCGCGTCATGGACTACATGATCCCGATCGCCAGCGCGATCGAGTTTGCGCACCTGATCAAGAACATGAGTCACCGGGACATCAAGCCGGCGAACATCTTGATTGGCCTGCCCGATCCGACGCTGCGCGGGTCGACGCTCGAGGTTCGCCTCGCCGACTTCAACGTCGCGAAGATGCAGGACGGCGACGTCAGCATGAACGTGACGCGCATGAACAGCGTGCCGGGCACGCTCTTCTTCCAGAGCCCCGAGCAAGAGACCAACGTCCTCGAGCTGCTGGTCAACGTTCAGCAGGGCTCGGCCGAGGTCGAGTACTTCGAGGATTTCTACATCCAGATCGCGAAGAACGACACGTTCAGTCTGTTCAACCGCGGCGAGGCTTACCCCGTTCTCTACGCCGATCGCGCGAAGAAGAAGCTCGTGCTCGGTCGCCCCTGGCGTGAGACCAGCGAGGCCAACGTCCGCGCGAAGATCCAGAAGAGCGTGGGCCGGCCCGCTGACATCTACTCGCTCGGCGCGCTGTTTTACTATTTGGTGAGCGGCGCCTACGCGAACCCGAAGACGCTCTACGACAACTTCCACAAGTTCATCGAGTACGAGCGCGCCGAAGAGAACAACACCATCGAGGCCTACCTCGAGCACGAGTACTCGGTCATCAACTCGATGCGCGCGCCGAAGACCGGCGAGCAAGAAGTCGCGCCGGCGGATCGCTTCTTCTCTTACAAGCACTACCTCGACGGGAATGGCGAGCTCATCGACCCGCACGTGATGCGGATCATCGCCAGATGCATGATCCGCAACAAGCCCGACAGCTATTGCCAGGCGCACGACGTCGAGACGCGCGGTATCTCCGATCTCGTGCAGGACCTCATCGACCTCTACACGGTGTTCGGCGTTCACCCGAGCGCGCGGCCGGCGAACCTCTCGCGCATGGGCCGAGCCAGCGGCGGCCGGGGCGCCTTTTTGCGCTCGCTCGATCGCTTCGGCAACCGCCTTCGTTGGATGTGGCTTTCGTTCTTGTCGGTATTCCGGAGCAAGAAGAAGTAAGCCTCCTTCATGACTGCGGGTTCGATGAGTAGGGGCAGCTCAGGCGGCTACGCGATTGGCGGTAACCCCGAGCAGCAGACGCTGATCGATGGACGCGTCGAGCTGCTCCCCGAAGTGAGGCTCGACGACCCCTCGCTCTTCAACGAAGACCTCGCGCCGACGTACATCAGCAAGCGCACGTGGTCGACGTACACGTACGCCGCGCTGTGGATCTCGATGGCCCACTGCATCCCGACCTACACGCTCGCGTCGGGGCTCATCGGCACCGGAATGAACTGGTGGCAGGCGCTCGTCACCATCCTCGCCGGCAACGTCATCGTGCTCTTGCCGATCCTCGCCAACTCCCACCCCGGCACGAAGTACGGCATTCCCTTCCCCGTCTTCGCGCGTGCGGCCTACGGCGTGTTCGGCGCAAACGTGCCCGCGATCATGCGCGCGATCGTCGCGTGCGGCTGGTTCGGCATCAACTGCTGGTTCGGCGGCGAAGCGCTGCAGACCTTCTTCCGTTCGCTCTGGGCGCCGTGGCCGATGGTGCTGGGGGGCAACCTCTACATGGGTCACCTCACGACCGAGTGGGTGAGCTTCGGGCTCTTCTGGAGCCTGAACATTCTCATCGTCTACCGCGGTATGGAGCTCCTTCGCGTCGTCGAAAACTGGGCGGCCCCGTACGTTCTCGTGATGACCGCCGCCCTCGTCGGCTGGGCGATCTACACCGCGCACGGCCTCGGTCCAATCATGGAGGACAAGGGGAAATTCCCCACGCTCAAGGAGTTCTGGCCGGTGTTCGTGCCGAGCGTCACCGCCATGATTGGCTTCTGGGCCACCCTCTCGCTGAACATGCCGGACTTCACGCGCTTCGGTCGCTCGCAGAAGGAGCAAGCGATCGGCCAGGTCATCGCGCTGCCCACGACGATGACGGTGTTCGCGGCCATGGCCGTCATCATCACGAGCGCGTCGGCGAAGATCTACGGCAAGGCGATGTGGGATCCGATCGAGCTCGTCGGCCACTTCGAGTCGCGCGTGATCGTCGCGATTGCGATGTTCACCGTCGTCGTCGCCACGCTCAGCGTGAACATCGCCGCGAACGTCGTCTCGCCCGCGAACGACTTCGCGAACATCGCGCCGAGACTGATCTCGTTCCGCACGGGCGGCCTCATCACCGGCATCGTCGGCATCCTGATGATGCCTTGGAAGCTCGTCGCCGATCCCAGCGGCTACATCTTCAAATGGCTGCTCGGTTACTCGGGCGGCCTCGGCTCGATCGCAGGCGTGCTCATCTGTGACTACTGGCTCGTGCGTGACAAGCGCCTCCACCTCGCCGATCTCTACCGGCGTCACGGCGCCTATGCGTATTCGAGCCCGGCCGGCGCCGGCATGGGCGCGATCGGCGCGATGCTCTTGTTCCTCGGTGGTCTCGTCACGTTCCTCTCGCGGCGCGCGCTCGGACCGGTCGATCAGGTGGGCCACTCGCTCATCGCGGGTCCCTTTCTCCCCTTCGTCCCCTTCGGGCACCGCGCGCAGATCGTCGGCAGCATCACCTACGGCGCGATGGCTCTTGGCGCGCTGCTCGTGCTCGCCGCGAGCGTGCGCATCTTCTTGCCGAAGGCAGCGCCAAGCCACGGCACGAGCTGGCGCGCTGTCCTCGCGACGGCCATCGGTTGCGCCCTCGCGTGGGTCGGGCTCCTCGTCCCGTGGCTCCGCATCCTGTTCGACTACGCGTGGTTCATCGGCGGCTTCGGTGCGGCCGCCTTCTATTTCTTGCTGATGCTGGGCGCGCCAAAACCCGCTCCGTCGTTCCTGTCTTCGCGCTAAATCACGGTTCGAGATCTTCGATCACGAACCTGTCCGCGCCGTCGATCCCCGATCCTTCGGCGAGCGCCGCCCCCCGTCTCCGCATCAAGGGACAGGCTGCGGAACCGTGACATGACACGGGAAATCTCCTTTGAACTCGAAGGAGACTTTGCTCGGGTCATCGATGGCGAAGACCTGGTGCCCTCGGAAATCGATGATCGTATGGATGTTGCCGTTGGCGTCGGATTCGAGGCGGAAATTTCCGTCGTCCTCGGTGAGGTTGTCGTCGAGGCCGTGGAGGTTGTTGATGGTGACGGGAGTCGTCGCGAGCGACTCGATATCGTACTGGGCCGGAACGGCGTCGCCCGAGAAGGCGTTGCCGTTCGCGTTGCCGGGGACGGGGCGTGAAACAGCGAGGTACGCGTGGCTCGAGACGCCACGGCTCTTGCATGATTCGGCGCTATTCCTGTCGTGAATGGTCTCGCGCTTCGAGCCAACGATCTCGCCCTTCCAGCCGTTGGTGCCGGTGACCGGGCAGCGAAGCACGAAGGTCGACGGCAGGGACTCGCATCCGTGGGTCGAGTACTTGGACTCGAGGGAGCCTTCGGAGTCGTCGGCGCTGCTCGTTGCAGTGCAGCCGATGGTCGTCGCTGCGGCGAGGGCTAGGGAAAAGAGGACGGACGTACGAATCGAAAAGGTCATGGTAGCTCCGTGGTTGTGTGTGGTGACGTGTAGTCCTTGCCGAAGACCGCGGTTAGCCACTTCGCCGGCAACGACTGTTGCCGAGTTGGAAAGACCGCACGGAGATACATCCCGGCACCGGCGTCCGTGCACACGCGCAGTCGAAAGCGCGCGAAGCCGAAGGAATCGTCGTTGCGCTCATCGGCCTCGTCGTCGACGGGCGCGCCGAAATGCTCTCGCAGCTCGTCGTAAGTCTCGGCGAACGTCTTCTTCGTGATGCGCCGCCTCGCCTTCGGCAAATCGTGCTTCGCGCGAGTTGATGCAGAATCGTGCTCGCTCCTTTAGCCTCGGTGCATGGCGCGTAATGTCAAAGTAGGTTTGATTCAGGCAGCTACGCCGTTCGACGTCTCGTGGAGCGTCGACAAGGTCAAGAAGGCAGGCCTCGACCTTCACATCCCGCTCATCGAAGAGGCGGGCAAGAAGGGCGTACAGATCCTCGGCCTTCAGGAGATCTTCAACGGGCCGTATTTCTGCCCCAGTCAAGATCCCAAGTGGTACGAGGCGGCCGAGGCCTGCCCCGGTCCGACCGTCGAGATCATGCAGGGCTACGCCAAGAAGTACTCGATGGCGATGGTCGTCCCGATCTACGAGCGCGAGCAGGCTGGCGTTTACTACAACACGGCGGCCGTGCTCGACGCCGACGGCACCTACCTCGGCAAGTACAGGAAGAACCACATCCCCCAGGTGAACCCCGGGTTCTTCGAGAAGTTCTATTTCAAGCCCGGCAACCTGGGCTACCCGGTCTTCCAGACCAAGTACGCGAAGGTCGGCGTCTACATTTGCTACGACCGCCACTTCCCAGAAGGCGCGCGACTGCTCGGCTTGAATGGGGCAGAAATCGTGTTCAACCCCTCGGCAACCGTCGCGGGTCTCTCGCAGTACCTCTGGAAGCTCGAGCAACCCGCGCACGCGGTCGCGAATGGCTACTTCCTCGCGGCGTCGAACCGCGTCGGCACGGAGGCTCCGTGGAACATCGGCAAGTTCTACGGCACGAGCTACGTCGTCGACCCGCGCGGCAACTTCGTGGCGACCGCGTCCGAGGACAAGACCGAGCTCATCACCGCCGACATCGACTTCGAGCTGATCGAGGAAGTTCGGAAGACGTGGCAGTTCTTCCGCGATCGCCGCCCCGAAACCTACGAGGACATGATCAAGCTCTAAGGCGACGCCGTCGCTACGACGCGGTCTTGGCGCGGTCGAGCATCGCGTGGAGGAGGACATTGCAGCCCGCCTCGAGGTGCTCGGGCTTCGCGTCCTCGATCTCGTTGTGGCTGATGCCGTCCTTGCACGGAACGAACACCATGCCCGACGGCGCGAGACGCGCCATGTAGACGGCGTCGTGGCCTGCGCCCGACACCGCGGGCATGTACGAGTAGCCGAGGGACTTGGCGGCCCCTTCGACGGCGTCGACGCAGCCCTTCTCGAACGGGCTCGGCGGGAAATACGAGACCTGCTCGATCGTGATGGCCAGACCCGACTCCGCGGCGGTCTTCTCCACGAAGGCGCGGATCTCCTTGTCCATCGTGTCGAGGCGCTCGTTGTCGACGTTGCGCAGATCGATCGAGAAGCTCACGCGACCGGGGATGACGTTGCGGCTGTTCGGAAAATTCTGAACGAAGCCGACGGTCCCGCGGCCGTAGGGCGGGTAGCGGTGCGCGATCGCCACCGTCTCCTGCATGATGCGCGTCGCGATCTGGAGCGCGTCCTTGCGGAGCGCCATCGGCGTGGGGCCCGCGTGCGCCTCCATGCCCGTGACGACGCAGTCGTACCAGCGGAGACCGAGCACGCCGGTGACGACGCCGATGGTCTTGTCCGCATCCTCGAGCACGGGGCCTTGCTCGATGTGCGCTTCGAAGTAGGCGCCGAGCGGGTGCTTGCCTGGCTCCTCGTCGCCGACGTACCCGATGCGCGTGAGCTCGTCTTTCACCGTCTTGCCGTCGACGTCCTTGGCCGCGTACACCGACTCGAGACTGAAGGCGCCCGCGAAGACGCCGGAGCCCATCATGACGGGGACGAACCGCGAGCCTTCTTCGTTCGTCCAGAACACGACCTCGATCGGGGCCTCGGTCTGGATGCCGCGATCGTTCAAGGTGCGCACGACCTCGAGGCCGGCGAGCACACCGTAGTTGCCGTCGAACTTGCCGCCCGTCGGCTGCGTGTCGATGTGGCTGCCGCACGCAATCGGCGGGAGCTCGGGTTTGTTGCCAGCGCGCCGCATGAAGACGTTGCCGATCTTGTCGATCGTGATCGTCATCCCTGCGGCCTTCGCCCACGAGACGACGAGGTCACGACCTTGGCGATCGAGATCGGTCAGCGCGAGTCGACACACGCCGCCCTTCGCTGTCGCGCCTATGCGCGCGAGCTCCATGAGCGAGCTCCACAGGCGGTCACCGTTGATGGCGAGCTTCGAGGCTTTGTCGGTCGGGGTCACCCTCGGGGGCGTAACCGCACCACGGCGCTGGGCGCGAGCCCGTGCGAGCTATACTGAATGTCCCATGGTTCCCCTGCTCCGCGCTTATGCGGCCTCGGACCGGGCCGAGCTCACGCGGCTGATCGTGACGACGCTCGCCGAGTTTGCCTTCGCGGCCGACATGGGCGGGCTCGAAGCCGACCTTGCCGCAATCACCGAGCGCTATGCGGCACCTAGCGGCACCTTCCTGATCGCCGAGCTCGCCGGCCACGTCGTTGGCAGCGTGGCCGTTCGCGCGTACGGCGATGACGCCGGGGTGTGCGAGCTCAAACGCCTCTACGTGAGCCCCCTCGCGCGTGGCCACGGCCTCGGCCAGCGGCTCTACGATCACGCCGAAGCCTTTGCACGCGCCGCCGGCTACCGCCGTATCTGGCTCGACTCGTCGCGCCGCTTCACCGCCGCGCGGCGGCTCTACGAGAAGAACGGCTTCGTCTTCCTCGAAGAGCTCGCCAACGAGTGGGAAGACAACCTCTACGAAAAGACCTTGTGAGCGCGCTCAGTCGAAGTCTTTCCACTTCGGGCCAGCGAGGATGAGCAGGAGCGCGACACTGACGAGGTTCGCGACGATGTTCGGCGCGTAGTCGAGGCGGATCGCAATGAGCGCGCCGACCGACGACAGCGCGAGCACCATGTAGACGCCCCACTGCTTCCAGCTCCACACGCCCATCAGCGAAACGAGGTTGGCGAACGCGACGACGGAGGCGGCGATCGCGAGCTTCGGCGCAAAGAGCTCGTCGGCCGTCGGCATCACGAGGATCTCTTTCGAGAGCTCGTGGGCGTTGTAGACGCCACCGGCCGCGAGCCCCATGTTCGCGATGCCGTTGAAGATGAGGAACGCGGAGAGGAAGACACCGCGGTCCCTCTTTCGAGGGGGCGGCATCGACTCGTACAGCGGTATTCCGTGACCTCCTCGGAGCGGATCCATCGCGCGTCCTTGTCAGAGACCGAAGGTCGCGCGCTTCACGAACCGGCCGTCGCCCTTCTTGCCCACGTACTTTCCGTTCTCGATGACCACCTTGCCGCGCGACAACACGTGCGTCGGACCACCGACGACCTCTTGCCCCTCGTAGGGCGAATAGTCGACGCGCATGTGGAGCGTCTCATACGAGAGCGTGTGCCGCTTTTCGGGATCCCAGACGAGGAGATCGGCGTCGGCGCCGACGGCGATCGTGCCCTTGTTCGGGTAGAGCCCGAACAGCTTCGCGGGCGCGGTGCTCGTGATCTCGACGAAGCGGTTCATCGAGATACGCCCCTTGCGCACGCCGCCGTCCCACAGGAGATAGAGCCTCGTCTCGACGCCGGGCATGCCGTTCGGGATCTTCGCGAACGAGTCCTTCCCGAGCTCCTTCTGGCCCTTCATGCAGAAGGGGCAGTGATCGGTCGAGACCACCTGGAGATCGTGCGTACGGAGGCCGCGCCAGAGATCCTCCTGCATGTACGCGGGGCGCAGCGGCGGCGTGCACACGAACTTGGCGCCTTCGAAGCCTTCGCGCGCGACATCGGCCTCGGACAAGAAGAGGTATTGCGGACACGTCTCGGCATAGACAGGCAGACCGCGGTCGCGCGCTTCGACGACCTGCTTGAGCGCGCGTTCGGCCGAGAGGTGCACGATGTACACGGGCGCGCCGGCCATCTCGGCGAGGCAGATCGCGCGGTGCGTGCCTTCGGCTTCCGCGATCTGCGGCCGCGTGATCGTGTGGTACTTCGGCGCCGTGTGGCCGTTCTTGAGGGCCTGGCCGATCAGGATGTCGATCGGGATTCCGTTCTCCGCGTGCATGCAGATGAGCGCGCCGATGTCGCTCGCGCGCTGCATGGCGCGGAAGATCATGCCGTCGTCGGCCATGAGCACGCCGGGGTACGCCATGAAGAGCTTGAACGACGTGATGCCCTCGTTCACGAGCGTGCCCATCTCGGCCGCCGTGTCCTCGGTGACGTCCGTCATGATCATGTGGAACGCGTAGTCGACGGCGGTCTGGCCTTCGGCCTTGCTGTGCCAGAGGTCGAGCCCGGTACGCAGCGGTTGGCCTTTGGTCTGCATCGCGAAATCGACGATCGACGTCGTGCCGCCGTAGGCCGCGGCGAGGGTGCCAGTTTCGAAGTCGTCGCTCGCATTCGTTCCGCCGAACGGCATGTCGAGATGCGTGTGCACGTCGATGCCGCCAGGAAGGACGTACTTTCCCTTCGCGTCGATCGTGCGATCGAACGTGCCCGCGGGCGCGCCGCCGTCACCGAAGATCGCGGCGATCTTCCCGTCGACGATGGCGACATCGGCTGCGTACGTGTCGACCGCCGTGACGACGGTTCCGCCCTTGATGAGTGTGCGTGCCATGCCCGCCAGCATAACGGCCTTCGCACGCCCGCAAAGAGTCTAAAAAGTTCGGAGGCCGAACCCGATGGGCAGAAACAACGTGTCGTTGTCGTCCGGCGCGGCGAAGTAATAGCCGGGGAACGCGGAGACGAACCACTGACCGTACGCGCGCGTGATGACCGCGATGCTGATCTCGAGGCTCGGGCAAAAAACCCAGTTGGAGTCAAATCGACGCTGCGCGCCACTCGTGATTTTTGCCTCGTCGTCCGTTCCGTAGATCATCGCGCGGCCGCCCGAGAAACCCGCCCCGATCCACACGCTCGGGTGCACGCGGTAGCTCCCAGCGATGCCGACGGATGCGAGGACGGTCGCCGGGTCACCCTTGCTGCCGAAGGCTGCGAGCCCGCGCAGCAGGACCTCGAAGTTGTCGGCGGGCGCGACGCCGATCTCGGCCATGAAGCCGGCCGCGAGACCGAACGAGCTGCCGCCCTTCAGCGCGGTACGGTCGAAGCGATGCGGCACCACCACGAACTGACCACCGACGACGAGGCCATCGGGCGCGGGCGGCGGCGGCGGCGCCGGCGCCGGCGGAGGTTGGGGTCGCGGCGCCGGGGATGGAAGGGGCGGCGGTACGACGGCTGGCAAAGCGGCGCTTGGTGCGGCGAGCGACACCGTCTCCATGCGCGCGGGATCGACCGCTTCGATGTCCGCCTCGGCGCGCCACCCCTCGCCTTCGGCGACGACATGGTGATGACCCGGCGTAACGAGCGTCGTGATCGGTGCGACCTCGCGCAGCGGCGCGCCGTCCACGAAGACGCGCGCGCCCGCGGGCTTCGTCTCGATGTGCAACTTCGGTGAGCGCGCGCGGAGCTGCGCGATTGCGAGCGCGGCGGCTTGCGCGAACTCGCCCTTCTCGCCGGCTTCACCGAGGTACGCCTCGTACGACTCGATCGCG
>CAXSGV010000151.1:11141-13094 GCA_964236615.1 uncultured Polyangiaceae bacterium
TCGCGGCCTGCGGATGCGCGAGGCGCTCTTCGGTCCGCGCGATGTTGTAGACGATCGCCGCGGCGTGGTGCTCGCGCTCGGCTTGCAAGAAAAGCGCACGCGCGCCTTCGAAGTCCTGGTCCTTGTACTGCTTCACCCCTTCGCCGAAATGCTTTCGCGCTGAAGCGACGTCGTCCTCGGGCGCCGCCGCTCCTCGCGCCGCGTCGAAGAAGAGCGCGACCGCGAGCATCGAGACGAGGCGAAGGCGCACGGGCCGGCGATTGTGACAGAACCGAGGTCAGAAGGGAGGCTTCGTCGCGATGTCGCGCTCGCAACGGCCTGCTTGCCACGTTTGCCCAGTGGGGCAGCAGTGGCCGCCGCCGGTCGGTGATTGGCCGGGAGGACACGCGCGCGTCGGTGAGAACGTCTTCGTGGTCGGCGCGGGCACCTTCGCGCTCGGCACGCTGACGGACGGTGGGTCGGCGCTGGGAACGTCGCTGCCGGGAATCGCCACGCTTGGAACGACGACACGCGGGATCTCGATGCTCGGCGTCTGCACCGCGATCGGCGTGCTCGACGGCATGCTTGGCGCCGCGCCCGCCGCCGCGCTGCCGCGGTTGACGTTGGAGCTGAGAAGGACGGCGACCGTGAACAGCGCACCGAGCGCGAGCGCCCACACCGCGACCTTTCCGAAGCTCGCGCCGTCGCGGACGCGCGTCTTGTCGGTCGTGGCGTCGGCGACCACGGCGCGGGGTGTCTCGCCGTTGCTCGAGCGCACCCGGTTACCGCTCGGGTTCTCGAACACGAGCTTGCCGTTGTCGCCCGAGGCCGCGAGCGCGGGAGGACGATCCGACATCAGCGTCGTCGCGTTGCCGGCGAGGTACGTCTCGAGCGCCATCCGCATGTCGGCGGCAGAGACCCAGCGCGCGTCTGGATCGATCGCCAGCGCGCGGGCGACGATGCCGTCGAGGTGCTCGTCGACCTCGGGGCGGCGCGAGCTCACGAGCGGCGCGGGCATCATCACGATCTTCGCGATCACCGCGGCGTGCGTCGGCGCGACGTGCGCGGGCTCGCCGACGAGAAGCTCGTAGAGGGTCGCTCCGACCGCCCAGACATCGGCGCGCGCGTCGATCTCCTTCTCGGCGCGCACCTGCTCCGGCGCCATGTAATACGGCGAGCCAAGCACGGCGCCCGTGCTCGTGCGTGCGCCATCGAGCGGCTCCTGGAACTTGGCGATGCCGAAATCGAGCACGCGCAGGCTCGTCGAGCCATCGGCTGTCTTCACGAGAAAGACGTTCGCCGGCTTGATGTCGCGGTGAATGATCGACGCGCCGTGCGCCGCTTCGAGCGCGGTCAGCATGGCGATCGCGTGCCGCACGGACTCCTGGATACCGACCGGCCCGCGACTCACGCGCTCGGCGAGCGACTCCCCGATCAGGAGCTCCATGACCATGTAGAGCCCGCCGTCCTCGGCCTCACCGAGATCGTAGACATCGAGGATGCCGGGGTGCCCGATGCGGGAGGCCGCCTGCGCCTCTTGCGTGAAGCGGCGTTTGGCGTCGGGATTCTTCGACACCTCGGCGTGAAGCAGCTTGATTGCGAAGCGCTTGCCGACGGTGAGGTGCGTCGCCTGGAAGACCGCACCCATCCCGCCCTCGCCGAGCAAGGCGTCGAGGCGGTACTTGCCCGCAACGACGCTGCCGACACGATCCGCGGCGCGCATGCCGAAAGACTAACACCTGTGGGGAGAGGCCGACTGCGCGAGAGTCACACGCGTTCAGCGCAAGGTCAGGTTGCACACCTTGAGGGCGCCCGTCTCGCTGGTCCACGCCCACCCGTCGAGGGAGGCCACGGACGCTTGCTCGGTGCGGAATGCGTAGTTTGCCGCGACCTGGACCTCGGCGCCGCC
The DNA here is from genome assembly GCA_964236615.1 of uncultured Polyangiaceae bacterium. Classification (GTDB taxonomy): domain Bacteria; phylum Myxococcota_A; class Polyangia; order Polyangiales; family Polyangiaceae; genus CAXSGV01. The sequence continues at coordinate 13,030 of CAXSGV010000151.1, forward strand.
CGCTGGCGTGACGAAGACCGAGTACGTGTGGCTCGCGACGTCGACGACGATCCTCACGTGGTAGC
>CAXSGV010000152.1:0-6790 GCA_964236615.1 uncultured Polyangiaceae bacterium
GGCGGAGCTCGTCGACGGAGATGGGCTCCTCGGCGAGGAACTTCTCGGCGAGCGTGTCGTCGACGTCGGCGACGTCCTGGATGATCTTCTCGCGCGCGGCGGCCGCAGCCTTGACGTACTCCTCGGGGATGTCGGCTTCGCGCACGACCTCGCCGTCGTCGCCTTCGAAGAAGAAGGCCTTGCCGATGATCGGATCGATGATGCCCTTGAACGCCGACTCCGCGCCCATCGGGACCTGGATCTGCACCGGGTGGTGGCCGAGCTTCTCTTTGAGCATGTCCGAGACGCGCTCGTAGTTGGCGCCCGGGTTGTCCATCTTGTTGACGAAGGCGATGCGCGGGACGTGGTAGCGCTTCATCTGCCGGTCGACGGTGATCGACTGGCTCTGCACGCCCTTGCCGGAGTCGAGCACGAGGATCGCGCCGTCCAGCACGCGCAGCGCACGCTCGACCTCGATCGTGAAGTCGACGTGGCCAGGGGTGTCGATGATGTTGACGTTGTGCGGCTCGAACTGCTGCTGCGATCCGTTCCACACGCAGTAGGTCGCGGCCGACTGGATCGTGATGCCCTTCTCGCGCTCGAGATCCATCGAGTCCATCTTGGCGCCGACGCCGTCCTTGCCGCGGACTTCGTGGATTTTGTGGATTCGGCCTGTGTAAAACAGGATGCGCTCGGTCAGCGTCGTCTTGCCCGAGTCGATGTGCGCGGAGATGCCGATGTTGCGGATGCGGTCGAGGGGGATGCGTGCGGCCACGGGATGTCTTTCTCTTTCGAAGTGGAGGGGCTGGGGCGCAAAAAGCGGGCGCCGCGGCTTGCCTGGCGGTCCCAACCTCAGGACCGCAAGCGTCCACATAGGGCAAAGGCGGCCGGGGCGCAGTTATTTACGTACTGGCGCCCCCAAGAAGCCCTAAAAACCGCGGACTAAGCGCCCTCGCGGCTGGTCAGCGGTAAGGGCCAGCCTCGGGACGCGCTTCGTTTCGCAGTATCCGGTCGAGCAGCACGGCGGCGAGGTGCGCCTTTCGGTCGTACTCGGCGAGCGCGAACAGCATCGGCGTCGCCTGGCCCGCCTCGACGGCGCGCATCCACGGCTGGCCCTCGTGATCGGCATCCCACGCCAGCGCGAGTCGTTCGGTCGTGCGCACCCGAAGCGCCGGTGGCACGAGATCGGGCGGCGCACCCACGCCAGTCACCATCCGGAGGAGATCGCGTCGAAGCTTTTCCGTCTTGCTCAGGCCGCCCATCGCGAACGTCGTGAAGAGGCGAGCGCGCCGAAGATCACGGTGGCGACCCAGAGCGACTCCGCGTCGTGGCGTTCGATGTACGCGAATACTCCGCACAGCATCGCCGCGATCCAAGCGTAGATCCGGACGTAGCCGAGGAGCACGCTCTTGCCGTGAAGGGGAATCTCGAAGCCCTGAATTCCGGCCCCGCTCTCGCCGATCACGTAGTGCGAGGTCAGAGGCACGAGCGGCACGCCCAGAATGAAGAACTTGGTCTGGACCGACTCGCCCGCGAGGGAGTCGACCTTGCCGAGAAACATCGTTCCGATGCGCATGCCGCTTCCTACGCGACCGAGGCGAGCACCCTTCCCCAGTAGGGAGCCGGCCTGAAGCCGGTGCCGTCGATCAAGTAGACGCGTCGCGGCCGCGGTGCATGAGGATCTTGCCGTCTGCAGGCCAGCCAAACTTCGTGTACGTCCGCACCCAGTCGCCGAGGCCCGACTCATCATGGAGGGGGACCTCTTTCGGATCGCGCTCGACGTATCCATGGTGCGCATAGAAAGCGCGTGCCCACGTCGCGTCGCGCATGACGTGGAGCGTAAGCGAATCGCTCGTCGGGTTCTCTTTGGCAGACTGCTCGAAGTGGAACGTCATCAGCGCGCTGCCCACGCCGCGTCGCTGCGCGTCGCTCGCCACGAAGAACGAATGCAAGTGAACGTCTCGCCCTTGGTGCCGCCACATCGCAAAGCCAGCCGGCCGCTCATCGTGAAAGGCAAGCCACCAGCTGAGCGTCGGCTCTCCCCACCAAGAGAAGGGAGCACCCTCGAGCGCGACCGGATGACGACCCGTCATTGCGCCCGCGGGATCGTAGACCGCGTACGACGACGTGATGATCTCGGCGACCGACGCAAAATCCGTGACGCTGGCAGCGCGAATCCGGAACATGGCCACGCCAAGGTAACAGGGGTCGCTCAACAGCGGAGCGCTCAGCATCCTCGCGGTCTCGGCCTGGTTGCTCGAGCCCGCCGGACACGTGGCGACTGCGCCGCAGTCGTGACGTGCACGGCGCAGTCGTGACTTGGCTCCTGACGCGGTCGTCACGTCTCCTGACGCGGTCGTCACGTCTCCTGACGCGGTCGTCACGTCTCCTGACGCCGCCGAAGCAGTAAACGAGACGCTCGTTCGCTCTCGCTGCCCCGGCGCGTTGGAGCCTGGAGCACGGCCCACTCTGGAGACGCGTAGGGCCTTCGCGCGGGTGCGGGACGCGATCGCGCGGTCGTCACGTCGGGCAGACGTGTTTCGCGTCTTGCATTTTTCGGTGCAAGACAACCACGTGCACCTCCTCGTCGAGGCCAAGGACAAGCGCGAGCTCACGCGGGGCATGCGCGGCCTTGCCGTGCGCGCAGCTCACCGAATCAACGGCGCGCTACGCCGTCGTGGGCAGGTCTTCTCGGAGCGCTACCACGCGCGCGAGCTCACTCGACCACGCGCGGTGCGCAACGCGCTCGTCTACATTCTTCACAACCACCGCAAGCACGGCGTGTCGCTCGCGTGGCTCGATCGCTGCTCGTCGGCGTACGCTTTCGACGGTTGGCGGCGCGACATTCTCCACGACGTCGCGCGCGCAGGTCGCAGAGCGGACGCGCAACACGCCGTGGTGCCCGCGCGAACGTGGCTCGCGAGCGTGGGGTGGCGACGAAGCGGCTTGCTCGGCCTCGACGAGTCCCCCGCGAAGCCGGGCTGAACCACCACGACGGCGGCTTGCCCGCGTCGCGGCATCCCGGCGGCCCCACGGGAGCTGCGGACCGGACCGTCGCCGCAATAGCCGGCACCCTGCGAGACGAGACCGCAAGACCACGTTCCGTTCGCACATGCGCACCCCATCGTAGCGCTGCGGCGTTGTGCAACCGTCAGCGAGATGACCCCCTTTTCTCGCGCGACGAGACCCCGCGTGCCCGAGTGTGTTGCGCAGCTAACGCCGCACCGCGTTGCGCGGCGCCGACCTGGAACGCGATGCGCGTCCTGCCCCACCCGCCTCGTGAAGCAGCCGCGTCCCCTTAGGCGTCAGAGGCTCTGCACGATCGCCAAGATATTCCCCTCGGGATCTTTGAACCACGCCGCCTTCGAGCTTCCCGCGGTCGCGACGCCGTCTTTCGTCTTCAGGCCGGGCATGTCGTACTCCTCGAACACAACGCCTTTTGCGCGCAGCTCGGCGACCTCGCGTTCGACGTCGGCGACGCGCCAGAAGGCTTGGCTGGCTTGCGAGGTGCCGGCGTTGGGCGTCGGGTACATGAAGCACGCGGTGCCAGCGGCGAACTCGTAGACGACGCCGCCGTCGAGCTCGCGTTGGGGCTCGAAGCCGAGCTTCTGCTCGTAGAACGCACGTGCGCGCGCGATGTCCTTTACCGGGAGATAGGCAAACATGGGTGAGTTTTGGAGCATCAGGCTGTTCGATCCTCTGCGAGTGGTTGAGAGCTACTTCTGGGAGCGCGCGTGACGTGCGCGGCGCGTGACGTCAGGCGAACCGCATCTCCTCGCGCTCGCTGGGGGCCGCTGGAAGAAGAACGCGAAACGTCGTGCCGCGGCCGAGCACCGACGACACGGTAATCTCCCCGCCGATTTCGGTGACGAGACGTTGCGCAATCGAGAGCCCGAGCCCTGTCCCCTCGCCCGTGGGCTTTGTGGTGAAGAAGGGCTCGAACAGCCGAGGCAGATCAGCATCCGCGATGCCGCAACCCGTGTCGGAGACCTCGAGCAGCAAGCGACCGTCCGCGGCGCGGGAGACGCTCACCACGAGCTCGTTGCCTTCGCGAGGACGACCGCGCATCGCCTCGAGCGCATTCGCCACGAGCGTCAGCAGGACCTGCGCGATGCGACCATCGCTTCCGAGAGCTCGCGGCGCCGCACGCAGGCGCTCTACGAGCTTGGCGGTGCGCGCGATATCGTGCGCCGCGAGAGCCAACGTCGACTCCACGACCGCGCCCACGTCGACGGGGCGCAGAGGCTCGTCGTGCCCCCGCGCGAGGACGAGAAGGTCGCGGACGATGGTGCGAATTCGATCGACGCCTTCGAGCGCGATGGAGAGCGCGTGCCGGCTCGTGTCGGCCTCGTGCCCGAGCCCCGCAAGCTCGCGACGTGCGATCTCGATGTTGTTGAGGACGTACGCGAGCGGGTTGTTCACCTCGTGCGCGACGCCAGCCGCGAGCAGTCCGACCGAGGCGAGCCGGTCGGCAATGATCAGGCTCTCGTGCATCCGTTTGCGCTCGGTGATGTCGCGCCCCACGACGAGCAACGCAGGTACGTCATCGAACACGACCCGCTGCGCAGGGGCGACCTCGATGGCTACCTCGGCGCCGGTTCGCGTTCGCAGCGTGACCTCGACCAGCACTGGCACGCGTGACGATGGAGCCGCTCTGGGAGTAGGCGCGTCGAAGACGGCCCGTGGGCGGCCTGCGATCAGATCTGCGAGCGGGCGGCCGACGATGCTCTCCGCCGCATAACCGACGGCTTCGAGGAAGGCTCCGTTCGCCCACACGATCGTGCCTGCGGCGTGAACGACGACGAGATCGGGGAGCTGGTCGAGGAGCGTGCGGAGCTCTTCGCGTGCGTGCTGGAGAGCGACGACGTTGCTCGCCAGCTCGTGGTGCTGCTCCTCGAGGACAGAGACTGCATCACGCGCGGCAAGCACCGCGCGCGCGCCCCGACGAACGCGCTCGATGAGGGACCGTGAGCGCGGAAGCACGACCACGAGCTCGAGCGTTCGAGGCGTGACGTGGCATTCGACGATGACGGACGGGGGGAGCCCGAGCAGCACCGGAAGCTGCGCCATCGAGCCCGACGAGATGTGCATGAACGCTGCGCTCGGTGCATAGGACGCGGGGATCTCGCCGCGCACCCGCATGCGTTCGCCCTCGAAGTCGACCGCGAGGCGCAGATGCGGGAAGTTCGCGGGGGCCGCGTACCGGTGGGCCACGTCGTAGAGCGCGCGCACGGTCACGATGGATCCGGCGAGCCGTCGGAGCGGCTCGTAGGCGGCCGTGCGCGACATGCCCCGGCCGACGTCGCGCAGACGGTCGACGTCGCCGTCTACGAGCCGCGACACCTGCTCGCAGAGCAGGACGATCGTCCTCCACTCGACCTTCGCCTTGGCGTCGACGAGGTCGGCCTCGTTCAGCCCGAGTGGCTCGATGAGGCTGGCGCGCGAGAGGCCAGCCCCCTCAGCCCCCTCGAGAAGCATGCGGGACGTTCGGCTGTTGAGAAGCATGGGGCGCGGACTGAGGCTACATCCGCGACGTCAATTCTCAACAGCGCCGTCACGCGGAGCGGCCGATGCCTTCGAGCACCTTGGCCATGCGTTCGACACCCTCGCGCAGCACCGAGGCGAAGCCAAAGCTCATGGCCATGTTGCGTTCCGCGATCGATCCGAAGCGCGCGACGAACTTCGTCTTGGTCTGACGACCGTGCTCCTCGAGTGTGAGTGTGTTGAGCGAAGTGGGGTGGTTGGCGTTGCCGTCGCCGTAGTCGGTGTTCTTCCACGACAGCTTCTCGGGCTTCACGACCTCGACGAACAAGAAGCTCAACGCGTGCTCGGCGCCGTCGGGCGTGCGCATGACGTGGTGCCAGCGGCCGCCGGGGCGGACGTCCATCTCGCAGACGGGGTTCTCGAACCCATGGCCGCCGTACCAGTTCACCACGTGCTTGGGATCGGTGAACGCGGCCCACACGAGCTCGCGCGGCGCATCGAGCGTGTGAGTCATGACGATGACGGCTTCTTCGGATTCAGCCTGAATGGCGATGCTCATGGGCGGCGTCCTTTCTTTTTGGGTCGCTTGCGCAAGGGCGCCGGCGACTCGGTTTTTTGCATGACCTTGAGGTAGTCGTTCAAGCTCTCGAAGCTTCGATCCCAGAAGCGGCGGTAGGCCTCGAGCCACTCGGCGAGCCCCTGCAGCGGCTCGCTCTCGAGATGGCACGGACGCCACTGCGCTTGGCGCCCGCGCGAGACGAGGCCCGCGCCCTCGAGGACCTTGAGGTGCTTCGACACGGCCGCGAGGCTCATGTCGTAGGGCTTTGCGAGCTCCGTGACCGTGGCGTCGCCCGACGCGAGCCGCGCGAGGATGCCGCGGCGCGTGGGGTCGGCGAGAGCAAAGAGAGTCGAGCTGAGAGCGTCGGGCATTTGTATTCAACCAGTTGGTTGTTAACTACTTGGTTGAGTACGACGCGGGCCCCTCCGTGTCAAGGAGGCAGGAGCTCGTTCGGGGCGCCTCGGGTACCTGCAGCGAGCTTCAGCCGACGACCTCGAGCTCGGCTTCGTTTGCGATGTACGGCACGTAGCGAAAGTCGCGAATCTCCTTCACGCGGCCGTCCTCGAAGTCGAGCAGAATGAAATACGCAGGTGTGGCCGCACCGGAGACGTGCGCGGCGAACGCGAGCGTCCCCTCGAGACGGACCACGCGAAGCGTGACGTCCGCCTTGTCGTACCGATCGAAGTACATGCCGACCTGCTTCCCGCGGCGCTGCGACTTCGAGACCAGGTCGAGGCGACAGTCGTCGCTGACGAGCGCGCGCAGGCC
>CAXSGV010000152.1:6800-13075 GCA_964236615.1 uncultured Polyangiaceae bacterium
CCGTCCCAGTCGCGGGCATTGAAGAGGCTCGCGTAGCGTTCGAGCTCCGTGCGCGTCCCGACCATCGTGTCTGCCTCGCCAGTCTCGGATTTATTTTGAAGCAACTTTGCGCGGCCGCGAACCAGGGCCGCCTTCACGGCCATCAGCGTGGTGCCCATGGTCTCGGCGGTCTCCTCGACCGAATGGCCGAGCACGTCCTTCAGAATCACGGCGCTGCGCTGCGTGACCGGCAGCGCGACGAAGCGCGCAAGCGCCGCGCGAACGATGGCGGGATCGGGATCGTCCGTGAAACCGGCGACGTCCTCGATCTCGGCGCTGCGATCGATCAGCTTCCGGTCGTGGCTCTTCAAGAAATCCATCGCGGCGTTGTGCGCGATGCGAAAGAGCCACGGACGAAGCGCCGGCACGTCCGGCGAAAGACTGAGGGCGTAGAACGCTTTTGCGAGCGTGTCCTGGACGATGTCCTCGCCCTCGATGACGGAGCCCGTGAGCCGCGCGCAGTAACGGTGCAGCTCGGGACGCACGCCGTCGACCATCGTCAAGAACTGCTCGCGGGCGTCCGCAAATGACGGCGGCGTTTGCGTCATGAAGCTCTCCTCACGCCTTTTTCGCGACGGCGCGCATCCGGTTGTTCTTCGCGTTGTGCTCCACCTCGGCCAGACCGAGCGCTTCGAGCACGGGCGGCACGTACATGCCGAAGCGTCCGCGGAGCCCCTTCTTCAGACCGAACCAGCCCTTGACCGGGTTGTCGCTCGAACGTCCCCACGCTTCGACGGTGCCCTCGGCCGCGGGCTTCTGCTCGTCGGCGCTCCCGAGGAGCATCCAGTCGGCGTGCCTCGTCAGCATCGCGTGGAGATCGTCGACGCAGCGAAGCTGGTAGCGAAGCTGGGTCTTACCGACTTGCACCACGAGCGCCGGTGGATCGGCCGCCTCGTCTTTGTACGCTTGGAAGTCCGACGTTCCCGGCGGCGTCTTCAGCTCCCACGGCTTCTCTGCCGTACCGAGTCCCTTCACCTTACTCATGTGCCTTGCTCTCTCTCTGCCGCATCACGCGACCAGTCCGTAAGAATCGATGGCGAGCAGCTCCGTGAACAGGGGGGATTCGACGCACCTCGCTTTGAGCTCCTTCTGGAACGTTTTGAACGCCGCCAGCGTCGTGAGCTTGTCCGCGCCCGCGGACGCGTAGGTCACGATGTGAACGAAGGTCACGCCGTCGGCGAGCCGGTACCTGCTGTACCGAAGGCCCTCGGGCGTCACCGACCGCAGCTCTTCGAAGACGGCGCGCACGAGCGCTTCGTTCGCGTCGGCCTGCGCTGCGGATGTCGTGTAGCGGATCATCGTCGTTTTCATGTTCAGCCTCCACCCACACGACGACCGGGTCGTGCAAAAGGATGCGGCGTCCCTCTCGATTTCCGATTTTTCTTTGGCCCTCTCCCTCGAAGTGACAAGTGAGCTTGCATGTTCGTCCCCAGCGTCTCCCGGAAGCACGAGCACGAGCGACGCACCTGGATCGTCGTTCACCCGAAAGGCCTCGTCGCACGCCAGGTCGACGGGCGGATCGTGTTTCCAAACGACGACGAGGTCGCGGCGCTCGGGCTCAATGTCGTGGACGCCGAGCGCATCGGCACGCTCGACGGCACCGACGTCCTCGCCATTCCGTTCGAGCGCCGCGTCGAGCCCCCGTTCGAGCTGCTCGGGCTCCGGATGTTCGGCGGGCGCCTCGACGCTCAGCTCTTCGGCGTCGTCGGCCGGGCCATGCACACGTGCGACTGGCTCACGACCAACCGCTTCTGCGGGCGTTGCGGAACGGCGACGACGCGTGTCGAGACCGAGCGCTGCATGGCGTGCCCAAAATGCGGGCAGCATTTCTACCCACGGATTTCGCCCGCGATCATCACGCTCGTACGCAAAGGCGATCTCGCGTTGCTCGCGAGCAACGCGAAGTTTCCCGGCGTGTTCTACAGCGCGCTCGCGGGCTTCTCCGACATCGGTGAGTCACTCGAAGAGACGCTGGCCCGCGAGGTGAACGAGGAGGTCGGCCTCAGCGTCACGAATGTTCGCTACTTCGGCAGCCAGCCTTGGCCCTTCCCGAGCTCGCTGATGCTCGCCTTCACCGCCGACTGGGCCGCGGGGGACATCGTGATCGATCCGTCCGAGATCTCGGACGCGAAGTGGTTCTCTGCGGACGCGCTGCCGCTGCTTCCGCCGCCGCTCAGCATCGCGCGCACGCTCATCGACGCGTGGCTCGCCGAGGTCAGTCCCCCGAAAACGTGACCCGACGCCGCTCGGTGTCGGGGGCGAGATGAGCGCCCTCAGCGCCGGCGGAAGATCCAGACCTCACGGCCCGTCGAGCCATGCAGCTCGCGGCAATGAAGCGGCCACGGGACGATGCAGCGAGCGCGCACCACACGGTCGTAGCCGAGGCTGCCGTCGGTGAGCTGCGCGAAGAAGCGGCGCGACGTCTCGTCGGTGTAGCTGAGAACCCCGTAGCGCGGCCGCTTCTCACTCGTGCCCGCTTCGGCGTCGCTGAACTCGCTGCTGAGCACGATCACCTCGGGGTCGCGCATGCGGACGTCGAGGTTCGGGTCGAGGACCTCGACCACGCCCGGGATGCGGCTGCGCCCCGACGGCGCGTCGGTGCCCACGCGCGCGAGCGTGAGGTCGCGAGGAAGCCGCGGTAGAAAATGCGGGCCACCGTAGACCTCGACCTTCGTCGCCGGTGGAAGCGAGGTGAGAAAGCGCTCGGCCTCGTAGCGAGCGTCGACGAGGAGCGTCGCGTCCATCGATGCGACGCCGAGCACGGCCGGCACCAGGGCCGCGAGCGTCGCAGCAGCGAGCACCCCTCGCGCGCGCACCTTGGAGGCGACGAGCTCGAAGGTGACCGCCGCGTACGGGAAGAAGAGGATGCTCTGCGGAAGGAGAAAGCGATCCTCGGTCTGCCGCGCGCCGAGCGTGAAGAAGAGGGTGAACGACACGGCCGAGACGAGCGGCAACAGGGCGCGCAGGCGGTCTTTTCCCGCGCGGCGCGTGACGACGAGACCCACGCCGACGGCGGCCGCGAGCGCGACTGGCCACGAGGTGAAGTGTGGGATCGCCAGAGAAGCGTCGCGCAAGATCGCGGCGTTGCCAGCGACCCCCTTGGGGTACTTCGCCCAGTCCTGGCTCGCCGGACCGACGAGATGCGCGATGCGACGCGCGAACCCGGTCGGGTTGACGAGCGCGCCCGACACGAGCGCGTAGAGCCCGACGGAGAGCGCCGCGCCCTTCCACAGGCTACGGCGGAGGATCTCTTTCGGCCGCGCGATGAGCAGCGCGATCGGAACCGTGAGCAAGAAGATGCCGGCCGCTTGGTCCTTGGTGAGAACCGCGGCGGTAGCGAGGAGGAGCGCGTGAGGCTCGCGGGCCTCGCCCTCGAGCACGCGATCGATCTCGATCAGCGCCCACGTCGACCAGAAGAGGTACGGAACCTCCAGGTTTCCCGTATGTGCATAGTACACGAAGACGGCATTGAGCCCGACGAGCACCCCCGCAGCGAGACCGCCGCGCGCGCCCAGCAAGCGTGTCCACAGCCGCATCGTGTTCCACAGGACGAACGCGGCCATCACGATCGCCACTGCCCGCGCCGTGAGCTCGATGCCGGTCATGTACACGGGCTCGATGAGCTCGGCTTCGATCGCGGCGGTACCCGACCCGGCATGCGCGACTCCGGCGAGGATCCACGGCAGGGACAGGAGCGTGAGCACCAGGTAATGGAGCGGCGGATAGTGGTTGAAATGGCCTGGCGTGTAGCTCTCGACGACCGCGGCGAGCCCGCTCGACCGCGGCGAGAGCGTGTCAGCGGCCCACGAATCGGTGCCGGGCATTCCCCACCCCACCCCGATCAAGGAAGCGATCACGAACGCGACGAGCACCCAAGCCGCGGGGCTTTTCGACAGGATCTTGAGTGGGATGGTGCGCACGACCAGGAGCGACTTCGCGGCGCCGATCAGCGGCGCAGAAGCCCGTACTTCGCGATGCAGTAGAGCGCGCGGAAGCCGTCGGTCACGCCGATCTTCTTCCCCTCTTCGTAGCGCCGCCCCTTGTAGGCAATCGGCACCTCGAAGATCCGGACGTCCTTGTTACGCGAGACCTTGACCGTCACTTCGGGCTCGAATCCGAAGCGCGTCTCGGTGAGCTCCAACGACAGGAGCACCTCGCGACGGAAGGCCTTGTAACAGGTCTCCATGTCCGTGAGGTTCAGATCGGTGACCATGTTCGACAGCGTCGTGAGCACCTGGTTGCCGACCGAGTGCCAGTAGTAAAGGACACGGTGCGGGCCGCCGAGGAAGCGCGAGCCGAACACGACGTCGGCGTCGCCGTCCAAGATCGGCTGGAGCACCGTCGGGATCTGGCGCGGGTCGTATTCGAGGTCGGCGTCCTGCACGATGATGATGTCGCCCCGCGCCTCGAGGAAGCCGCGGTGGAGCGCGGCGCCCTTACCGAGATTCTTCGGCTGCAAGAAGACGCGCACGCCCGGAAGCTTGGCGATCTCGGTCGTGAGCAGCTCGCGCGTTCCGTCGGTGGAGCCGTCATCGACGATGATGAGCTCCTTCGCGAAGTCGACGGAGAGAACGCTGTCGACAATCGCGCGGATCGTGCGCGCCTCGTTGAAGCACGGCATCACGATGCTCGTGACCAGAGAAGCTTCGCGAGGGATTTGGGCCGGCACAACAGATTGGGTACCACAGCCCACTCGGCGCCATCGGCGGAGTTGGCGAGCCGTGGCTCTAGGTCCGAATCTCGGCCCTCTCGGCCCTCGCGGGCTGCACTCCGCGGTAGCCCAGAGATCCACGCAGCGCGTACGCGGTAAAAACGATCGCGCCGGTGATCTCGAACAGCGCGAGCGCCTGGAATGGCTTGCTCGGAAGACCGTCGCTGACCATCGCGACGAGCCGAGCGAGCGGCGTAATCCAGAGAACGAACGCGACGAACCGCTGAAAGCTGGCGTCGGTGTGAAGTCGCGCGCGGTGAAGGTAGAAGGCAACGCCGACCGCGAGCTCGAGCGCCTTGAAAAAGCGGATTTGACTGAGCAGCGTGCCGCGTTCCGCGTTCGGCAGAATCGAGAGGTCGACGCCGGACATGCCGAGCTCGTACGGACCAAGGAGGATCCCCGTCAGACCGACGAGCGAATACGCAACGATGGCAGCCCAGAACACGATGCTGGCGAGCGTTTTCATCACGCCTCCTTCAGTGCAGGTGAGAAGTTGTCGAGGAACCAGCGGACGATCGGCGTGGCCCACCGCATGAAGAAGTAGGCGCGTGGGTAGATCACCCGCGGCTTCTTGCGCACGATGGCTGTCCTCACCATCCGCGCGAGGCCCGCGGTCGTTCCCGTCGGCTGCATGCGGAGAGCGAGGTTCGAGCCGTACGCGTGGAGCGCGCCCTCGGCCATGTCGGTGGCGACGATCCCGGGGTAGACGGTGACCACTTCGACGCCGCTGCCGCGCAGCTCGCCGCGAAGTGCCTCGGACGCGGCGGCGAGACCGGCCTTCGAGGCGTTGTAGTAGGTCATGCCCGGGGTCGGCGCGAGCGCGGCCATCGATGCGATGTCGACCACGGTTCCTGCGCGTCGCTCGAGCATCGCGGGCAGGACGGCGCGGGTGAGGCGCAGCGGCGTCAGGAGGTTGACTTGAAGGCTCGCCTCACCGCGCGCGACGTCGATGGACGACGTGCGACCGATGACTTGCACCCCGGCGTTGTTGATGAGGACATCGACCGGACCGTGCGCGAGCTCGGCCTCGGCTAGCCAATCGGTAGCGCTCGCGTCGGTGCTCGCAAGGTCACGCTCGATGACGAGCGTGGGGACGGAGAGCTCACGCGCCACGCTCTCGAGAAGCGGTCGCCGTCGCGCCACCAACGTAAGACGGGCGTTGGGCAACGTAGCGAGCTCGCGTGCGAGTGCGGCTCCGATTCCAGAAGACGCCCCGGTGATGACGATGTGCATCCGAGGAAGTAGCGCCCTGGCGCGGAGTCGCCATGTGCGAGTTTGCTCGCGCGGCGTGCGTTCCTGCACATGGGTCAGCCTCGGACGGAAGTCCCCTCGATCAGCGCTTTTTCCCGATCAAAAACGTCGCCGAGGAAATCGAGCAAGGCCCGAATGCGCGGCGTGTGCTGGAGATCCGCGTGCGTCAGAAGCCACAAGGGAAGCGTCAGCGCGGCAAGAGGGGGCGTCAGCGCGACGAGGTTCGGAATTTGCGCGGCGACACCGCACGGTAGGATCCCGACGCCCGCCCCCG
>CAXSGV010000153.1:0-3050 GCA_964236615.1 uncultured Polyangiaceae bacterium
CTGCGTGTTGGTCCAGCGGCCCGCAGTCCGGTGCGCAAGCAGCCCCGCCACGAGCTTCGGAATGAGCGTGCTCTGCGGCTGATCGACGATGAGGCTGTCGAGTAGGACGCCGTCGGCGCGACGATCCGACGCAAGCAGGAGGTGCTCGCCGTCTTTGTAGCTCGTCGTGAAGTGCGCGGCGCCCGCGGTCTCGGTCACGCGGTTGGCGAGGTGCTTTCGAATGGCGGCGATCTCGCCCTGCGATCCCGCGTCGCCGGTGAGGACGCGAAGAAGCCAACCGTTGGCCTCCATCTGCAGCTTCTCGGCGCCGCCGGCTTCGGCGATGAGACGCTTCGCGCGCGGGCGATCCGCGTCGTTCATCAGCGTGCGGACGAAGAGCGCATACGCGATGAGCGAGCGTCGCTCGTCCTGCGGGTACCAACCCGGAATGTGCTGCTCGATCTGCTTGAGGTAATTCTGCGAGCGCGCCGTCAGGTTCGCTGGCACGTCGAAGCCCTTCTCCTTGGCCCGCACGAGCGCGTGCGCCACGTGGATACCGAGGTAAGGCCACGAGGTGTCCCCGCGCTGCCAGAAGCCCCAGCCGCCGTCGTAACTCTGGCGCGCTCCGAGCCGCTCGATGTCCTTCTTCACCGTGTCGACGAGCACCTCGGGTGCGGGAAGGCCCTTCGCCTGGAACGCGGTGAGCACGTCCTTGAGCGCAGCGATCGCGAGGATGCGCGAGGCGAGCTGCTCGTTGCACTCGTAGGGATAGCGAACGAGGTAGAGCACGGCGTCGGTCAGCGCTTGCAGCGAGGTCGACGAGGTCGTGATCTCGAGACCGCCGAACTGCGTGACGACGCCGGGCGGCATCTTCACCGGCTGCGTGATCGCCCCTTGATCGATCTCACCGTAGGTCGCGAACGCCTCGGTCGTCGCAGGCGTCCACACGGGCAGCTCGAGCTGGTTCGCATCTGCCCACTGACCCGAGGCAGCGCCGACCTGGAACCGCGCCGTGCCCGCCTTCACGGCCGACGCGAGCATGCGCACTTCCACGCGATCGTTTGCGGGCACGGTCACGCGTTTGCCCGTCGCCTCGACCTCCGCGTTCGATGCACGCGCTGCGATGTCGACCGTCATGGGTTGATCGGTCTGGTTCTGCACGACGACCGGCAGCTCGAACTTGTCACCGAAGTTCAAGAAGCGCGGCGCCGACGGACGCACCATCAATGGCAGGCGCGCCGTGACGGTCGACTCGCCCGACCCGAACTTGTTCTCACCCGCCACCGCGATGGCCATGATGCGGTACCGCGTGAGGTTGTCGGGAAGCTTCACCGGCACCTTCGCCTTGCCCGAGCCGTCGGTGACGACGCGCGGGATGAACGCTGCGATCGGCGTAAAATCCTGCCGAATCGCGATGTTTGCGCTCGCGCCCCCGCCGTAGCCCTTCTTCGCCTCCTCCTTGTTCATGGCGCCGGGCGCCGACGGCGTCGTGGACGCCGCGCTCGCCGAGGCCGCAGGTGCGGGCGCTTGCATCATCGGTGGTGGCATCGCACCGCCGGTCGCAGCGACCGAGTCCGACATGGGATCGGAGAGCGAACCGCGGTACGAGCGCTGCATCGACGCGTTGTTGAGCTGTGCGACGTCCGGCCGCGCGAGGGTGACGAAGCTGCGCAGCGCCATCGTGCGGACGTCGCCTTCGCGCGAGGCGTAGAAGGTCGCGAGTGGGTCGGGCAGCTTGTAGCCCGAAAGCGCCAGGATCGCCTCGTCGACCACGACGACGGCGAGCGTCGCGCCCGCCGCGGGCTTGCCGCCAGGCTCCTTCACGTCGAGTGTGATCTCGGTCGTTCCGCCGGGCTCGATGCGCGGCTCGCGCGGCGTGACGTGGATCTCGAGCGTGCGCCCTTCGGGGGGAATCGCGAGGCCGATGGTGCCCGCGCCAAACGCCGGACGCTTCGGCAGCTTCGCGTCGGGCTCACCATCTTCGTTTTCGCGCGGCGCCGTACCCGCGAGCTGCACGTGAGCGACGACGTTGGGGACCCACGCGGGATCGATCTTCACCTTCAACGTCGCTGTCGAGCCGCGCATCGAGAAGCGCTGCACCGAGACGATGCCCTGCCGCGCGATGGTGAGGACGCCCTCGGCGGGCGCAAACGCGCCCATCACGAGGAGCTCCGCGGTGTCTCCTGCTTTGTATTCCTTCTTGTCGGCGATGATCTTCACGGCGCCTGCGGCGAGGTCGCGATCTTTCGGCATCGTGTCGGACACCACCCAGATCTCGGTGTCGGTGCGGCTGCGACGCCCCTTCTCGTCGGTCACGATGGCCGTGATGCGGTAGCGGCCGCCGTCCTTCGTCGCGAGCGCGCACTTCTGTGCGGCCTCGGTCGAGGTCAACGCGCACGAGGCCTTGTCCCTCTCCTTCTCGACGTACTCCTCGCCCTCTTGCTCGAAATCGACGCGCGCCGACTCGATCGTGACGGTGCGACCCGCGACCGCTTTGCCATCCACGTCGACGACGATGGCGTCGACTTGAATGGATTCGCCTGCACGCACGAATGATTTCTGCTGTTTCAAGCCGACGTATTCGCTCGCGGGGTGCACGAGAAGGCTCGCCTGCGCGGTCCACGCCTGACGGTTGACGTCTGTGACCGACGCCTGGAGCGCGAGATCCATCGCATACGGCGGATCGAGCGCATCGAAATCGAGCCGCAGGCGGTGCTTGCCCATCGCGTCGGTCTTCGACGTCCAGGTCTCGGTCGTGGGCGGCGGCTCGTCGGCTCCGGGCCCACGCTTCTTCGTGGAACGGCCGCGCGCCTGCATCCAACCCCACCCGAGCGGGCCGCGACCAAACGAGTACTCACTTCGGTTGGGGGGCGTGAACGACGCGTCGCTGCGGGTCACACGCCAGTCGACCTGCGCGCTCGGCAAGCCGCCGCCGGCGTAATAGGTCGCGGACACCGTCGCGACGGTGTTGCCGCCGACGTAATGCGGGCCCGCGGGCGCTTGCGCGTTGACCTCGAACTCGGGACGACGGAACTCCTGCAACGAGAAGCCGTGCGTGTGGTCGAGGTTCC
>CAXSGV010000153.1:3060-13039 GCA_964236615.1 uncultured Polyangiaceae bacterium
TGACGCCGGAGGAGGAGAGCCACCGCTACCGCGAGACGGCCTACGACCGGCGCAACCCTCAAGAGATAGCCTCGATATACCGGTTGATCACCGACGCGCTGTTCCTCGCGTACCATTCGGCGTCGGCCGGCACCTGCTTGAGCGCTTCGAGCCGGTGCGTTGCCCACTCCTGCAACGAGAAGCCGTGCGTGTGGTCGAGGTTCTCGACGCCGCTCGCCCCGTCGAGGTGCAAGTGCACCTGCGCGTAGCCGAGATTCGCGGCATCGGGCAGCTTGAACGCGGCGTCGAGCCCGTCCGACGCGTCGAGCGTGGCCGTGCCTTTGCCAATCTCGTTGTTGCGCGGATCGGTGACCTTCCACGTCACGGATTTCGCGCCCGCGACGAGCCCGAGGTCGCCCCCCTTCCCCAAGCCGGCGCGCCGCACCCACCCCTTGATGCGAACCTCTTCACCCGGCTTGTAGGTCTTGCGATCGTCGAACACGAACCAGCGCACCTGGTCCGCACGATCGCTCTTCTTGAAGCTCTGGCCGTACGGGTCCGTGATGAACGCGACGTCGTTGCCGACGCGCGCTGTGAGCACCTCGCCCGTCATCGCGAGCTGGAGACGCGCGAGGCCATCGGCGCCCGACTTCACCGGCGCCATGCCCGAGGTGACGGCGACTTCGACGCCCCCGAGCGGCGCGCCGGTCGACAGCGACGTGGTCCACGCGAGCGCCTCACCATGATCGACGAACGCGTCGAGGCCGATGCCGGTGACCTGCACCCAGGAGCGGAACCAATCGCGCTGGCCGGGGTAACGCGGCGGCGCGGTGCCCTCGGCGATCACGATCACCTGGCCGAGCCCCTTCGTGAGCGCGGGCGCGAGATCAATCGAGGTCTCGGCGAGTGTGTCGGCGGCGGCGCTCGGCCGGATCGTCGTCGTCTGCACGAGGCGGCCCGGCGGCTCGGGGTTTTTCTGCTCGTAATCCCACTTCTGGCGCCACTCCTGGTAGCGACGGAAGTCCTCGGGCTTTACGGCGTAAAGGCGAACGCGAATGGCAGGCTGGTTGACGCTGAAGACGGGCACCTTTCCTCCACCGGAGGGGTCGCTGACCATCATCTCCTTGTCTTCGGGGAAGAGCGCGGGGACAGCCGGACCGACGTCGAAGGTGACCGTCTCGTCCTTGCCGAGCGTTTGATCGAAGACGTCGGGCAGCGCCGACACGAACGTGACCTTGTAGGTCGTCTTGCCCTTCGCGCGGCCCGTCACGGTGATGCTCTGGCCCGAGGCCGTCACCTTCATTCCCGGAAGCTCGGGGTCGACCTTGACCATCTTCTTGTCGAAGGCCTTGAGATCGACCGGGTTCGAGAACTGGACGTACCAGGGCATCATCGGCGGGCACGACTTGTCCCAGCCGCAGCGGTGCTCGGTCAGCTTCATCGGCCCGAAGGTGTGGAACTGAGAGACCTGATCCTGATCGGTCGTGCGCGGCCCCTCGGCAGAGGGCGCTCCGCTCTTCACCTTCACGACGATCGTCGCGGCAGCGGGCAGGCGCTCGGACGCGCGGAACGCGAGCCAGCGCCCCGCGATCGCCGCCTTCGACATCTGGCGCACGCGGTTGTCCTTTTCGACCTCGTCGGCGTCGGCAAGACGAAGCGCGATGCGCTTGCCCGGGTTGCCCGAGACCTCGATGCTCTTGAGCATCGCCGCGGGATCGATCGCTTGATCGAACGCGAGGTAGAGGAGCGGCTCGAGGCCGACAGGCGATCCGCCGCCACCCGAGCTCGAGGGGAACGACTGCACGACCTTTGGGGCGGGCGTCGTGAACGTCCATTTTTCCGCCGTCGCGAGCTTGCTGCCGTTCTGCGACGTGGTGCCCGCGGGCACCTCGACCTGGTACTCGGTCGCCATCGGAAAGCCGCCCGCGCCTTTGCGCGCTTCCTTCGGATCGGGATCGAAGAGGACCGTCTGCGTGCCGATCCAACGCCACTTGCCCGGCGGAAGCGGCGTGAGCTTCACGGGGGGCGGCGACTTCGACAAATCATCCATCGACGTGATGGGCACCATCGGCTGCGAGAAGCTGACCGACAGACGCGGCGCGAGCTCGATCGGACCCTCGGGCGCCTTGCGCGCGATCGTCAGGGGACCTGCGGCAACCTGGGGCGCGGCCTGCGGGGGGAGCGGCGGCGGAAACGTCTCCGAGATCGTCTTGCCTGTGCGCGGCGCGGGGAGCGATTTTGCGCGGAGGGCGAACTCTTTCGCGTCGTCGGGCTCGGCCGCGAGCTTCGGCATGCGGTCGAGGACCTTCTTCGTGTCGACCTCCGACAGCGGCGTCGACTTCGCGATCGGATGAAGGTCCTTGCCTGCGTTCTCATCGGCCTCGCTCAGGCGAAACCCGAGCCCTGATTTCGACACGCGCCAGCCATCGCCCGAGTCAGGGCTTGGCTTGACGACGGGGTTCGAGGCGACGAGGGCGGGCTTCTGTCCGGGGCACCCGAGCGCGAGCACCGCGCACATCGAGATCAAGACGGCGTGGCGAAAAGTCATGGCTTGGACGCTTCCTACGGACGTGACGGCGATTGGGTGTGCGGAATCAGGAAGGCGGTAACACCGGGGGGATCGACGGGGGCGGCTCGGCCCGCGCGCGGGCAACGCGGTCGACGATCAGCCCGAGCGAACCGAAGAACAGCGGAATGACGGCGCCGATGCCGCCCTCCGCGAAGCACTGGTGGAACGCACGCCAGCGCAGCGAGGCTTCGGCGACGTCGTCGATGCCACCCGTGTCGCCCATCTGCGAGAGGGCGTAGAACGGACCGAGCAACGTCGCGAAGAGCGTCGCCAAGCCAAGGATGAGTGTCACCGTCGCGGTGAATCGCAGCTGCTTGTGGCGAAAGACGAGGGTGCTCGCGGTGAGGATCGAGAACACGGCGCCGACGATGCTGAAGCCCCACATCCACGAGGGGGGAAACGCACAGATGCCCATCAGAGAAGACGAAGAGCGCGCACGCTCTCCATACGCCCGATGACGTAGCCGGCGAGGTTGAACCAGGTCGGGCAAGCGTCGAGCACGTCCGCATCCGAGCTCACCGCCCCCGCCGCCTTCTTGAGAGGCTTGCTCGGATCGACGACGAGCTCGACGGTCGTCGCTGCCTTCCACGCTTTCGCACCCGCCGTGATGCGCTCCTTCGCGACCGCGGACTCGGGCGTCGCCTCGCGCACGTAGAAGACGACCTTGCTCGGTTTGAGCTCTTTGAAGGCCGCGGCCAAACGGATCAACGCAGGATCGATCTCCTTCGCATCGAGCGCCGGCGCCTCGTCGAGGAGAGCGTAGCTTCCGTCGATGCGCGCGAGCAGCCACCGCTGGCCGACGGCCGCCGAGAGCGTCGACAGGAGATCGAGCGCGTCGATCGCCAGCGGTCGCTTCATCACGTCCTCGTCCATCATCTCGCGCGCGGCGCGACGACGGTACTGCGGCTCGGAACAGATACCGCGCGCGACCGCGAGGCGCGAGGCCGCGTCCAGCGTGTGGTGCGAGGCGACGAGATCGATCACGCGACCGGTTTCGTAGCCGCGACCGGTGAGCCACGCGGCATCTTCGGCGGCGAGCTTGAGCGTGACGAGCGCTTGCCCTTGGAACCGCTCGCTCTCGGCGTCGCTCACGTGAGCTGCACCCAAACGGACTTGATCTGCGTGAGCTCCTCGAGCACGGCGCGCCCGTTCTCGCGGCCGTAGCCCGACTGCTTGTAGCCGCCATAAGGGCTCGCAGCGTCGAACCTGTTGAACGTGTTGATCCACACCGTGCCTGCGCGGAGCCGCGCAGCGAGCGAGTGCGCCTTCCCGACGTCCTTCGTCCACACGCCAGCGGCGAGCCCGAACTCGGTTGCATCGGCGATGCGTGCGACGTCGTCCACGGTGTCGAACGGGATGATCGAGAGCACAGGGCCGAAGATCTCCTCGCGCGCGATTGTCATCGTCTCGTTCACGCTCGAGAAGACCGTGGGATCGACGAAGAAGCCACTGCCCTGCCGCGCGCCGCCGAGCTCGAGCTTGGCGCCCTCGTCCTGCCCCTTCGTGATGAACCCGACGACACGCTCTTTGTGCTCCGCGGAAACGAGCGGACCGAGCTGCGTCTTCGGATCCATCGGATCGCCGGTGACGAGGGCACGCGCGCCCGCGGCGACGACCTCGAGCACCTCATCGTGCACGCTCTTCTCGACGAGCAAGCGGCTGCCCGAGGTGCACAGCTCGCCTTGGTTGTAGAATGCAGCTGTCACCGCCGCCTTCGCTGCGGCCCCGACGTCGGCGTCGGCAAAGAGGATGTTCGGGCTCTTGCCACCGAGCTCGAGGGTCACCTTCTTGAGCGTGCCCGCGGCCGCACGAACAATCGCGCGGCCGGTTTCGGTGCCGCCGGTGAACGAGATCTTCGCAACGCCCGGGTGCTCGACCAGCGCAGCGCCCGCTTCCTCGCCGAAGCCGGTGATGACGTTGACGACGCCCTCGGGGACGCCGGCCTCGGCCAGGATCTTCGCGAGCTCGATGACGGTGAGGCACGCCTGCTCGGCCGGCTTCAAGATCACCGTGTTGCCGACCGCGAGCGCCGGCGCAATCTTTCGCGCCGCCATGAGCAGCGGGAAATTCCAGGGGATGATCGCGCCGATGACGCCGAGCGGTTCGCGGAGCGTGTAGTTGAGGAACGGCCCGCGCACCGGAATCGTCTCGCCGCCGAGCTTGGTCGCCCAGCCGGAGAAGTAGAAGAACGTATCGGCGGTGCGCGGCACGTCGATCAGGCGCGCCATCGCCAGCGGCTTGCCCGTGTCCATCGCTTCGATGCGCGCGAGGTGCTCGAGCTTGGCCATGACGAGCTCGCCCGCCTTCCATAGGATCCGCGTGCGCTCGTTGGGATCCATCTTCGACCAGGGGCCGAACGCGCGTGACGCAGCCTTCACCGCGACGTCGACGTCCGCCTTCTTGCCGCGCGCGACCGTCGCGAGCACGTCGCCGGTCGCGGGGTTCGGCGTCTCGAAGGTCTCGCCCGCGATCGCGGGGACGTCCTTGTTGTCGATCCAGAGTGTGTAGCGGAGCGGGCCGGTCGAGGGCATGGCCGCCATCCTAATCAAACGCCAGGGTCTGCGCGATCGAACCCTTCTCAGGGGCAGCGCGCGATGTCGATGCGCTGGATGTGCACCGGCGTGACCGGGTGGTCGGCGGCATCGCGCGGAACGTTCGCGATAGCGACGGCGACATCGGTCGTGCAGGTGCCGAAGACGTTGTAGTCGGCCGCCGGCCCCGTTCCCACGACGACATAGAACTGGCTGCCGCTCGGCTTCGCGGCGGCTGCCATCGCGAGGGTTCCGAGCGGCTCGTCGACGTGGTTCTCGTCGGTCAGATCGTAGCCGGGGCCACCAGTCCCTTTTCCGAGCGGGTCGCCGCCTTGAATGACGAAGTCGGGGACCACGCGGTGCCACACGAGCCCGTCGTAGAAGCGACCGACCTTCCACGTGCCCGATTTGTAAGGACGCGTGCCGCGCGCGAGCCCGACGAAGTTCGCGACCGACACGGGCGCGATCGACTCGGAGAGCTCGCATCGAATCGCGCCTTGCTCGGTGCGAATGAGGGCCGTGAGCTTGCCGGTGCTCGCCGGAAATCCTGCGAGCGCCTGCGCGACCGTGAACTTGTCCGCGCCGCCAATGGGGTCGGTCTTCGCCGCAGGATCGACCGTCACGGCGGTGGGGCCGGTATCGAGCGTGCAGCCGGGGAGCAGCGGATCGGGTGGCGGCGTCAGGGGTGTCGCGTCGGCCGCGGCGTCGGCGAGCCCGGCGTCGGGCACTGCCTTCGCCGCTGTGGAGGAGCTCGAACAGGCACCGAACAACGCGGCCAAGCAGACGATGGCGGGACGAAGCATGCCCCGAGCTTTACCACGGCCACCGCGCCCTCACAGGCATCCGAGCCTCAGAGCTGGCGGCGCGGCGACCGTCCGGTGACGCGCGTGTACGCCTGGTAGCCGACCCAACGAAACGGCTCCGGCGGAACCCAGAGCAGGCGCTGCTGGTAGAACGGCAGCCCGCGCCACTTCGCATCGTCCCCTGCGTAGATGTCGGTGAGGACCTCGCCGGCGAGGTTCGCGAGCGTGATCCCGTGGCCGCTGTAGCCGAGTGCAAAATACACATTCTTGTGCGCGCCTTGCACGCCCATCGTGCACACGCGGCTCATCGTCAGCGCGACGGGCCCTGTCCACCGGTGCGCGATGGCAACGCGTCGCTTGGCGAGGCGGGGCAGGTAGCGGTGAAGCGTCCGCTCGATCGCGTCGAAGGCCGCCCTGGCGTCGCCGCGGTAGGCAGTGCCGCTCGCGAAGCCGTAGGCATAGGCGTCGTTGCTCCCGCCACCGAAGACGAGCTCACCGCGCGTCGTCATGCCGCCGTAGGCGACGCGATCGAAATCGTCACTGAAGCCCGCGAGCTGCCGGCTCCAGCCAAGCTCTTCCCAGACCTCGGGCGCGAGGGCCTCGGTCGACACCAGGTGCGAATGGAGAGGCACGATGCCGTGCGCGAAGTAGCCGAGTCGTGGCGTGTACGCGTTCGTGCCGAGGACGATCGCCTTGGCGCGTACGCGCGCGTTCGGCGTGCTGAGCGTGATGGTCTCGCCCTCGACGATCTCGGTGACCGGCGTCTCTTCATGAACATGGACGCCGAGATCCTCGAGGACGGGCCGCATGGCGCGAACGAGCGCGAGGCCGTCGATTTGCCCCGCGGTGGGGTCGAAGATTGCGCCGGTGACGCCCTCGAATCGCCCGAGCGCCGCCAGCTCTTTTCCGGCGACGAAGCGCACCGGAATACCTGCACTCCGCAATCGATCGACCTCGTGTGCTGCGGCCTCGGCGCGGCGCCAGTCGGTAAGCACGTCGAGGCAGCCGTCGCGCCGAAACGGGACGTCGAGCCCGTGTTCTCGGATGCGCGCTTCGATCGCGTCGATGGCGGCCTTGGTCGTGTCGAAGATCCGGCGAGCCATCGCGAGATCGCGCGTGTCGACGCCGTTGACCCAGTTGAGGACGAGCCCGCCGTTGCGTCCACTCGCGCCGTTTCCGAGGTGCCGCGCCTCGAGGAGCACCACGCGCTTGCCCGGAAATCGTCGCGCGAGGTGGTACGCAGTCGACACGCCGGTGAAGCCGCCACCGACGATCGCCACATCGCAGTCGATGTCACCGGTGAGCGACGGCGACGCGACCCATGGCTCGGCTGAGCGCGCGTTGGCGGTCGCCCACCACAGGGAGCGGTTGTCGTCGAACGTACCGTTGCTCACGCAACCGGACTCGTGTGAAGCTCCCGACCGTGACCGGAGTGGACCGCCAGACTGCCAAGCGTGTCCGCCTCTGTCTTGCCGATCTCTTTCATCAAGACGTCGTCGAGATGGTCGAGCGCGAGACACGGCGCTACGAAATCTGGTCGATCGAGAGCCCCGACCACCCCGACTTCCGGGCGGCGTTCGACCTCTTGTGGGACGCCTTCGGGCCCGTCGGCGAGATGGAGCGCGAAGAGGCGATTCGGCAGTTCTTGCAGGACGACTCCTACGAGCCCACGGAGACGGGCACGTTCATTCGCTACTTCCTGCTCGTCGCGAAGGACAAGGAGGGCAACATCCGCGGGGTTCGCGACGGCTCGATCCTCGTCAACCCGGCGTACGCGAGCGACCTGTGCGTGGTCTATCTGTCCCATATCTTCATGGTACCGGACGCACGCGGCACGGTGCTCTCGTACTGGCTGCGCACCGCGCCGATGGAGATCGCGATCCAGTACCTGAAGGACCTTCAGGAGCTCGGCAAGATAGAGGTCCCGCTTCCGAACGCGCCCGGAAAGAACTTCGGCATGCGGATCGATCTGGCAGCGGAGATGGAATATTTTTCACCCGAAGATCGCATCTCGTGGCAACGCATCTTGTTCTACGGCCGCGGGGGTTTCGACGCGATCGACCCTCACCACTTCCCTTACCTCCAGCCCGACTTTCGCGAGCCCGGCGTGGTGAAGAAGACAGGCGACCGCGCGATTCCGTTCATGGTCTTGCTGCGCCGCATCGGCCGCGAGAAGCGCGCGCTCTTGCCCATCGACGAGGCGCGCGCGGTGATGCGCTTGCTCTACGACGACTTCGCGTGCCACTGCGCACCCGACACGCTCGCGAGCAGCTTGCAGCTCGTGCTCGATCGCCTCGAGGAGCGCGCCAAGAGCAAAAACTACGTGCAGCTTCTGCCGCTGCCGACCGGTGCGAAAAACCTCAAGCGTCTGAAGAAGCTTTTCCGGCACACGGTCTACGCGCGCTACTACCCGAACATGCCGGGGACGCTCGAGTACCTGAAAAGCGCGACCGCCGAGCTGATAGCGAAGACCCCGTCGTACCTCGAGGATGCGCTCGCCGCGATCGCCCGCGAGCTCGAAGCACGGCCTGCGTACGTCTACGCCAACCGTAACCAGGCCTTCACGTGGGAGGGCTTGCCTGCGCCACGCTCGCGCGAAGAATCGCGGCGCGCGCGCCGTGCACGCCGCGACACGACACGCACCAGCTGAGAGCAGCTCCCGTGGGAATCGGGTTATGTTCGCGAGCATGAACCTCTTCCCGTTTCGCCATCTCCTTGCGTTTTCCTTCCTCGGCGCGCTCGCGCTCGTCGCTTGCGCGAGCGACTCCACCAGCACGACGAGTGGGCCCCCGTGCACGGGCGCCGGCGAAGGCGGCACGTGCGCAACGACTGACGACTGCAAGCCCGCCTCCTGCAAGTGCAACGACGGCAGCGGCAGCGACACCGCCACCAACCGCGTGTGCATCAACAAGGTCTGCAGCGGGAAGTCCTTTTGCGAGACGCAGTGCAAGAACAAGGGCGGCGTCGCGAGCTCGGCGATCTGCTCCTGATGCGCTGACTCAGCTTCCGGCGAAGACTCGCACGGCCGCGGCGAAGGTGTTTGCGTGCACCTCGACCACCTTCGTCACGTCCTTCGTGTAGCCGCCGGCGAGCACCCACGCGATGGGGATACCGGACGCCTTTGCGGCCATGAAGACGCGGGTGTCGCGCTCCTCGAGATCGGCCACCCCGACGTCGAGCGGTGAATACGGATCCTCGCGGTAGGGATCGGCCCCCGCTTGGTAGAGCAGCACGTCGGGGCGCGCGCGATCGATCGCATCACCGAGCGCGCCGTCGAGGATCTCGAGGTACTGCGAGCCGGTCGCGCCGTTCGTGACGGCGATCGAACGTGCGTTGTCGGTGTCTTTCGCGCGCTCGGAGTAGACGTCGGGCGACGCCTTGTTGGCTTTGTACCAAGAGCCGTAAATCGACAGCGCGTGGAAGTCCGGGCGTGAAGCGAGCAGCGACGCCGTCCCATTGCCGTAATGGAGGTCGAGATCGATCACGAGCCCACGCTCGATGCGCCCGTGTGCCTTGGCGTGCTCGAGGGCGACGACGAGACCGTTGAAGGTGCAGAAGCCTTCGCCGTGATCGGCGTGCGCGTGGTGGTAGCCGCTTGCGACCGCGCACGCGATGCCGTCGTCGAGCGCCGCGCCCAAGGCTTCGATTGCGGCGCCGTTCGTGAGACGCACCGCACGCGCGAGCTCGGCCGACCACGGAAACTTCTGCGACTCCGCGAGCGCGCGTGGCTCGCCGCTGGCGATCGCGGTCACGTACTCGCGCGTGTGGGCACGCAGCAGATCTTCGTCGGTCGCCGGCGTTGGTTCGGCAAACACCACCGGCGGGGTGAGCCCGCGACGAACGACGGCCTGCTTCACGAGGCCGAACTTCCGCATCGGCATCACGTGCTGGCCGATGTCGACCATGAACGCGTCCGAGTAGAAGGCGGTCAGCCGCGGGAGACCTGCCTTCAGTCCAGCGCCTTGCACGCGTCCTCGAGAATGCCGATCGCCTCGTTGGCGTGGCGCGCACCGAACACGAGCGCGGGCCGGAACCGGATGGTGCGCGAGCCGGAGCCGCCAACCCTACGCTGGGCCGGGAACCCCCGAACAGTGAGG